>DAIUFU010000231.1:0-1525 GCA_036844405.1 Burkholderiaceae bacterium | reverse complement strand
ACAGCTTCCAGCGCGGAAACTCCTTGCGCTCGATGGCGTCGAACAGGTCGCGCTGATGGCTTTCCCGGTCCTTGCCGATCAGTGCCTCGGCTTCCTCGTCGGTCAGGTTGCGGATGCCCTGCTCGGTGACGAAGTGGAACTTGACCCAGTGTCGTTCGTTCCGCGCATTGATCAGGCTGAACGTGTGGCTGCCGAACAGGTGCATGTGCCGGTAGCTGGCCGGGATGCCGCGATCGCTCATCGTGATCGTCACCTGGTGCAGCGCTTCGGGCAGCGACGACCAGAAATCCCAGTTGTTGCGCGCGCTGCGCATATTCGTGCGCGGATCGCGCTTGACCGCATGGTTCAGATCCGGGAACTTGAGCGGGTCGCGCAGGAAGAAGACCGGCGTGTTGTTGCCGACCAGGTCCCAGTTGCCTTCCTCGGTGTAGAACTTGATCGCCGTGCCGCGGATGTCGCGTTCGGCATCAGCCGCGCCGCGCTCGCCGGCCACGGTCGAGAAGCGCGCAATCACTTCCGTTTTCTTGCCGATCTGCGAGAACAGTTTCGCGCGCGTGTATTTCGTGATGTCGTGCGTGACGGTGAAGGTGCCGTACGCGGCCGAGCCCTTGGCGTGCATGCGCCGCTCGGGAATGACTTCGCGGTCGAAATGCGCGAGCTTTTCCAGAAACCAGACGTCCTGCAGCAGCTGCGGGCCACGCGGGCCGGCTGTCATCACGTTCTGGTTGTCGGGCACCGGCGCGCCGGCAGCAGTGGTCAGACGGGGTTTTTTCGATTCGGTCATCACGCTCTTCCGCTATGGTGGATCGGGACGCATGCAGCCATCGGTCACGCCCGACGGGCGTCGGACTCTGTCGATGGATAGTCTACGGCCGAAGCGGAGAGGGGATGCTGACCTGGATCAGGCAAGTGGTCGCTGCGGCGCGTGCGCAGGCACGTGCGCACGCGGTGTTGCACCGCGCGGCGGCAAGGCACGCCGCAGGAGACTGCGGCATGGCCCTTGTGGGTGTCGGGACCGGGCGGCGCCTGGCGGACGCCGGTCCGGCCCGTCACAGGCTTACAGCTGCATCGCCGAGCGTTCGAAATCGATCACCAGCGCGCCGCGCGCCCACGGAAAGGCCGCCTTTGCACGCTCGGCCAGTTCGCCTTCGGTATGGATGCTGCCGGTGCCGTGCAGCACGCCGCCCTGTCCGGGTTTGCGCGTCCCGTGCACGGCCTGCGATGCCGCCAGCACCTGCACGCGCGGATCGCGCTGCAGGTTCTCCTCGGTCTTTTGGTAGCCACCGGCCGGCAGGACGATGCGCGCCTCGTCGATGCCGAGCTTGCGTGCGTAATGGCCCCAGTTGCCGACCACGTGCGGCCCGTCTGTCCCCTGGGTGACGATGGCGAAGAACTCGCATTTCTCGAGCAGTTCGCGGGATACGGAATCGAATGCAGCCACGGGTTTCCTCCGGCAGATGACAAAGAGACCGTGGAGGATCCTGCTGCCGGCAGGCCGGCGAAATGATGTGGCTCAAGCCGATGG
>DAIUFU010000230.1:0-1861 GCA_036844405.1 Burkholderiaceae bacterium | reverse complement strand
GATCGAGCCGAGATCACCGATGGTGTTGGTCGGCAGGCCAAGCAGGGAGGAGCTGGCAAAGGCATTGCCAGCGCCCGGACCGATGAGATCGACCACCGAGAAGAACGTGCAGCCCGGATCGAACTTGAAGGCGTTCCAGCGGAACTGGTAATAGGCTTCGACGCTCAGGCTGTCGGTCAGATCGGCGCTGAACGAAGCCATCGGCGCCGGTCGGAAGATTTCCTTCAGCTGCATGCCGGGCGCGTGCGCACTTTGCAGATTGATGGCATTGGTCACGTTCACGCCGCCGTAGATGAAGATGTCCTCACCCCAGCTGATGACCTGATTGCCCAGCTTGATCTTGGCCGGCCGGCCGCCGATCTCGAAGCCCTTGGCTACCCACGCGTCGAGCCAGGTGAAGTCGTCGACGGCTTTCGAACGCGACCGGGGATCGAGCGGCGTGCGACGCGTGTGGGACGTGCGCCAGTCCCGAAACCAGGTGGCGCGCACCATCGCGCTCCATTCGTCGGGCAACTCGACGACCAGTTCATGCGTGCCCTTGAGCGCCGCCGAGACGATATCGCCTTTCTTGTAGTTCAGGTCGCCGTCGTCGGCCTGCAGATAGTTGAAGTCCGGATTGGCTGTCGCTTCGTAGCCGCTGCCTTCGACGTAACCGTAATACGCATTGGCGCGTGTATTGAACGGCCCCGAGATCGGCACATTGCCGCCGTTGTCATTGCTGATGACGCCCCGGTCCGGCTTCTGCAGACGCTGGATCATGCCGAAGGAAATCGTCGAGTCGAAGCTGCCCTTCACGGACTCGGTCTCGAAGCGGAAGGCATTGGCCGGCGTCGACCAGGAACCCAGCGCCAGGACAGCAATTGCTGTCGCTACCGCGCCGGCCAGTGGTGTCGGCCGCAATGCGGTCATTCCGGATGGAACCGATCGTTTCTGGTTGTCGTTGCTGCTGCATCGGTTGGTCATGGAACAGGTCTCCCGGTAATCGTTTCGATGCCGGCGCACCGGCATCCCATGGATGTCTCCTGCGGGTCGACGGATCAGCGTTCGCCGCGCCGGCGCAATTCACCCGGACTGAACATGTTCAGGTTGACGCGGCCTTCGCGTCCGGCCAGCCAGTCGGTCGGCGGATGTTCCTGCGTAGCCGTCTCGACGATGTAGCGCCCGACGTTCAGGTCATAGCCGACGAATTCCTGGCTGACACAGGCCGGAATTTCGGGAGCGACCCAGACGCTGCCTTCCTGTACCCGCCAGATCTTTCCCTGGGCGTCATACAGATCGGTGAGCAGCAGGGTCCAGCTGTCCTCGTCGATGAACAGCACCCGTCGCGGGAAGATGTGGCGCATGCCCTCCTTGAGCGTCGCCTCGACGACCCAGACGCGGTGCAGCTCGTAGCGCATCAGATCGCGATTGACGTATTCGGGGAGATAGATCTCCTTGTACTTGCGGCTCTTGTCGATCAGCTTCCAGCTGTTGTAGGGAACGTAGAGTTCCTTCTTGCCGACGATTTTCCAGTCGTAGCGATCCATCGCTCCCGCATACATCGGGTACTGGTCGACGGTTTCGAGGTTCTCGTAGCCCGGAATCGGATTGTCGTAGGCGAAGGACGGTGCACGGCGCACGCGGCGCTGTCCGGGGAAGTACAGCCAGGCGTCCGAGGTCCGATCCAGCCACCAGTGCACGAGAATCATCTCGCCGGCGCGGGCCGCCGGCGAGATGACCTTGTTCATGCCTCTGGCCTCGATATTGTCGACCTGCGCGAAATCCGTGATCGACGGGCTGTTGAGCGGAACCATCCACCACTGCAGTTGGGCCAGTTCGCTGAAATCACCGCTTTTTGCCGAGAAGAGCGTCGAATACTGCT
>DAIUFU010000229.1:0-1941 GCA_036844405.1 Burkholderiaceae bacterium | reverse complement strand
GCACCGGCCGACGTCGTCATCGGCAACGTCGTGGACGGCGCCGCCGCACAGGAGGACGGTCTGCGTGCCGGCGATCTGATCCGCATGATCGACGGCGTGCCGATCCATCGTTCGACGCAGGTGATCGAGCAGGTGCAGTCCGGCGCCGGTCAGCGCCTGTCGTTCCTGGTGCTGCGCGACGGTGCCGAGATCACCCTGGGCGTCACGCCGCGGCTGGAGCAGGGTACGGGCCGCATCGGCGCCGGCCTGATGGATCAGGTCGAAATGCAGGCGGTGCGCACCGGAGCGCTCGAATCGGTTGGCTACGGGGTGCGGCAGACCTGGGAGATGACCGCGTTCTCGTTGCGCATGCTCGGCAAGATGGTCACCGGCGGACTGTCGGTGCGTCATCTGAGCGGGCCGGTGACGATTGCTGATCTGGCCGGTCAGACCGTGCGCGTCGGCTGGGCCGCCTATGCCAGTTTCCTGGCCTTGATCAGCATCAGCCTGGGTGTGCTGAACCTGCTGCCGATTCCGGTTCTCGACGGCGGGCATTTGGTATATTACGCGCTCGAAGCGCTGCGCGGCAGGCCGTTGTCGGAGCGTTTCATGGCGATAACCCAGAAAGCGGGACTGGCAGTGATCATGATGATGATGGCTGTCGCCCTGTTCAATGACTTCACTCGGCTGATCGGTTCCTGAACGAATGCGAGTCGCTCGACGCCGACCGGGGCGCAAGCCGGGTGCGGTGCGCTGGGCGCTGGCAATGCTGGTGCTTGCGCTGCTGCCGATCGGAGCGGGCGCTTTCGAAGCGTTCGTGATCCGCGATATCCGGGTCGAGGGCATCCAGCGGATCGAGCCGGGCACCGTCTTCGGCTATCTGCCGGTGCACGTCGGCGACACCATGACCGACGAGAAGGCGAGCGATGCCGTCAAGGCGTTGTTTGCCACCGGCTTCTTTCGCGATGTGCGCCTGGAAGTGGACGACGGCGTGCTGATCGTTCACGTCGAGGAACGACCGGCGATCGCATCGGTCGACATCACCGGCACGAAGGAATTCGACAAGGACACGCTGCGCAAGGCGATGCGCGACCAGGGCCTGGCCGAGTCGCGCATTTTCGATCGCGCGGTACTGGAGCGCGCCGAGCAGGAACTCAAGCGCCAGTATCTGGCGCGCGGAAAATACGGCGTCAAGGTGACGTCGACGGTGACGCCGCTCGAGCGCAACCGCGTCGGCATCACGCTGGCGGTCGAGGAAGGCCAGAACGCGCGCATCACGTCGATCCGCTTCGTCGGCAACCGCCATTTCAGCGACAAGCGCCTGCTCGACGAAATGCGTCTGAGCACCCCGGGCTGGTTCACCTGGTATTCGAAGAACGACCAGTACGCGCGGGAGAAACTGGCCGGGGATCTCGAGTCGCTGCGCTCGTTCTATCTCGATCGGGGCTATCTCGAATTCACCATCGACTCGACGCAGGTGGCGATCTCGCCCGACAAGGAAGACGTCGAGATCACGATCGGCATGCACGAGGGTGAGCAGTTCCACGTGTCGGAGATCCGCTTTGGCGGCGAACTGCTCGGGCGCGAGGACGAATTTGCCCGGCTGGTCGAACTGAAGCCGGGCAGTGTCTTCTCCGGCAGCAGGCTGAGCGAGTCGACCAACCGCATCTCGGAGCGGCTCGGTGCCCTCGGCTATGCGTTTGCCAACGTCAATGCCGTCCCGGATGTGGACCGGGATGATGGCAAGGTCGCCTTCGACATCCTGATCGATCCGGGCCGGCGCGTCTACGTACGCCGCATCGACATCGCCGGCAATCTGCGCACGCGCGACGAGGTGATCCGGCGCGAGATGCGCCAGTTCGAGGATGCCTGGTATGACGCCGAGAAGATCCGCCTGTCGCGCGAGCGCATCGACCGGCTCGGCTATTTCACCGAGGTGCGCATCGATTCGCATCCGGTGGC
>DAIUFU010000228.1:0-2057 GCA_036844405.1 Burkholderiaceae bacterium | reverse complement strand
ACCAGGGACCTGCGGATTAACAGTCCGTCGCTCTACCGACTGAGCTATCGGGGAAGAGCCCGACATTATACACAGGATTTCAGCCGCGAATGACCGCCGCGATGGCCTGCGCCACCTGGTCGAGGTTGCCGCTGTTCAGCGCCGCCAGGCAGATGCGCCCGGTGCCGACGGCGTAGATGGCGGATTCCGTGCGCAGGCGCTCGACCTGGTCGGGGTTCAGGCCCGAGTACGAGAACATGCCGCGCTGACGCTCGACAAAGGAGAAATCCTGCTCGATGCCGTTGGCGCGCAGGCGCTCGACGAGGCCGCCGCGCATCGCACGGATGCGCTCGCGCATGCCGGCCAGTTCACTTTCCCAGGACGCGCGCAGTTCGGGATCCGACAGGATCGCCGCGACGATCGCACCGCCATGAGTCGGTGGATTCGAATAGTTGGTGCGGATCACGCGCTTGACCTGGCTGGTCACCCGCGCCGTCTCGTCGGCGTCGGCGGTGACGATCGACAGGGCACCGACGCGCTCGCCGTACAGCGAGAACGATTTCGAGAACGAACTCGAGACCAGAAAGGGCAGGCCGGAGGCGGCGAATTTGCGCACCGCCAGCGCATCTTCCTCGATGCCGGTGGCGAAGCCCTGGTAGGCCAGGTCGAGAAACGGCGTCAGGCCGGCGGCACGGACGGTGGCGATGATCTCGTCCCACTGCGCCGCATCCGGATCGACGCCGGTCGGGTTGTGGCAGCAGGCGTGCAGCACGACGATCGAGCCGGCGGGCAAGGCGCGCAGGGCGGCGAGCATGGCTTCGAGACGCAGGCCGTGTGTGGCCGGGTCATAGTACGGATAGCTGTGCACGTCGAAGCCGGCGGCTTCGAACAGCGCGCGGTGGTTCTCCCAGCTCGGATCGCTGATCCAGACGCCGGCCTGCGGTGTGAGACGGCGCAGGAAGTCGGCCCCGATGCGCAGCGCTCCGGTGCCGCCCAGTGCTTCGAAGGTGGCGACCCGCCCGGCCGCCAGCAGCGGTGAGTCCGGGCCAAAAACCAGTTCGCGAACGGCCTGGTTGTAGCCGCCGAAACCGTCGATCGGCTGGTACCCGCGCGCCGGGGCAGCCTCCAGACGGGCGCGCTCGGCCCGACGCACGGCGTCCAGCAGCGGGATGCGGCCGTGATCGTCGTAATAGATGCCGACGCCGAGATTGACCTTGACCGGACGCGGGTCGTTGTTGAACGCTTCGGTCAGGCCCAGGATCGGGTCCCGGGGCGCCATTTCGACGGCGGAAAACAGGGATGAGCTCATGATGCGCGGGCTGGGATGGGATTCATGGAGAAAAGCGTATCGATTGTTCAATTCTTTTCGATGCGCTGCAACATAAATCAACGTCAAGGCTGGATTTTTACGCGCTTGGCGCCGATAATGACTGACTTGCATCGACAGCGGAAAGCGTCGTCGACAGACGGTCCATCAGGTGTCGTCCCGGAAGCGGGCGCCTGCCGGGACGAAGGCGGTGCGGGCATCGGGTCATGAGATGGTGCACCGCAATGCGAGTGCTCGTCGGACATTGGCAGCAGGAGTCGTCCGCAGCAGCGGTACGGTCGTCTGTGTCGTCGGTGTAGGGCGTCTGTCGAGTCCTGTCGGCCCGCATCAGCCTGTTGGCGGTAGCCCGCCACGGGTCGGGCGTCGTTACAGCGCAACCAGCAGAGCAGTCTAGCACGCAGCCCAATTTCATCGATCCGGATTCATTCGCGCATGGCCGCACCCTTTCCCACGCCGGAGCTGCTCCGGTTTCCCGACAGCCCGTACCAGTTGCTGCAGCCTTTCGCCCCGGCGGGCGATCAGCCGCAGGCAATCGACGCGCTCGTCGAGGGCGTGCGCGACGGCCTCAGTTTCCAGACGCTGCTGGGCGTGACCGGTTCGGGCAAGACCTGGACGATGGCCAATGTCATCGCGCGCCTGGGTCGTCCGGCGCTGGTGCTGGCGCCGAACAAGACGCTGGCGGCGCAGCTGTACGCCGAGATGCGCGAGTTCTTCCCGAACAACGCGGTCGAGTACTTCGTTTCCTACTACG
>DAIUFU010000227.1:0-2077 GCA_036844405.1 Burkholderiaceae bacterium | reverse complement strand
GCCGGGATCGCCTTCTTCCTCGATCAGCGCTCTCACCTTGCTCGCCGCCGCGTCAGTGAACACGAGCGGATCCATTGTTTCGGCAACTGCTTCCATGAGAACCCTCCGTTTGCACCTATTGTAGGGGAGAAGGCCGCTGCGGCACCCGAAGACGGCGCAGAATCGCTACGGCAGCACCGGCACCTGGGTCAGGCCGGTATCTTCCGGCAGGCCGAACATCAGGTTCATCACCTGCACGCCCTGCCCGGACGCCCCCTTGACGAGATTGTCCTCGACGACGAGCACCATCAGCCAGTCGCTGCCGGCCGGCCGGTGTACGGCGATGCGCACGAAATTCGATGCCCGCACCGAGCGCGTCTCGGGTGCCGATCCCGGCGGCAGGACGTCGACGAACGGCTCGTCGGCATAGCGTCGCTCGTACAGGCCCTGAAAATCGAAATCGCGGCCCCGTGGCGTGACGCGCGCATACAGCGTCGAGAAGATGCCGCGGATCATCGGTACCAGGTGCGGCGTGAACAGCAGGCTGACCGGCTTGCCGGCGACCGCTTCGAGACCCTGCCGGATTTCGGGCTGATGGCGGTGGCCACTCACCGAATAGGCGCGGAAATTGTCTCCCGCCTCGGCCAGCAGCGTGCCCACGTCCGCCTTGCGACCGGCCCCGGAGGCGCCCGACTTGCAGTCGGCCACGAGGCTGGCGGCGTCGACCAGATCACCGCCGGCAGCAGCCACCGCCGAGGCTTCGAGCACCGGCAGGAAACCGAGTTGCACCGAGGTCGGATAGCAGCCCGGCAGCCCGATGACGCGCGCCTCGCGAATGGCTGCGCGGTTGACCTCGGGCAGGCCGTAGACGGCTTCGGCGAGCACGTCGGGACAGGCATGCGGCAGCTTGTACCAGCGCTCGAACTCGGCCGTGTCCTTCAGGCGGAAGTCGGCGGCCAGATCGATCAGGCGCACGCCGGCGGCGAGCAGTTCAGGTGCCTGCGCCATGGCCACGCCGTGCGGCGTAGCAAAAAAGACGACGTCGCAGCGCGCCAGCGTCGCGACCGCGGGCTCGGTGAAGGCGAGGTCGACCCGGCCGCGCAACGACGGAAACATGTCGGCCACCGGCATGCCGCTTTCCTTGCGCGACGTGATCGCGACCAGTTCGACGTGCGGATGCTGTGACAGCAGGCGCAGCAGTTCGACGCCGGTGTACCCGGTACCGCCGACGATTCCCACTTTGATCATCCGTACCCTCCCACATGAAAAAGCCCGGATCCATGACCCCCGGCGACCATTGTCTCGGGATCGTGGCATCCGGGCCTGGCATCCGGATGCCCGGACGCAGGAACCGCCGGGACCGACGGATCAGCGCTTCGAGAACTGCTTGCGCCGGCGTGCCTTGTGGAAGCCGACCTTCTTGCGCTCGACTTCGCGCGCATCGCGCGTCACGAGTCCGGCGGCTGACAGGGCCGGCTTGAGGGTCTCGTCATAGTCGATCAGCGCACGCGTGATGCCGTGACGCACGGCACCCGCCTGACCCGACTCGCCGCCACCGTGCACATTGACCTGGATGTCGAAAGACTCCAGATGCTGCGTCAGGGTCAACGGCTGGCGCGCGATCATGCGCCCGGTTTCACGCGCGAAATAATCGTCCATCGGACGGCCGTTGACGACGATGCGTCCGGTACCGCGCTTGAGAAAGACGCGGGCGACGGAGGTCTTGCGTCGGCCGGTGCCGTAGTTGTATTCGCCGATCATCGGATCAGATCTCCAGAACCTTGGGTTGCTGCGCCGTGTGCGGGTGGGTCGCGTTTCCGTACACCTTGAGCTTGCGGATCATCGCGTAGCCGAGCGGCCCGCGCGGCAGCATGCCCTTGACCGCCTTTTCCAGCGCACGGCCCGGATGCTGTTCCTGCATCTGCCGGAACGTGCGCAGGCGGATGCCACCCGGGTAGCCGGTGTGCCGGTAGTAGATCTTGTCTTCCGTCTTGTTGCCGGTGACGCGCAGGCGGGCGGCGTTGACGACCACGATGAAATCGCCGGTATCGACGTGCGGGGTGAATTCCGGCTTGTGCTTGCCGCGCAGGCGATGCGC
>DAIUFU010000226.1:0-2121 GCA_036844405.1 Burkholderiaceae bacterium | reverse complement strand
CCGACTTCGACGGCACGGTTCATCTCATTTTCCAGCCGGCCGAGGAAGGCGGCGGCGGCGCGCACGCAATGATCCGCGACGGCCTGCTCGAGCAGTTCCCGATGGCGGCGGTCTTCGGCATGCACAACTGGCCGGGCCTGCCTGCGGGTGACTTCGCATTGCGCGCCGGGCCGGTCATGGCCTCGTCAAACGAATTTCTCATCACCGTGCGCGGCCGCGGCTCGCATGCCGCCATGCCCGACGAGGCGGCTGATCCGGTGCCGGTGGCGTGCCAGATCGTGCAGGGGCTGCAGACCATCATCAGCCGCAACCGCAATCCGCTGGAAGCAGCGGTGCTGTCGGTAACGATGATCCAGGCAGGCGAGGCGACCAACGTCGTACCGGACACGGCAACCATCCAGGGCACCGTGCGCACCTTCACGACCGAGGCGATCGACCTGATCGAAACACGCATGCGCGCGATCGTCGAGCACACGGCGCACGCCTTCGATTGCACGGGAGAAACCGTCTTCACGCGCAACTATCCGCCGACCATCAACCACGAACGCGAAACGGACTTCTGCCGGCAGGTGCTGCACGAACTCGTCGGCGCCGAACGCGTGCACCCGTTTCAGCCGACGATGGGCGCCGAGGATTTCGCCTACTTCCTGCAGGAAAGGCCCGGCTGCTACCTGATGATCGGCAACGGTGACGGTGCTCATCGTGCCAGCGGCCATGGTGACGGCCCGTGCACGCTGCACAATCCGAACTACGACTTCAACGACGATCTGCTCGCGCCGGGCGCCGCATTCTGGGTGCGGCTGGTGAAGCGCTGGTTTGCGGGCCTGGAGTCGATGCGGTAGAAAGATTCGAAGCGGAAGAGTCTGGCGGCGAGAACAGTCTTCCGGCCGCTGACGTCCCGAGTCGGGCCGACAGAAGGCGACCGACAGAAAGCGGCCGGCAGCCCGTCAGCGGAAGGGCTTTCCGGCGGCTGCGCCGACATCGGGCTCGAGCGGAGTCAGCAGCCAGTCGGTGCCGGCTTCTTCCAGTCGGTAGCGCACACCGACGCCGAGCACGACCTTGCGCGGCACGTGACCGAACGGCAGGCCAGTGATGATCGGTGCCGCAAGCCGCTGGCGAAAATAATCGACAACGGCCGCCAGATCGTAGCCGCCGTCGTGCGCCGCCGGCTTCCACTCGGTGAAACTGCCCAGGACGATGGCGCGTTGCGCCCCCAGCACGCCGGCGTGATACAGCTGGTGGAGCATGCGCTCGATGCGATACGGGTGTTCACCGACATCTTCGAGAAACAGGATGCCGGCCTCCGGCCGCGGCAGATACGGCGTGCCGACGGCGGCGGCGACCAGCGACAGGTTGCCGCCCCACAGAACGCCGTCGACCGCAATCCGGCGACCCGGTGTGTCCGCTACCGTTGCAGGGCGCGGCCAGTGCACTGGCAGCAGCTGGCCGTGCAGCAAGGCATCGAAGGATTCGAGCATCAGGGCGTCCGGCACGTCGACGCCGAAATCTCCGCTCACCCCCGGTCCGGCAAAGGACACGGCATCGGCACGCGCCAGCAGCGCAAGCTGGAAAGCCGTGAAATCGCTGTAGCCGACCCAGCGTACACCCGACGCCGCCGATGCGGCGACCTGCTCCCAGTCGATGCGATCGAGCAGACGGGACAATCCGTACCCGCCGCGCGTGATCATCACGGCATCGATGTCGCGCCGGCGCGCAGCGCGCTCGATCTGCGCGAGGCGCTCGTCATCGGGCGCGGAGAAACGCTGCCAGGGCTGTGCCGGCACCTGGCAGCGAACCTCGTGGCCGTGCGCGCGCAGGAAGTCGAGCGCCCGCATGAAGCGCTCCGGTGACAGGAGCGCCCCTGACGGCGCAATGATCTCGATGCGCGAGCCATTCATGGTCCAGCGTGTCGGTTAGCCACAGGTGGGTGCATCGTACGCGATGCGGCCGGCAGACGCGCTGCCCGAACCAGACGTACATCCAGTCAGGGACAGACTGGCCCCATCGGCCCACACACCACCATGCGAACGGTTCCGTCCCTCGGCGGACACGCCCGTGCCTGGCGCACACCAAAAAAAAAGCCCGCGAGCGTGTCGCGGGCGTAAATCCACCATGCGGTGG
>DAIUFU010000225.1:0-2377 GCA_036844405.1 Burkholderiaceae bacterium | reverse complement strand
GGCATCCATTACAACTTTTCACTGCCCGAAGCGGCCTGGGCGGCATTGCAGCGCGCCGACGGGATTCCCGGTTCGGATCGCGATTACCGCGATGAAAAATATTTCGGTCTGATCCGCAATTTCCGCCGGCATTCGTGGCTGCTGCTGTATTTGTTCGGCGCTTCACCGGCGATCTGCGGAAGTTTTCTGGACGGCCAGGAGCATGGCCTGCAGTGGCTCGGATCAGGCACCCTGGGTCTGCCGCATGCGACCTCGCTGCGCATGGGACCGCTTGGCTACCAGAGCGATGCACAGGCATCGCTGGCGGTGAGCTTCAACTGCCTGGAGAGTTACGCTGCATCGCTGTCGAAAGCACTCTCCGAACCGTGGCCGGCCTATGAGGCGATTGGCGTTCATGATGCCGATGGCCGCTATCGCCAGCTGGCGACGACACTGTTGCAGATCGAGAACGAGTTCTACGGGACGATCCGCCCGAAGCGCAGTATCCGCCCGGGCGAGCGGCCGTTGCGCGCACTGGGCGAACGAGGAGTCGAATACATCGAAGTGCGCTGCCTCGACATCGATCCGTTCGAGCCGGTGGGTATCGGCGTGTCGACGATGCATTTCCTCGACGTTTTCCTGCTGCATTGCCTGCTGGCCGACAGCGCTCCGGACACGCCGCAGCAGATCGCAGCGATTTCGCGTAATCAGTATCGCGTCGCGCAATATGGCCGTGAACCGGGACTGATGCTCGATGAAAACGGTCATCAGCGGGCCTTGCGCGAGTGGGGCGAGGCACTGCTCGACGACTGCGAACCGATTGCCGCTGCGCTGGATGCCGCGCTGGTGCAGGAAGCGGCTGCGCAGCCGGCCTCGCCGACGCCGCACGGAGACGCACTCGCGTCGGCCCGACGCGCACTGGCCGACGCCGGGCAGACGCCGTCGGCCCGGCAGCTCGACTGGGTCCGATCGAGTGGCGAAGGTTCGTTTCGCGGATTCGCGCTGGCCCGTTCGCTGGCACACCGGGACGAACTGCTCGCCCGCCCGCTGGATGCGCAGGCCGATGCACGCCAGCAGGCGGCCGTGCGGGCGTCGCTCGCGGCCCAGGAAACCATCGAGGCGGCCGATTCGGTACCGTTCGAGACTTGGCGCCAGCGCTATATCGCCGGTGAGCTGGGCAGCAGCGCGGAAACCTGAGAGCGGGCGCAGCTATCCGGCGCGCCTGTCTTTTGCCTTTGAGGCGTCACCCGCCCCGGTTCATCTTCGCGGTTGATACTGCCAAAGACGCGGCTTGCGGTTCCAGTGCCTGCTGAAGAACCCGGGCGACGTGCACGGCCTCACGTTGCGCGCCGTCGCGGATCTGGCATCGGCAGGCGCTGCCGTCGGTAACGATCAACGCGCGATCCGATGCCTGCCGGACTGCCGGCAGCAGCGTCAGTTCGCCCATCTGCATCGACAGATCGTGGTGGCGGGCGTCGTAGCCGAAGCCGCCCGACATGCCGCAGCAACTGCCTTCGACCTCGTGTACCGTCAGACCCGGAATCCAGCCAAGCACCGTGTGCACAGCCGGCATGGCATCGAAGGCCTTCTGATGGCAGTGCCCGTGCAGCAGCACTTCGTCGTGACCGGGCGCATGCCACTTGACGGCCAGACGGCCGGCCTGATGCTCGCGCACGAGGAATTCCTCGAGCAGCCAGGCATTGGTGGCCAGCTTCGCCGCGATCGTGCCCAGGCCGAGCGCCAGGAATTCATCGCGCATCGTCAGCAGACAGGCCGGTTCGAGTCCGATCACCGGGACGTCGCGCTCGACCCACGGCGCCAGCGCAGCCAGCGTGCGCTGCGCTTCGACGCGGGCTTCATCGACCAGTCCGCGAGACAGGAAAGTGCTCCCGCAGCACAGCGGACGGCGCGGATCCTGCCCGGGCAGGGCACGCACAATCCGCACGCGGTATCCGGCGGCACGCAACACGGTTCGGGCGGCGCGCAGATTGTCCGGCTCGAACCAGTTGTTGAACGTGTCGACCCAGAGCACCACTTCGTGCGCAGCGGCTGCCGAAGTTGACGGGCGGTT
The DNA here is from genome assembly GCA_036844405.1 of Burkholderiaceae bacterium. GTDB lineage: Bacteria > Pseudomonadota > Gammaproteobacteria > Burkholderiales > Burkholderiaceae_E > Zeimonas. The sequence goes on along the minus strand of DAIUFU010000225.1, from coordinate 327 downwards.
TCCGGGGCTTGTCGGCGTGTCGGCGGGCCGCTTCGTGCCTTCATTCACGTCTGTTCCGACCGGCTCGTCGATACAGGTATCCCGGCTGAACGGGTCTGCGCGCAAGCGGGGCAGCGGCCGGCGCGCCGACAGACCCAGCCAGCGTTCGGTCAGCCAGGGCAGCCCGGGAACGAGGTCGCGCAGATGCAGCAGTCCACGCCAGCGTGCCGCATGACGGGCGTAGCGCGGCAACCACGCGAGCAGGCGGTCGCGCCGCGACAGCGGGTGCGTGCGGTTCCAGTCATGCAGGAACTCGATTTTCATGCGCGTCATGTCGACGCCGGCCGG
>DAIUFU010000224.1:0-2473 GCA_036844405.1 Burkholderiaceae bacterium | reverse complement strand
AACGATTTGCGCCGGATCAACCTGCCCTATGACGATGATCCGGCGGATACCTGGCGCGTGACGATGGCCGACGGTCGCGCCTGGATCGATCGACGCAGTGGAGAGACCCTTGCGCGCGAGCCGGCGCCGGCATCGCAGCGAATCGGGGACTGGGTCCGGATGCTGCACACCGGCGAGGGTGCCTGGATCTGGGCTGTGGTGCTCGCCCTGGCTGCGGCGGCCGTCCCGCTTTTCTGGGCGACTGGACTGATCCTCTGGTGGCAGGCACGGCGGCGTACGCCGAAACTGGCGAACCAGAGCGCCCTGCGCGACGCTGATATCCTGATTTTCGTGGCCAGTGAAAACGGCAGCACCCGGGAGTTTGCCCGGGCGTTGCATGAGGCGTTCGCGCGCAGCGGACATCGGGTGCATGCCGCGAGTCTGGAGCATTTCCAGGTCGGGCCGGGCGCTCGTCATGTCTTTTTGCTGGCGGCCACCTACGGCGACGGCCAGGCGCCGGCACACGCGACGCACGCGCTTGAACGTATTGCCAGACACCCGGCTGGCGATGTTTCGGTCACCGTTCTGGGCTTTGGCGACCGACAGTTCCCGGCGTTTTGCGCGTACGCCGAAGCGCTCGAGCGCGTGGTGCGGGAAAAAGGCTGGCCGCAGTTGGTGCCGCTCGAACGCATTCATCAGCAGTCGCCACAGCAGTTTGCACGCTGGGGCAATGCATTGGCGCAGAGACTCGATGAGCCGCTGACACTTGATTACAGGCCGCGCGTGCCGCCGACGAGATCACTGCGACTGCGCTCGCGGCAGGACTATCCGGGCGTGCCGGTCGCCATCCTGCGTTTTGATCTGCCGGTGACAAGCTGGCGCGAACGCTGGATCGGGCATGGTCCCGGTCGTTTCGCCGCCGGTGACCTGGTCGGAATCGTGCCCCCGGGGTCCACCGTGCCGCGCCTGTACTCGCTGGCCTCTGGTTCGGACGACGGCTTCCTCGAGATTTGCGTGCGCCGACTCGAAGGGGGACTTTGCTCGACTCATCTTCATGCACTGCAACCGGGCGACACGGTACGCGCCTTCATCCGCGTGAATCCGTCGTTCACGCTGCGCGAGTCGCGCAACCCGGTGCTACTGATCGGAGCCGGCACCGGAGTGGCGCCGCTGGCCGGTTTCATCCGCCGTAACGTGCGCCACGCACCGATGCATCTGTATTTTGGTGCGCGTGATCCGGCGCGCGACTTCTATTTCCGGCCCGAACTCGAGCGCTGGCTCGGTGACGGGCGTCTGGCAAGCCTGAAAACCGCTTTCTCACGCATTCGCGGCGGCGGATATGTCCAGGACGAACTGCGCCGGGATGCGGCGCGGGTGCGCGACCTGATCGCCGGCGGTGCCATCGTGCGCGTGTGTGGCAGCCGGCCGATGGCCGGCGCCGTGGCCGAGGCATTCGACGCCATCCTGGCGGCACTCGGCCTGAGCGTACGGCAACTCAAGAGGGAAGGGCGGTATGCAGAAGATGTTTTCTGACGCCATGGAATGCACGCAAACGGATGACCGCTGCCGATTGGTGCGCGCACGGTTGAACGGCCCGACGATGGGTACACGCTGGTCGGTTTCCTGCGATGTCGATCCGCAAGGCGACGTGCAGGCGCTCGAGTGTTCGCTGGCGGCGGCGGTCGAGCGTGTTGACCGGCAGATGTCTCCATGGAAGGCGGACAGCGATCTGTCACGCCTGAACCGGGCGGCCGGGAATCAGTGGATCGATCTGCCGGAGGAGATGGTCGCGGTCCTGGAGCGCGCACTCGAAGTCTCGCGTCGGAGCGGCGGGGCTTTCGATCCCGGTGTCGGTGCTCTCGTCAATGCCTGGGGTTTCGGCGCCGTCCGTGACGTTCCCGACCCGGTCGCCATCCGGGCAGTTGCATCCATGCCCGGGCGGGCTGCGCACGAAGTGCTCGAACTGGATGCGAAGGCGGGACGAGTGCGCAAGCACGCGCCGATCGTGCTCGATCTTTGTGCCATCGCCAAGGGCTACGGCGTCGACCGGATGGCAACGGTTGTCCGTGACTATGGCATCGAGCATGCGCTGGTCGCGCTCGACGGCGAACTCAGGGCCTGCGGCACGCAGGCCAGCGGAGAGGCCTGGGCCGTGGCACTCGAAAGTCCGCGATTCGGCGTTCGCGCCGCACACGGCGTCATCGAACTGGCCGATCTCGCGGCGGCCACCTCGGGCGACTACCGGCGCTCGGTGCACGTGGGCGCCGTCCGCCTGTCGCACACGATGGACGCACGCCGGGCAGCACCCGTTCACAATGATCTGGCTTCGGTGACGGTGCTCGCGCCCGATTGCATGAGTGCCGATGCCTGGGCCACTGCACTGCTGGTCGCGGGTGCGGTCGACGGTCCCGCGCTTGCGCAGCGCATGGGTCTGGAAGCGCTTTTTCTTCTTCGCCGCGCCGATACCCTGGTTGAAATCGGGCTGGGCCGGTTC
>DAIUFU010000223.1:0-2569 GCA_036844405.1 Burkholderiaceae bacterium | reverse complement strand
GACGTACCGCAACGGCCTGCAGTGTTTCTTCGACGAGGGCCGGGCGCTGGCGCGCATCGACCACCCCAATATCGTGCGGGTGCTGAACTTCTTTCGCGCCTATGACACCGTCTATCTGGTCATGGCCTGGGAGCGTGGACGCAGTCTCCAGGAACTGGTGTTGCGTCGGCGCAACCGGCGTGTACGCAGCAGCGGGCGCGTGCTGCCGGAAGGGTATGTGCTGCACGTCTTTCATCAGGTAATGAGCGGTTTGCGCGAGGTCCATGCAAACCGTCTGCTGCATCTGGACCTCAAGCCGGCGAACATCTATCTGCGCATGGACGGCACCGCATTGCTGCTCGATTTCGGCGCCGCACGCCGCACGCTCGATGTTCAGCCAGCGCGTCTGTTCCCCATGTACACGCCCGGTTTCGCTGCTCCCGAACTGTATCGACGGGGCAAGCGACTTGGCCCGTGGACCGACGTCTACGGCCTGGGAGCGAGCCTGTACGCCTGTCTGGCGGGCCGGCCGCCGCCGCCGGCTGACGAACGTGAACTGAATGATCCGATTCCGCAGGCGCTCGATGCGCTGGCGCCGGTCTACTCGCAGGCCCTGCTCGATCTCGTCCACTGGTGTCTGAAACTGGACATCCTCGAACGTCCGCAGAGTGTCTTTGCCCTGCAGCGCGCAATGCGCTTCATCGAGGCGCCGCAGGACGAAGCACGTCCGACCACGACACTGGGTCGCTGGCTCGATACCCTGGGTGCCGGGTCGCTGGCGGGCCGGACGCTTTTTCGCGGAACCCTGCTGCGGCGCACCACCCAGATGGGTCCGCAACGACAGAGCCCGCAGCGCGACAGCGGGTCCGAGCGGTTCGTCACGGATCGGCACGGGTGATCAAAGTGAGTGCTGCAGCGCGCACGCTGGCCCCCGGGGCGTTGGCGATCGTCGATCGCAGACACTTCCTGCCGTATCGCGGCGTCTGAACCATGCGCTTCTCGATCTACCAGGACTCGAATCGCGGCGCGCGTGCGATGAACCAGGACCGCATGGGCTTTTGCTATACGCGCGAGAGCCTGCTGATGCTGGTGGCCGACGGGATGGGAGGACATCTGCACGGCGATGTCGCGTCGCACCTCGCGGTGCAGGCGATTGCCGCGTGTTTCCACGTCGAGGCGCGCCCGGCGCTGGAAGATCCGCCGGCATTTCTCGACCGCGCGCTGCGCCTGGCACATCGTGAACTGCTGCATTTCGCACTCCAGCGCGGTCTGCCCGAGACACCGCGCACGACGATCGTTGCCTGCGTCGTGCAGACCGGCCGCGCATGGTGGGCGCATGCGGGCGACTCACGCCTGTACTGGATCCGCAAGGCTCGTCTGCGTGCGCGTACGTATGATCATTCGAAAATCCAGAATCTGCTCGATCTCGGCCAGATCGACGAGTTCGAAGCCGAGACGCATCCCGAGCGCAACAAGGTGCTGAACTGCCTGGGGTCTCCGTTCGAACCGGTGATCGATCTGGGCGGCGACGTCGCGCTGTGTACCGACGATACCCTGATGCTGTGCACGGACGGGGTCTGGTCGGCCATGGACGAAGACACGCTGGTGGCCTGTCTTTCCGGCGCACCGGTGCCCGATGCCGTGCCGCTGGTCGTGAACGAGGCGGTCGTGCGTGCCGGCGCCACGGCGGATAATGCGACCGTGCTGGCGATGAACTGGGAAGGGCTTGCGCCGGCGCGCAGGCTCGTCAGCGCGAACAGCCTCGCCAGGCTGGTGCCAGGTTCGACGACACCGCCACGGGAAGTTTCCGGCGGGGAAGGGGCAGGCAGCAGAATTGGTGGGCTTCGCCGCCGGATGCTGCGCATCGGAGCGGACTGACATCCGCCGGGTGGCCGCGCAAAGCCCTCATTCACGCCCGGACACTTCCCGGCAGGCGTTCCGGGCGCGGATGATGGTGCAGGTTCTGACGGGTCGCGCGCAACGGCGGGCCCCTGGAGAGAAGGAAATCCGTGTCACAAAATCAGGAAACCGGCCGCGCCGACGGGCGCGCATTCGATGCATTGCGCCCGATCCGTCTCGAGCGCCATTTCACCCGCTACGCCGAGGGCTCGGTGCTGTGCAGCTTTGGCCAGACGCGGGTGCTGTGTACCGCCAGCGTCGAGAACAAGGTGCCGTCGTTTCTGCGCGGCGCCGGCCGCGGCTGGCTGACGGCCGAATACGGCATGTTGCCGCGTGCAACCCATACGCGCGGCGACCGGGAAGCGGCCCGCGGCAGGCAAAGCGGCCGGACGCAGGAAATCCAGCGTCTCATCGGACGCAGCCTGCGCGCCGTGTTCGATCTGCGGCGCCTCGGTGAACGCACGATCACACTGGACTGTGATGTCCTGCAGGCCGACGGCGGCACGCGTACGGCCGCGATCACCGGTGCGTTCGTCGCCGCGCACGATGCCGTTTCGCATCTGCTGGCCGAGGGTGCGATCGAGGCGAATCCGGTGCGGGATCACGTGGCCGCGGTTTCCGTGGGGATTGTCGGCGCGAGGCCGATGCTCGATCTCGACTATGCTGAGGATTCCGGCTGCGAAACCGACCT
>DAIUFU010000222.1:0-2628 GCA_036844405.1 Burkholderiaceae bacterium | reverse complement strand
GTGCCGTTCTCACCTTCCGCGCCGAGCCGGTGATGCGTTACGCCACCTCGACCGTACAGGGGCTGCACGATCCGGCTGCCTACGTTGCTGCCGTGCTGGGCGCGCAACCGGTGCGCCGGCCATGAAGAGGCTGTTGCCGGCGCCACTGCTCAGCCTGTCACTGCTGGTGCTCTGGCTCGTGCTCGCCCGCTCGACGAGCATCGGGCATCTGCTGCTGGCGGCGATCGTCGCCGTGGTGGTTCCGTTGCTGGCGGCGCCATTGCGGCCGCAGTCGTTCCGCATCCGGCGCCCGGGTACCCTGATACGCCTGATCCTGCGTGTCGGCGGCGACGTCGTCGTCTCGGGCATCCTCGTCGCGCGCGGCTGCCTGCGCGCCCCGGGCCGCCTGCCACCGGGACGTTTCGTGCGCCTGCCGCTGGACCTGTCCGATCCGCATGCGATTGCCGCACTGGCGACGATCACGACGGTGATTCCCGGTACGGTCTGGACCGAACTGGCAGGCGATGGCAGCTGGTATCTGCTGCACGTCTTCGATATCGAGGAGGACGCAGTGCCGGCGTTCATTGCGCGGTACAAGCGCCGTTACGAATGGCCGCTGAAGGAGATCTTCGAATGAGTCCGCTGTTGCATGCCGCGTCGCTGGGTGCGCTGCTGATGCTCGCGCTCGCGATGGCTCTGGCTCTGGTGCGTCTGCTGCGTGGCCCGAGCGCGCAGGATCGGGTACTGGCGCTCGATTACCTGTATGTCGTTGCGATGCTGATGATGCTGGTGCTCGGACTGCGTTCCGGCGGCACGATGTATTTCGAGGCCGCGCTGATCATCGCCCTGTTCGGCTATGTGAGCACGGCCGTGCTCGGCAAGTTCCTGTTTCGCGGCGAGATCATCGAATGACTGCGCAGACGCCTTTCTGGGTCGATCTCGCCGTGTCCGTGCTGCTGCTGGGCGGCGCCGCGTTTTGCGTGATCGGTGCCATCGGCCTGTTGCGCTTTCCGTACTTCTTCCTGCGCGCGCATCCGGCTGCGCTGCCCTACACGCTGGGCACCTGGTCGATCGCCGCGGCATCCCTCGTCTGGTTCACGGCCACCGGCCACAGTCTGTCGGTCCAGCCCTGGGTGATCGTCGTCCTGTTGCCGATCGGTGCGCCGGTGGCAGTGGTTTTCCTGGCGCGTGCCGCGCTGTTCCGGCTGCGCCGGGCCGGGCGCGCCACCGGGCCGGATCCGGGCAGCGGAGCACCCTGAGGCGGTTCGCCGCAGCGTCCGGTCATTCAGGGGCAGGACTTTTCCGATGCGCGAACCGCGGGTCCGCCGCCGGCCTGCTCCGGAAAACGCCAGACTTCGACGCGTACCGAGCGCGCGCGCGGCAGCGGCTGCGGTTTGGTGACAGCCACTTTCAACGCGCGCAGCCCGGGCAGGACGGCCAGGATGTCGGCCAACTCCGAACAGATGGTCTCGACGAGACGGAACCGGCGATCGCCGCCGACCAGGCGTTCGACCGCTTCGACCACCTGCTCGTAATTGACCGTTCCCGAGAGCAGGTCGTGGCGGAATTCCCGGGCAGGTTCGGTCACGTACAGCTCGACGTCGATCACGATCGGACGCCGTTTGGCCTGTTCGCGTTCGTACACGCCGAGGAAACAGTCGATTTCGATATCGCGTACATGAATGCGGAAGCAGTCGGTGAGGTCGGGGAGTGCGGTCATGACGGGTGGAAGGGGATTCAGGACACCAGGGAACTGCCGCCGTCGACGTAGAGTACGTGGCCGGTGATGTAGTCGCTGTCGAGCAGAAAGGAGACCGCGCGGGCGATGTCGTCGCCGGTCCCGATGCGGCCCAGCGGGATCGACGCCTCGATGGCATGGCGTTCGGCCGCCGTGAACACGTCGTTTTCCGGCCAGTCGAATGAGCCGGGGGCGACGGCATTGACGCGGATCGACGGTGCCAGTTCAAGCGCCAGACTGCGGGTGAGCGCGACGATGCCCGCCTTGGCTGCCGCATAGGGGGCGAAGCCGGGCAGGGGCCGCTCCACCCGCGCATCCGCGATGTTGACGATGGCGCCGCCGGATGCACGCAGCCAGGGCAGGCAGGCCTGGGTGGTGAAGAATGCGGCTTTCAGGTTGCCGTCGATCAGTTCGGACCAGATCGTCTCGTCGACCGAACCCGTGCTGGTGCGGAAGAACGAAGAGGCGTTGTTGACGAGTGCGTCGATCCGGTCGTGCCAGGCGCCAACTTCGCCAACGAGTCCGGCGCAGGCGGCGGCGCTGCGCAGGTCGGCCGCAAAACTTCGCGCCGAGTCAGGACGCAGGTCGTTCAGGCGCGCGGCCAGCGCCCGGGCTTCATCCGCCGAGTGCCGGTAATGGATTGCCACTCTCGCGCCGCCGGCATGCAGGCTGGCGACGACGCGGGCACCGATGCGCCGCGCCGCGCCGGTAACGAGGATGACGCGATCGGCTGGCATGACAGTCGCAGTGTACGCGTTGCGTCGCTACCGTGTGCGTCGTCGATCGATGATCAGCCCGACCCTGCGGCAGGTCGTCGGACTGATCGTGGCGTCGTTTGCCGCCGTGCCGGTGATCCTTGCGGCTGGTACGATCTGCACCTTCCGATCTGCCCGTGCTTTCCGACAGGACCG
>DAIUFU010000221.1:0-2632 GCA_036844405.1 Burkholderiaceae bacterium | reverse complement strand
TCGCGCTGCAGGCGGGGCGCGTCGACGTGGCGCTGCCGGCGGCCTGGATCGTCCTGTGCAGCGCGTTCCTGATGGATGCCAGCATGACCCTGTTCGGCCGCATCCTGCGCGGCCAACGCGTCTGGCTCGCGCATCGCGAACATGCCTATCAGCATCTGGCGCGCCGGTGCGGCCGACATCTGCCGGTCTCGATCGGCTTTGCCCTGGTCACCGCGCTGTGGTCGGCACCACTGGCCGCGCTGGTCGCGCTGCACCGGATTGCGCCCGCGACCGGGATCCTGGTGGGCTGCGTGCCGCTGGCCGTCGTTGCGCTGGCACTGGGCGCCGGACGTCCGGAGGTCGCCAGCCGATGATGCCGACGCGGCAGCCAGTACAATCGGTCATCCGCCGATTCCGCGGAAAATCGTTCCCGCGGCACCCATGAAGCTGTCGAATCTGCTCAACCTTTCCAGCCGGACCGTGCTGGTCTTCCTGTTCGATCTGGTGGCACCAGTCTTCGCCTGGCTGGCGGCTAGCGCGCTGCTGTTCAACTTCGACTGGCCGGAATCGGTGCACGGGCCGGTGCTGCTCGGACTGTTGTTGCTGGTGCCCGCGCACGCACTCGTCTGCCGTTGGGCGGGGCTGTACCGGGGCCTGTGGATTTTTGCCAGCCTGCCGGACTTCAAGCGCGTGCTGCGCGCCGTCGTGGCGTCCTGGCTGTTCCTGCTTGCTTTCGTCGTGCTCGGCCGGCACGGCGCCGAAGTACATCGTCCGATCGTCATCCTCTATCCGCTGCTGCTGATCGCGTGGATGGCCGGCGGGCGCACGGCCTACCGGATCCTGAAGGAACGCCGTCTGTACGGCGGACTGATCGGTCAGGGCCGGCCGGTGGTCATCGTCGGCGCCGGGCGCAGCGGCGCCATGCTCGTGCGCGAACTCGAACGCGACGTCGACTGGCGTGTCGTCGGGCTGGTCGACGACGATCCGCTGAAGTGGCACCGCGAAATCCTCGGCGCACCGATTTTCGGCGCCATTGATCTGCTGCCCGAAGTCATCGCCGCCGAAAAGGCGCGCCACGTGATCCTGGCGCTGCCGTCGACGACCGGGGCGGTGCGCCGGCGCGCGGCCGATCTGGCGGTGCAGGCCGGCGCGCACGTCTTCACTGTCCCCGGGGTGCACGACATCATCTCCGGGCGCCTGTCGGTGTCGGCGATCCGGCCGCTCGAGATCGACGATCTGCTCGGGCGCGAAATCGTGCGCATCGACACCGGACCGGTCGGACAGATGCTCTCCGGCAAGACGGTACTCGTCACCGGCGCCGGCGGCTCGATCGGCAGCGAGCTGTGCCGGCAACTGGCGCGTTTCGAGCCGGCACGGCTGATCCTGTTCGAGCAGGGCGAATACAGCCTGTTCGAGCTCGAGCAATGGTTTGCACTGAACCGCCCCGACATTCCGATCGTGCTGCTGGCCGGCGATGTCAAGGATCTGCAATGGGTACGGCATGTATTCGCGCTGCACCGGCCGCAGGTCGTCTTCCATGCGGCGGCCTACAAGCACGTGCCGCTGATGGAGGTTGGCAATGCCTGGCAGGCGGTGCGCAACAATGTGCTCGGCACGCTGCGCGTGGCCGGCTGCGCGCGCGATGCCGGTGCCGAGCGCTTCGTGCTGATCTCGACCGACAAGGCGGTCAACCCGACCAGCGTCATGGGCGCGACCAAGCGGCTGGCGGAAATGGCCTGCCAGGCGCTGCAGGCGTCGGGCGGCATCACGCAGTTCGAGATCGTGCGCTTCGGCAACGTGCTGGGCAGCACCGGCAGCGTCATTCCGAAGTTCGCTGCACAGATTGCCCGCGGTGGCCCGGTGACCGTCACGCATCCGGACATCACCCGCTATTTCATGTCGATTCCGGAAGCGGCGCAGCTGATGCTGCAGGCGGCGGCGATGGGCGCGGGCGGCGAGATCTTCGTGCTCGACATGGGCGAGCCGGTGCGCATCCTCGATCTGGCGCGCAACATGATCCGCCTGTCGGGCTACACCGAGCAGGACATCCGGATCGAATTCACCGGTCTGCGCCCGGGGGAGAAGCTCTACGAGGAACTGCTGGCGGACACCGAGCAGACGCGCGAGACGCCGCACGCCAAGCTGCGCATCGCACGCTCGTCTCCGGTCGATGTCGGCTTTGCCGACGCCCTGCGCGACTGGCTCGAGCACTGGGCGCCGGCCGACGATGACGCGGTGCGCCGCGAGCTGGCCGCACGCGTGCCCGATTACACGCCGTACCTTGCGCCGCAGCCGGCGAAACCGGCGTTGCGGGTAGTATCGGGCGCTGCTTCCACAGTGAACAGCGCATGAGGAAACCCGTACTGGACATGAACATCCCGGCATCGATCTTCAAGGCATATGACATTCGCGGCATCGTCGACGAGACGCTGACGGAGCCGGCGACGCGCGCAATCGGTCTGGCGCTGGGCACGCTGGCGCAGGCCGCCGGCGTCACGGAAGCTGTCATCGGCCGCGACGGACGCCTGTCGGGGCCGCGGCTTGCCCAGGCACTGTCGGACGGTTTTCGCGACGCCGGGATTTCGGTCATCGACATCGGCATGGTGCCGACGCCGCTCGTCTATTACGCGACGTTCGAGCTGGGGACGGGGAC
>DAIUFU010000220.1:1655-2675 GCA_036844405.1 Burkholderiaceae bacterium | reverse complement strand
GCCTGCGTGCGCCACCGCGTGCCGATCGTCATCACCTCGCTGGGTGCGCGCCCGGAAGTGAACGCCGCCGTCCATTCGTATGGCGGCATCGTGCTGCATGACGTCATCGACGACGGCTTCGCACGCAAGGCAATCGAAAAAGGGGCTGACGGACTGATTGCCGTCGCCGCCGGCGCCGGCGGTCATGCCGGCATGCAGTCACCGTTCGCGCTGGTGCAGGAGATCCGTGCCTGGTTCGACGGGCCGCTGCTGCTCTCGGGCGCCATCGCCACCGGTCGCTCGATCCTCGCCGCCCAGGCGGTCGGCGCCGATCTGGCCTATATCGGCTCCGCGTTCATTGCGACCGAGGAAGCCAATGCCGACGCTAACTATCAGCAGGCAATCGTCGACAGCGGCGCGCGCGACATCGTCTACACGAACCTGTTCACCGGCGTATCAGGCAACTATCTCAAGTCGTCGATCCGCAATGCCGGACTCGATCCCGACCATCTGCCGGTCAGCGATCCGTCAAAAATGAATTTCGGTACGAACGCCCTGCCGAAAGCCTGGAAGACGATTCTGGGCAGCGGCCAGGGGATCGGTCCGATCCGCGAAGTGCTGCCGGCGGCGCGCTACATCGACCGGCTCGCCCGTGAATACGAACAGGCCTGGCGCGAAATGGAGGAACTCCGGAAAGCCTGCCTGCAGCCGGGAGCAGACCGGCTCTGAACCAGGTTCCGGAACGAACGGATCGGCAGGGTAATGTCCCCGGCTTTGACCTTCCGGTCGATCCGGCCAAAACCGCAGCGCACCGCCTGCCGGTCTGCACCGGAGTCCGCAGAAAGCGTCAGCCCTCTGCCACCGTGAATCCGGTTGGTGCTGTCGCCGACACCGGCAGGTCACGCAGTTCCGCCTCGGAGGCGGCGGCAAGCACCAGTGCGTCGACACCGCTGTCGAGAAACAGCGCCAGAAAGCCCACGCCCAGCGTCCCAAGGGGCAGCAAACGCACGCTGCCCACGCGGCCGACGCTGCGCCGCGCAC
>DAIUFU010000220.1:0-1645 GCA_036844405.1 Burkholderiaceae bacterium | reverse complement strand
TGGTGAGCCAGCAGCGCAGGCCACGATCCAGGAACGACTGCTGGCGCTGTCGCGCAGCGGACAGGGACGCACTGCCGTCGATGACCGCTTCGACATCGATACGCCCGTCTCCATCGACGATGCGCGCCAGATATTCGGGAATATGGCGCCGTGAAATCTCGCCGCCGCCCAGCAGAGGGGCAAAATTCACTTCGTTGATGATCGCCCCGTTGTCGAACCAGGGCGCGGAAATGTCGCTGCTGATGATATCGACGCCGGCGACATCGAGATCGAACAGCGCTGCCGCCCGCACGGCGGCGTCGACATTGACCGGATGCACCTCGCCGGTCACGTCCTCATCGAAGCCGCCATCGGCAGTCGACTCGATGCGGCGCAACGGCACCGGAACACCAGATGGCGGCACGGACTCCATCGTGAAGCCCGCAGCGCTGATCGCCGTCCGCGCCGCATCGTCGTCCGGAAACAGCTCGGTACGCATCCAGGGCGGCACCGTGCGTTCTCGATGGTTGGCCTGCCGGATCAGTTCGGCAACGCTGCTGCTCCCGTCGCCAGGCACGGATTTCGGCAGACGGCGGACGGCATACAGCAATTCTCCGCGAGCGATGAAGAGCCGGTGACAGACACCGGCAGCCTGCTTCTCGACGAGGACCGGATTTTTCGCCGCCACCGCGCGCGCAGTCTCGAACGCGGTGACGAGTTGCCTTTCGTCCCGAATGTCGACCGTCACGCCTTCACCGCGGTCGGCGCTGTCAGGCTTGACCACCAGTGGCCAGCCGATCTGGCGTGCAAAGGTGAGTGCCTGCTGCTGCGTGTGCGCAAGTCCGTGCATCGGTGCAGGCAATCCGGCGGCGCGCAGCACGGCTGCGGCTCCCGCCTTCGACTGCGCCATCCGGGCGCCAATGGCCGAATCGCGCGCCGTGGCACTGCGGCTCGTGCGCACCGCCCGACTGCCCCAGCCGATCTGGTACACGCCATTCCACAGGTGGACGAACGGGATATCGAGGGCATGCGCCGCCCGCAGCAACGGAATCGTCGATCTGCCTTGCCGAACCATCGAGCGGATACGCCGGACGATCCGGTCTAGCATCGGAATCAGTTCTTTCTTCGACGCATCGACAAATGGCATGGTTGCCATCTTCAGACAGACGTCGAGCGCCACGCGCAAGGCGAGTTCGTTCGTCTGCGGGTCAATGCGCTCCACCCTGGGAAGCACGAGCGCCGCCCGCCAGCGGCCGCTCTCGTCGAGGCCCGGCGCAAATGCTTCGATCACGGCAGGATCAAACACCGGAACGCCACCCGCTTGCAGCAACCGCCGCATGAGCTCGAGCGCATGCGACAGGAACTCGCGGGCGAAAGCGGAAGCCGATGGCGCAACGCCGGATTGCGCATCTGCCGCGTCCGCGCCGCTTCCGGGTGCCACCAGATCGAGTTGCACCCAGTCAGTGAACCAGATCCGCAGTCTTTCGGCGGATTCCGGCGGCGGGACGCGAAAACCGATCTGCACGTTGCCGGCACCAGCCGAGGCCCATCCGGCGCGACGGTGTTCTGTTCGAGGTGAGGCGTCACGCCGGGCGAGCAATTGCGTGACTCGCTCACGCAATTCTGCACGGTTCACCTTGCCCTGCGTGGTGCGCGGCAGGCTCTC
>DAIUFU010000219.1:0-2683 GCA_036844405.1 Burkholderiaceae bacterium | reverse complement strand
GGACACACCTTTCTCTTCACGTTGAACGAACACTACGTGATCGACGGCAACCGCGAAGGCAACAGCGCACGCTGGATCAACCACAGCTGCGATCCGAACTGCGAGGCGGTGCTGCTCGAGGACGCCGGCGGTGATCCGCGCCGTGACCGCATCGTGATCGAATCGATCCGGCCGATCGCAGGCGGCGAAGAGCTGACCTACAACTACGGCATCGTGCTCGACGTGCCGCATACCGCAGCCATGAAGCGGATCTGGGCCTGCCGCTGCGGCGCGCCACAGTGCACCGGAACGATCCTGCAGCCGAAGCGGCGCCGGCGCGGGAGTGGTGCGTAGCCGGTCGGCGAAGTGACGTCAGGCGGTGTTGGCTACCCCGGCCGGAACATGACCCGCCGGCCCGAATCGGGCCGCCGACTCGCAGTGACCGGTCTGGTCGTCGAAGAAGAAATCCGGCTCGAACTCGTGCAGGAACGGGCCCTTCTCCAGACCGCCGAGAAACATCGCCTCGTCGATCTCGATGCCCCAGCCCATCAGCGTGCGGATCGCGCGTTCGTGCGCCGGCGCGCTGCGCGCCGTCACCAGCGCGGTACGGATCTGCACGGGTACGGGCGCGTCCGGTACGGAACACCGGCCGACCCCGCGGTCATCGTGCTGCAGGCGATGCAGCGCTTCGAGCAGCGGCTTGAACGGCCCTGGCGGCAACGGACAGGCGACCCGCTCGGCCTCGTGCTGCTGGAAGGCGTCGAGCCCGTTCTCGCGAAAGACGCGCTCGGATTCGTCGGAAAACAGCACGGCATCGCCGTCGAAGGCAATGCGGATCTCGTCGGGATGCGATTCCGACGCCCGCACCGAATGCGGATACACGCGCGCCGCCGGAATGCCGGCGGCCAGCGCCGCCGCGACATCATCCCCGTTGGCCGACAGGAAGAGATTCGCCTTCAGCGGCGCCAGATAGCGCCAGGGCGCACGCCCGCGCGTGAACACGCCACGCTCCAGGCGCAGGCCACTGTGCGCCGCCGAACGAAAGACCCGCAGGCCACTGACCGGATCATTGCGCGAAACGACGACAACCTCGACGCGCCGCTGCGCTTCCGGACAATCCGGCGGATCCAGGCGCAGCAACTTGCGCACGAGCGCATGCGCAACGCCGGGCGGCGCGTACTGCGCCAGCCGCTCGCGCTGCATGGCCATGTAGGCGGCATCGTCACCCTGCTCGAAAACGAGGTTTTCCTCCTCGAAATCGAATACCGCCCGCGAAGACAGGGCGACCACGAGCTTTCCATCGAGCACGACCGGCATGACGGCAGCGTAAGCATTCGCCCGTGCCGATGCAAATGGCAATGAATCATTGCAGACATTAACAGACACTCGCGGACCCGCGCTCCGCGAGAGCGCCGGGGGCAGCGGGACGGTTAGAATGCGGCCCCCGATCCCGAGGAACCGCCATGAGCCTGCGCTGCGGCATCGTCGGCCTGCCGAACGTCGGCAAGTCGACGCTTTTCAATGCCCTGACCAAAGCCGGCATCGCCGCCGAAAATTATCCGTTCTGCACGATCGAGCCGAACGTCGGCATCGTCGAAATCCCCGACCCGCGGCTCGTCGCACTGTCGGAGATCGTCAAGCCGCAGCGCACCGTGCCGGCCGTGATGGAATTCGTCGACATCGCCGGCCTCGTCGAAGGCGCCTCGCGCGGCGAAGGTCTGGGCAACCAGTTCCTCGCCCATATCCGCGAAACCGACGCGATCGCGCATGTCGTGCGCTGCTTCGAAGACCCGAACATCGTGCACGTTGGCGGGCGCATCGACCCGCTGCACGACATCGGCATCATCGACACCGAACTGGCACTGGCTGACCTGGCCACGGTCGAGAAGGCGCTGAACCGCTACAGCAAGGTTGCCCGCTCGGGCGGCGACAAGGAAGCCGCACGCCTGGTCGACGTCCTCGAAAAATGCCAGGCTGCCCTCGACCAGGCCCGGCCGGTGCGCGCCCTGGACCTCTATGAGGAGGAAAAGGCGTTGCTGAAGCCGCTCTTCCTGCTCACCGCCAAACCGGTGATGTACGTCGCCAACGTCATCGAAAACGGCTTCGCCGACAACCCGCACCTGGACGCCGTGCGCCAGCACGCCGAAAGCGAAAACTCGGTCGTCGTGCCGGTCTGCGCCGCCATCGAAGCTGAAATCGCCGACATGTCCGACGAAGACAAGGCCGTCTTCCTCGCCGACATGGGCATGAACGAACCCGGCCTCGACCGCGTCATCCGCGCCGCCTACACCCTGCTCGGCCTGCAGACCTACTTCACCGCCGGCGTCAAGGAAGTGCGCGCCTGGACCGTACGCACCGGCGCCACCGCGCCACAGGCGGCCGCCGTCATCCACACCGACTTCGAACGCGGCTTCATCCGCGCCGAAACCATCGCCTACGACGACTTCATCGCGTTCGGCGGCGAGGCCGGGGCAAAAGAGAAAGGCAAGCTGCGGCTGGAAGGCAAGGACTACGTCGTGCGCGATGGCGACGTGCTGCATTTCCGGTTCAATGTGTGATGGACGTCAGACGCAATAATCCTTCGTCTCATCCTCCACTGACCATACGCGCCCGTTACGGCGGACAGGAAAACGGCCAACGTAATCACGGGCACCCTCAAGTCACAGATCGACAGCATCTGGAACGCCTTCTGGTCGGGCGGCAT
>DAIUFU010000218.1:0-2736 GCA_036844405.1 Burkholderiaceae bacterium | reverse complement strand
ACCCGATACGACATCGTCCTGCCCTGCCCCATCAGTCCGCTTGATCGAGTCCTTGTTTAACTTGCATATTTTATTGCATTTGTTTCGTTTGTGAGTGATATTGCCCTCCAGAAAGTAGCTGCACAGGGAGGCAGGGATGACAACGATCGAACGCACGCATCGGGGGATGCATCCTGCGACGCTGGATGAGCATGAGGCCGCCATGGTGAAGGCCGCGCAGCGTTGCATCGTCATGGCATTGGATCACTCCCGCGCTCCGTCCATTGCGCTCGTTGATGAAGAAGGCAAGGCCTCGGAACCGGTCATCCGGCTACCACCCCAGGCTTTGCGCATGGTCGCTCAGGTGCTCGGTGCAATGGGGGAGGGCCGCCCGATCACGATCGTGCCGGCTCGGCATGAGTTCACGACTGCCGAAGCAGCGCACTTCCTGAACGTTTCGCGGCCTTTCGTGATCAAGGAGATCAAGGCCGGTCGGTTGGCCCACCGTCTCGTCGGCACGCATCGCCGTATTCCCCGTGACGCACTGATCGAATACGAGAAGCGTATGCGCAAGCAGCAGGATGATGCGCTGCAGGAACTGGCTGACAACGCTCGGGACATGGGCCTGGGGTACTGAACGGTGGCAGGGCACGCGCGTTACACCGCGTTGCTGGATGCCTGCGTGCTGTTTCCGCCCGCAGTTGCCGACGCTTTGATGAGCCTGCATGTGGCGGGCCTTTTCGCCGCGCGATGGACCGAGCGCGTGGAGACAGAATGGATCGACGCTGTGAGTCGGTCTGGTGCTGCATCACGCGAACAACTCGCTCAACGTCGGGATGCGATGCGTCGGGCGGTTCCGGACTGGGAGGTGCCCGAGCTTGCGTATCGGTCGTTGATGGCGGGCATCACATTGCCGGATCCTGACGACATTCACGTGCTGGCTGCTGCAATTGCCGGACATGCGGATTGCATCGTGACGATGAATCTGAGGGATTTTCCTGCTGCAATTCTTACGCCTCTTGGGTTGGAGGTGTTGCACCCGGATGACTTCATCATCAATCAACTCGATCTTGATTCCTGCTCTGCGTTAGCGGCGTTCAAGTCGATGCGTGCGCGACGTCGCAATCCGCCATCCACACCAGAGGAATTCATAGAGGTACTGGAACGAAATCAGTTGGTCGCAACAGCAGCTCGGCTGCGCGAGGCGTGTGAACTGATCTGACTCGCCCGAGCATCCGTCCGGGTACGTGTTCGAGGAGCCAGGCGCGCAGATCGCATCTGCGGGCAGCCGGGAGTGGCGGGGATCGACGCCGATCGACCGATTTCAACGCGCCGCCGCCAGCGCCCGCGCCAGTTCGTAAACCGCCATCGCGTAGAAACTCGACCGGTTGTAGCGCGTGATGACGTAGAAATTGCGCGCGCCCAGCGCGTAGCTGGCGGTGTCGTTTGCTTCCGGCAGGTCGATCAGCGCCAGCGGCAGGTCGGCGGGCACCGGGTCGGGGCTGCGCACGCCGTAGCCGGCCAGTTCGCCGATGGTGAAGCGCGGTTCGATGCCGGCCTCGATCAACGGACCGAGCCGGTCTTCGCCGTCGTGGCGCACGCGAAAGACGATGGGTTCGCCTTCGCGCCAGCCGTGCGCGGCGAGGAAGGCGGCGATGCTGCCGATCGCGTCGGCCGGATTGTTGCGCAGATCGATGTGACCGTCGCCGTCGAGGTCGACGGCGTAGCGCCGGATGCTGCCGGGCATGAACTGCGGCAGGCCGATGGCACCGGCATACGAGCCCGTCAGCGAGAATGCATCCACTCCTTCCGCACGCACGTACAGCAGGAACTGTTCGAGTTCGCCGCGGAAATAATCGGCGCGTCGCGGATAGTCGAAGGCGAGTGTCGCCAGCGCGTCGATCACGCGGAAATTGCCGGTAATGCGTCCGTACATCGTTTCCACGCCGAGGATGGCGACGATGATTTCCTGCGGCACGCCGTACAGCGCCGAAGCGAAGGCCAGCCAGCCTTCGTGTTCATTCCAGAACGTTACACCGTCGCGAATGCGCACCGGATCGAGGAAGCGCGCCCGATATGCCTGCCAGGTCGGACGCGCACCGCGCGGTGCCGGCGTGATCAGGCGCAGCACCGTGTCGTTGCGTTGCGCGCGCGCGAAGATCGTTTCGAGTTCATCGGCCTCGAATCCGTGCCTGTCCGTCATTTCCGCGATGAAACTGCGCACGTCGGCGCGCTGCGGGTACGGGCCGGACGTCCGCACGAAACCTGCGTCTGGTGCCGCGGCCAGGACTGGCGCAGGTGGCGGGACTGGGGCTGAAGCGGGCGCCGGTAACGTGACCGGCACTGGTGCGTGAGGCGGGGTCGAACCCAAAGCGGGTGCCGGTATCGCGGCGGGGACTGGCGCGGGTAGCGGTACCGAAACCGAAGCGGACGCCGGCGTTGCGGCCAGCGCCAGGTTCGGGACGTCGGACGGGTACGTGAGCACGCACGCGATGAGCGTAGCGAGAATGCGTCGGGAACGGGATCCCGCCCGGGCACACAGGATCAGCGCAGCAACGGGCGCCACGAGTTGTCGGAGCATGACGAAAGCATACGCGTGCACCCCGGCACCCGGAAACCGTCCGCGCCGCCACCCGGACCACTATCCGGGCCAACCCCCGAAATTGCTGCGAAAGACAGCGTTTTTCCCCGGTAGTAATCGTTCTCCAGGCAGATTCGCAGCGGATCGCAGCGAAATCGGGGTTGGCGGTCCCTTGC
>DAIUFU010000217.1:0-2790 GCA_036844405.1 Burkholderiaceae bacterium | reverse complement strand
CAGTTGATCGACTGGTTGCCGACGCAGGACGAGCGCTTTGCCGACGCGTTCGAATTCATCGACGTCATCCTGATTTCGGTGAACTCGCAGTACGCCGGGCGTGATCACCCGATCCGCAATGAAGACGAAGTCCTGTTCGCGCCGCCGATCGCCGGCGGCTGACGCGGACGGCGACATCATGGGGAGGCAAATGATTCTGGTGGGCGAGACGGCATGAAGCCGCGCACGGTACTCTCGATGGAGCAGGCGCTGTCCCTGCCGCACGCAACGCTGCGATTCGCCCAGCTGGGCTGGCGCGTCATTCGCATCGAATCGGTCGGCGGCGCGGGCCTGCCCGGCGATCCGAACCGCTACATCGGTGCGCGTGTCGTCGATGACGATCGGCGCAGCTATTTCGTGGCGCCGTACGTCGGCTAGGAAGCGATCGCGCTTTTTCTGAAGGACGCGCTCGGACTCGAATTCCTGCTGCGCCTTCTCGACGAGCTCGACGTCGACGTGTTCTGCTGCAACACGGTGCCGGCGCGCTATGCCTCCCTCGGCATCGACCCGGCGACGCTGCGCGCTGCCCGGCCGGGCCTCATCTGGGCCGGAATCTCCGCCATGGGTCCGCGCTTTCCCGAGGCGCCCGGCTACGATCCGGTCATCCAGGCGATGGCCGGCTACATGGAGGTCACCGGCGACCCCGAGGGCCCGCCGATGCTCAGCGGCATTCCGGTCGTCGACCTGAAGGCCGGCGACGAGGTCTACGCCAACGTGCTGCGCGCGCTGCTCGAGCGCCACGAAACCGGCCAGGGTGCGGAAATCCACGTTTCGATGCTGCAGGCGGCCGCCTCGTGGCTGACGACCGTACTGCCCCTGCTCGACTTCGACTGCGAGCCGAACGAGGTCACACGCGCCGGCAACGAACATCGCAAGTTCATTCCGACCAATGTCTACCCGGCGCAGGATGGTTTTGTCTATCTGGCCATCGGCAGCGACGTGCAGTGGCGCCGTCTGACGGCAATGCCCCGGTTTGCCGCTCTGGCCAATGACGTGCGTGCAACCAACGAGGGCCGCATGCAGCAGCGTCAGGAACTGTACCGGGAGATGGGAGCCATCACCGCGCAACGCCCGGTCGACGAGATCCTCGCCGATCTGCGTGAAGCGACGATTCCGGCCACCCGCATCTTTGATATCCGCCAGGTGCGCGACCTGCCGGCACTGGCCGACCGGCTCACGCACACGAACACGCCGGACGGACGCACGATCCGCATGCAGCCGATGGCCGTCGATATCGTGGGCGCCCGCACCGAGTTTCCCTTCCCGCCGAAATTCGGCGCCGACACGCGCCGCGTGCTGGCCGAAGCCGGATACGATGCGCAACGGATCGAGGCACTCATCGCCGACGGTGTCGCGGCATGAGCGAGCGCCTTCCTGGCATGCCCGACCCACACCCGTAACCAGGGACGATTCCCGATGCGAATTGCCATTCTGGGTGGCGGCAACGGTTGCTATGCCGCCGCCGCCGATCTTGCCGCGCAAGGACACGAAATCCGCCTGTGGCGGCGTGATGCCGCCGCGCTCGCGCCGCTGCTCGAAACGCCGCGACTGACACTCGTCGACCACCAGGGAAGGCGCGAGGTCGACATCGCCGTGGCAACGGCTGACATCGGAGACGCCGTGCGCGATGCCGAACTGATCGTCGCCCCGCTGCCGGCCTTCGCACAGGATGACCTGGCGCGCGCGCTGGCCCCGCATCTGCGCGACGGCCAGGTGATCTACCTGCCGCCCGGCAGCTTCGGTTCGTTCACGATGGCGCGCGCCGTGCGCGCCGCCGGCAACGAGGCTCGCGTGGCCTTCGCCGAAACCGGCACGCTGCCCTACCTGGCGCGCAAGCACGGACCGACCGAAGTGGCGATCACGATCCGCGCCACCCGTCTGCCGACGGGCGTCTTTCCGGCCGTCGAGCACGATCATGCGATGAAGGTCATCGGCCGGGCGTACCCGGTGATCGAACCGGTCGAGGACGCACTGTCGGCGGCGCTGATGAACGCCGGTCCGATCATTCACCCGCCGCTCATCCTGATGAACGCCGGCCCGCTCGAACATTTCGAGCGCTGGGACATCCATGCCGAGGGCACGCAGCCATCGATCCGCCGGGTGACGAGCGCGCTCGACGCCGAGCGCATCGCGATCCGCGAGGCACTCGGCTACAGTGCGCCACACTTCCCGCTGTCGGATCACTACGAGAACGACCGCTGGATGTACGGCGACGCCCACCAGAAACTCGTCGACAGTGGCGACTGGCGGGAAAACATCGATCTGCTGCGTCATCGCTACATGCGTGAGGACGTCGCCTGCGGCCTCGCCCTGCTCGTGTCGATCGCCGACTGGGCGGGCGTGCCGTGCCCGGTGGCAAGCGGCCTGCTGTCGATCGCGTCGGCCGTGGTCGGCGAGCCACTCGATCAGGGCGCGCGCACGTTCGGTGCACTGGGCCTGAATGCACTCGATGCGTCGGCACTGCAGACGTTGCTGCGCACCGGAGAGGGCATCACCATGACAGCGGCAACGGCTGCATCGTGACCGTCGAAATCATGCGAGACGACCCACCACGGCGCGCGATCATCGCTGCCCTGGGTGCCGGACGCATGGGTCGCGGCATTGCGACGGCATTCGCCTGGGCCGGCCACGAAGTGCGTCTGATCGACGCCAAGCCGCGCCCGCAGGACGACAGCACGCAACTGGGCGTCGACGCGCTGGCCGAGATCGACGCGTCGCTGGCCGCCATGTCGGCGCACGGCGTGTTCGACG
>DAIUFU010000216.1:0-2815 GCA_036844405.1 Burkholderiaceae bacterium | reverse complement strand
AGGCGTTTTTCGCGCATCTTGCGATAGATCGCGTACAGCGATTTCTCGCGCCCGTAGACTTCCGCTTCCACCCCGGCCTCGGGCAGTCTTTTCTGCACCGTTTCCAGGATGCGGCCAATCACCTCGCGCCGGTTGCCGCGGGCCGTCTGCACGGCCTTGCGCAGGGTCTCGTGACGCCACGGGTGCAGGTAGCGGAAGGACAGATCGACGAGTTCGCAGAACAGATCATGCAATCCGAGCCGACTGGCAATCGGCGCGTAGATCTCCAGGGTTTCGCGGGCGATGCGCTGCTGCTTGGCGCGCGGCACGGCGTCGAGCGTCTGCATGTTGTGCAGCCGGTCGGCCAGCTTGACCAGGATGACGCGCACGTCGCGTGCCATCGCCAGCAGCATCTTGCGGAAACTCTCGGCCTGCTGCTGCTCCCTGGAAGTGAATTCCATTCGCTCCAGCTTGGACAGACCGTCGACCAGTTCGGCCACGTGCGGACCGAAATGTTCCATCAGGATCGACTTGGCGACCGCCGTGTCCTCGATGACGTCGTGCAGCAGCGCCGCCATCAGGGTGTCGGTGTCGAGCTTCCAGTGCGCCAGGATTCCGGCGACGGCGATCGGGTGCGAGATGTAGGGCGCACCGCTCGAGCGGAACTGCCCGAGATGCGCCTGGTCGGCGAAACGGTATGCTTCGCGGATGCGGGCAATGTCCTCGGGCGGCAGGTAGGTGCTGACGCAGCGCGTCAGCGGGGCCAGCGAGACGACACTCTGGCCGTGGGTGACGGATGCCGACTGGTCGCTGCCGGCCTGCGGATCACCGGCTGCAGACACAGGGGGAGGGTTTCGCCCCTTGCGGGTCGATTCGACGGCGGAATCCGGAATCGACATGACGTCATCGACCGCCGATGCAGCGCTGCAGCATCACCAGCGCATCATGTCGGCACCCGCCGCAGCATCTCGATTCCGGTCTTGCCGGCGGCGATTTCGCGCAATGCCAGCACGGTCGGCTTGTCGTTCGACTCGATTTTCGGCGTATGTCCCTGCGCCAGCATGCGCGCGCGGTAGGTTGCCGCCAGCGTGAGCTCGAAGCGGTTCGGGATGTGCTGCAGGCAGTCTTCGACAGTGATGCGGGCCATGATGTACCAGTGAGTCTCTGGAAAGGTTCTCGACGAATGTTTCCGTGGCGAGCGGCGGGTGCCCGTCACGAATGAAGGATGCCGCGCTCGGAGTCGCTCGATGCACAGTCCTTCGCGCCGTCCGTGATGCCGTCGATCACCACACCGGACGGGTCGACGTCGTCGATGCCAAGGGCGGCGAAGACCTCACGATGACGGATCCGCTGTCCGGACAGTCGGAGACGGGCCGCTTCCACCAGGATCTGAAGCTGTTCGAGAGCGACGACAAAGTCTTGATTAATAATAACATATTCAAATCGAAAAGCCTGCTGCAATTCATCGCGTGATGCCGTCATCCGCTGCGCGATGACGGCAGGACTGTCCTGGCCGCGCCCCTCCAGGCGTTGCCGCAGGGCTTCGAGCGACGGGGGCACGATGAACACGCAGACGGCACGCGGGAAAAGCCGTTGCACCTGGGCCGCGCCCTGCCAGTCGATTTCGAGCACGATGTCGACGCCGGCACGGATCTGCTCTTCGATCCAGGTGCGCGACGTGCCATAGAGGTTGCCGTGCACTTCGGCCCATTCGAGGAACTCGCCGGCCTCGCGCCGGCGCTCGAATTCCGGCCGATCGATGAATTGATATTCGCGCCCGTCGACTTCGCCTTTGCGCGTCGCCCGCGTCGTGCAGGTCACGGAGAGGCGCTACTGTGGCTGCTGCGCCAGCTGTGCGTGCACCAGCGACGTCTTGCCCGCGCCCGAAGGCGCCGTGACGACGAACAGGTTGCCGGCACCGTCGGATCGTTCAGTTTTCATCGGTGAAAGTGTAACCCCCTGTGCGCCCGGGCCTGTACGCTGAAGGCCGCCGGGAACGTGTCAGACTGCGCTGGAGCACGACGGTGGAGGTGCCGAAGCGCATTGTCCGACGGATGCCGGCTTGCCGCCAGCGTGCGGGTGACATCAACGAACCCTCGACCGGAAACACCAGGTACCGATCGGATGAACCGAAAAACGGCAGACCATGATGCCTTGTACCGTGTCAATGAAATGCTCGATGCGGCCTGGGAAGGGCTGGAAAAACCGCTTCGTCGAAGTCCGGAAGCGCGTGGTTTTCCGGGCTTCACGCTGCGCAGGGCGACCCGGGTTCTGCCTCCGCTGATCGCCGACCCGGACAGGACGGCGGACGGCATCGGTCTGGACGAACTGAGCCCCTGGATCCGCAATGAGCTTTCGCCCTGGCTTCGACACGGGCACCGACGCGCAGAGCGTCTCGCCCGGGAACGCGTTGCCGTTCGACTGGACACCATTCTGCAGGAACTTCTCCGGGATGCCTGCAAGGGGGAATCACCCGGCGCCGATGCGGTTCCGCACTGCACCGGCAACGAAATCCGCCTGGCGATCGCGATCATCGCGCTCGATTTCCTGCATACGGCCGGCGCCGAAACCTCGTTCCGGATCGCGGACATCGAGGAAACCCTGTCCCTCTGGCAGGGCCGGATCGGCGTCATCGCGGATTCCGTCGATGAAGACGGCGCGTCGCTACCTTTCCGCCGCCTGGTGACGCTGGCGAGGAATCTGTCCGGCCAGGGCAGGGTGGACGAGGATCCGTCGGTTCACGAGATGATTCTCCGGCGCCCGACGGCGTCCCGCTGAGATCTACTCCAGATTCTGTACCTGCTCGCGGATCTGTTCGATCAGGACTTTCAGTTCG
>DAIUFU010000215.1:0-2816 GCA_036844405.1 Burkholderiaceae bacterium | reverse complement strand
CATGAAGAAAACGATGCTGCGCACGGGGCGCCGGTTCCGGTCAGCTGCGTGCATATCGCTGCTGATGTCCGTCACGGCCTGCACGACCGTGCAGACCACCAGTCCGGGCGCGATCGGCGTGTCGCGTTCACAGCAGATGTCGGTGCTGATCTCCGAAGCGCAGATGCAGCAGGAAGCGCAGAAAGCCTACGTGCAGGTGGTCCAGGAACAGCGCGAGAAAGGCAAGCTGAACGTGGATGCGGCGCTGACCCGGCGCGTGCGCGCGATCACGACGCGGCTGATCCCGGCCAGCACGGCTTTCCGTCCGGATGCGCGCAACTGGAACTGGGAAGTCAACGTCTTCGATTCGCCGGACATCAATGCCTGGGTCATGCCCGGCGGCAAGATCGGCGTCTACAGCGGGCTGGTGACGAAGCTCGATCTGACCGACGCCGAGATCGCTGCGGTGCTCGGACACGAGATTGCCCACGCACTGCGCGAACACGCGCGCGAGCGGGCGTCGGAGCAGGTCGGTGCGCAGGTGCTGATCACCGGTGCCGCCGCCGTACTCGGAGCGGGCAGCGTCGGCAGCGATCTCGGCAATGTGTTCTACAGCACTTTCTTCGGCCTGCCGCACAGCCGCCTGCAGGAAACCGAAGCCGATCGCATCGGCGTCGAGATCGCGGCCCGCGCCGGCTACGATCCGCGCGCCGCGGTCACGCTGTGGCAGAAGATGGCGGCGAAGGCGGGCGGCTCGGGCGGTCCGCAGTTCCTGAGCACGCACCCGTCGGCGGAAAACCGCATCCGCGATCTCCAGGAGTATTCGCAGCGCGTGCTGCCGCTGTATCAGCGGACCCGCTGAGCGGTTTCTGCCGTTCGGGACTTTTCGCGCCGGTGTGTCACGCCTCCGGTGGCCTGGCAGCCCTTTCGGCAGGAGTTATTGCATCGCAGCATGATCGCGGCGCGTGGCATAATCGTTTCGTTTGCCACCTCTTTCCGTCCGCGCGCTTTCTTCTGGATCAGCGGGCAATACCTTCACCGCCATGACCTCTGCTCCCCGGACCCTGTACGACAAACTGTGGGATGAACACGTCGTCTTCCAGGAGGACGACGGCACCGCGCTGATCTACATCGACCGTCACCTGGTGCATGAAGTCACCAGCCCGCAGGCCTTCGAAGGGCTGCGCCTGGCCGGGCGCAGGCCGTGGCGTACCGCGGCGAATCTGGCCGTCGTCGATCACAACGTGCCGACGACGGACCGCTCGCGCGGCATCGAAGATCCGGTTTCGCGCCTGCAGGTGGAAACGCTCGACGCCAACGTGCGCGAACACGGTATCGTCTATTTCGATCTGCACGACCCGCGCCAGGGCATCGTTCACGTTATCGGACCGGAGCAGGGGGCGACTCTTCCCGGCATGACGGTTGTCTGTGGCGACTCGCATACCAGTACGCACGGCGCGTTCGGCTGCCTGGCCTTCGGCATCGGCACGTCGGAAGTCGAGCACGTGCTGGCGACGCAGACGCTCGTGGCGCGCAAGATGAAGAACATGCTGGTGCGCGTGGAGGGCACGCTGCTGGCGGGGGTCACGGCCAAGGACATCATCCTGGCCGTGATCGGCCGCATCGGCACGGCGGGCGGAACCGGCTATGCGATCGAATTCGCCGGATCCGCGATTCGCGCCCTGTCGATGGAAGGCCGCATGACGATCTGCAACATGGCGATCGAGGCGGGTGCCCGCTCGGGCATGGTCGCGGCCGATGAAACCACCTTCGAGTACATCGAGGGCCGTCCGATGGCGCCCGAAGGCGAACTTCGGGACCAGGCGCTCGAATACTGGCGCACGCTGCATTCGGACGAGGGCGCGCATTTCGATCGTGTGGTCGAGCTGAAGGCCGAAGAGCTTGCGCCCTGCGTCAGTTGGGGCACGTCCCCGGAGATGGTGGTTCCGGTCAGCGGTCGCGTGCCCGACCCGCGTGAGCAGACCGATCCGGTACGTC
The DNA here is from genome assembly GCA_036844405.1 of Burkholderiaceae bacterium. Taxonomy (GTDB): domain Bacteria; phylum Pseudomonadota; class Gammaproteobacteria; order Burkholderiales; family Burkholderiaceae_E; genus Zeimonas. The sequence continues at coordinate 839 of DAIUFU010000215.1, read as the reverse complement.
GCGAGGGCCAGGAGCGCGCGCTGCAGTACATGGCGCTGGAGGCGGGCACGCCGATTACCGACATCCGGATCGACAAGGTCTTCATCGGCTCGTGCACGAACGCGCGCATCGAGGATCTGCGCGCCGCCGCCGCAGTGGTACGCGGGCGGCACAAGGCGGCCAGTGTCAGGCTGGCGATGGTCGTTCCCGGCTCCGGCCTGGTCAAGGCGCAGGCCGAGCGTGAAGGGCTGGACCGGATCTTTCTCGATGCCGGTTTCGAGTGGCGCGAGCCCGGCTGCTCGATGTGTCTGGGGATGAATGCCGACCGGCTGGAACCGGGCGAGCGCTGCGCCTCGACGTCGAACCGAAATTTCGAGGGGCGGCAGGGCGCCGGCGGGCGCACGCATCTGGTCAGTCCGGCCATGGCGGCGGCGGCGGCGATCGCCGGCCATTTCGTCGACGTCCGGACACTGTGATTGCGCCGCGGGCGATCAGACAGGCGACAATACGGCTGCGCGGGCGAGTCGCTTCGCGCGTTTCGGAACGGTTACCAGGATCCTTGACAGGGAGAAAGCGATGAAACGGATTCTCTGTGCATTCATGGCGGGCGCATTCCTGCTGGTGCTCGGCGCCTGCAACACGGTCGAAGGCGCGGGCAAGGACATCGAGAAGGCGGGCGAAAAGATCCAGGGCGCGGCAAAGAAGTGACAGTACGGAACACGGGACGGGAGTCATTGCAGTCATGCGCAGCCTGACAGTTCACCGCGGCCTGGTCGCGCCGCGCGATCGCGCCAACGTCGACACCGACGCGATCATTCCGAAGCAGTTTCTGAAGTCCATCCTGCGCAGCGGGTTCGGGC
>DAIUFU010000214.1:0-2824 GCA_036844405.1 Burkholderiaceae bacterium | reverse complement strand
ACGAGCGCCTGATCGTCCTGCGCACGGTCTCCAAGCTGGGGCTCGCCGGCCTGCGACTCGGTTATCTGGCGGCAGCACCGCGCTGGACCGAACACTTCGAGAAGGTGCGCCCGCCGTACAACGTCGGCCTGCTGACCGACGCGGCCGCACGTTTCGCACTGGAGCACGGGGACGTGCTCGACGAGCAGGCGGCGCGCATCCGCGCCGGGCGCGATCAGCTGGCAGCGGCACTGACGGCCATGGATGGCGTCGAGGTCTTCCCGTCGCGCGCCAATTTCGTGCTGATCCGCGTACCCGACGGCGCCCGCACGGCGCAGGAACTGCGCAGCCGCGGGATCCTGATCAAGGACGTCGGTACAATGCATGCATTGCTGCGCAACTGCCTGCGCCTGACGGTCGGTACGGCCGAGGAAAACGAACTCATGCTGCAGGCATTGCGAGCGTCGCTGTGATGCCCGGGCGGATGACGCCCCTGTCTTTTCCTTTCTCCGGTATCGTGATCCGTTCCGCCTTGTCAGGGTTCCCACCTTATCGCCATGCGCAGCGCTGAAGTCCGGCGTGACACCGCCGAAACCCGGGTCCGGGTATTCGTGAATCTCGATGGCAGCGGCGAGCGCAAGCTCGCCAGCGGCGTGCCCTTTCTCGATCACATGCTCGACCAGATCGCCCGTCACGGCCTGATCGACATCGAAGTCGAGTGCGATGGCGATCTGCACATCGATGCGCACCATACGGTCGAGGACATCGGCATCACGCTGGGGCAGGCATTTGCGCGGGCCGTCGGCGACAAGAAGGGCATCCGTCGCTACGGCCATGCGTATGTGCCGCTGGACGAAGCGCTGACGCGGGTCGTGCTCGATCTGTCCGGGCGTCCCGGCCTGTACTGGCATGTGCCGTTCACGCGCGCCCTCATCGGCAGTTTCGACGTCGATCTCGCGTCGGAATTCTTTCGTGGCTTCGTCAACCATGCGCAGGTGACCCTGCACGTGGACAATCTGCGCGGCGAGAATGCGCATCACCAGTGCGAAACCGTCTTCAAGGCGTTCGCGCGCGCGCTGCGCGCCGCCGTCGAACCGGACCCGCGTACGGCCGGACGCATCCCCTCCACCAAGGAGGCGCTCTGAGCCTGGATACTCCGGGTACGCAGCGGCTTCGGGGCGCATGATCGTGGCGCTGACCGCGTGACTTCGATCGCCATCATTGATTACGGCATGGGCAACCTGCATTCGGTGGCGCGTGCGTTCGTGCACGTGGCGCCGGCTGCGGATGTGGTCGTGACCGCAGACGCGGGCGTCATCGACAGGGCGCAGCGCATCGTTCTGCCCGGGCAAGGTTCGTTTCCGGACTGCATGCGTGCGCTGGAACACGCCGGCCTGATCCAGGCGGTGTTGCGCGCGCTGCGTGACAAGCCGGTGTTCGGCGTGTGCGTCGGCGAACAGATGCTGTTCGAGCGCAGCGAGGAAGGTGACGTCGCCGGTCTGGGCGTGTTTCGCGGCGAGGTCCGGCGCCTGCCCGCGCGCGCACCGGATGGCGCGCGCCTGAAGATTCCGCACATGGGCTGGAACCGCGTGCACCAGTTGCGTGCGCATCCGCTCTGGGACGGGGTTGCCGATGGTGCCTGGTTCTATTTTGCGCACAGCTACCACGCCGTGCCGGTCGAGGACGGCCTTGCTGTCGGTGAAACGACACATGGTCTGCGCTTTACCTGCGCGGTGGCTCGGGATAACATTTTCGCGACACAGTTCCATCCCGAGAAAAGTGCTGCCAACGGTTTGAAGATATACGAGAATTTCGTTCGCTGGCGACCGTGAGAAACCAGTACGGTGGTTCCGGTGTGGAGCCACGACACGGCAAGCCGGACGAACGCCGATCATGTGCACCGTTCAGCCTCGATCACGCGTGGAGCTGCTTCCGGATCTGTCCGGCCGCTCCACCGCTCCCGCCCCCCGTCTTCGCTTGCCCGCCTCCGGTCATCCGCGTTTCCGCATTCCTCCATCCGGCCGCGTTGTCTACGTCGGTGCGGATGCTTTCCCTTCCGCCTTCCACTCTTTTCTGCTGACGAAATGCTTCTGATTCCCGCCATCGACCTGAAGGACGGCCGTTGCGTGCGGCTGCGCCAGGGTGACATGAATGACGAGACCGTTTTCTCCGACGACCCGGAGGCCGTCGCGCGCGACTGGCTCGAGCAGGGTGCCCGCCGGCTGCACCTGGTCGACCTGAACGGAGCAATCGCCGGGCGTCCGCGCAATGCGGCCGTGATCCGCGCCATCGTCGACACCGTCGGCAGCTCGATCCCGGTCCAGATCGGCGGCGGGATCCGCGATCTGGACACCATCGAACAGTATCTCGATGACGGCGTGAGCTACGTCATCGTCGGTACGGCGGCGGTGAAGAGCCCCGGTTTCCTGCATGACGCCTGCAGCGCGTTTCCCGGCCAGATCATCGTCGGGCTCGACGCCCGCGACGGCAAGGTGGCCACCGACGGCTGGAGCAAGCTCACCGGGCACGATGCGCTCGATCTCGGGCGCAAGTTCGAGGGCTATGGCATCGAGGCGATCATCTATACCGACATCGGCCGCGACGGCATGCTCACCGGAGTCAACATCGAGGCAACGCTGAATCTGGCGCGCGGGCTGCGCGTACCGGTCATCGCCTCGGGCGGGTTCGCCAGCATGGAAGACGTCGATCGCCTGTGCGCCATCGAGGACGAGGGCGTGGAGGCGGCCATCCTCGGGCGTGCGCTGTATGAAGGCCGGATCGAGTTTCGCGCGGCGCAGGAGCGTGCCGATGAACTCGGGGCATGAAGACATGGCAGTGACCGGCA
>DAIUFU010000213.1:0-2841 GCA_036844405.1 Burkholderiaceae bacterium | reverse complement strand
AATGGATACAGGGCGGTGCGCATTTCGTCGAGCCGCCGCTGCACACGGGCGTCGTCGATCGGGATGGCCCAGACGGCAAAGCGCGGCCGACCCAGATGCCATTCGTGAAAATCGCGTGCCTCGCTGGCGAGCGTGCGCCCGTCCGGATGCCCGGCCGCCGGGAGGTCACGCCAGAGGTTCAGCGTGTCCACTGTCCCGCCGCCGTTTCATCCGTGCAGGTCAGCACTTTGCTCATCGATGGGCACAACCGTCATTCGATTGTTTTGCGTGGCGGTCGGGCAGCAATGCGTCGGCTCCCGGCAGCGGCCACGGCAGGCGGACGTGGCTTGCGTGTGCTGGAGCCGGCGGCCACGATGCGCTGTCGGGCAGGGCATTTTGCCCAGGCGGCAGCGCGTGCCCGGGCCGGTGCTGCGGGTCGCGTTGTGGTTTACGCTGTGGTTCACGCTGTGGTTTACATTCTTGCCCGCCCGGCAGCCCGCGCTGCAACCACAAGGCCGCCGACAGCCAGCCGCCGTGCGTGACGATGATGCGCGCCGGACCCGGATCGAAGCGGCGCACGCGCTGCAGCAGTTCGCCGACGGATTCCCCGCCGCCCGGCTGAAAGGCGACGAAGTCGGCTTCCCAGCGCCGGAATTCCTCCTCGGGCAGCGACGACCAGGGTTGTCCGTCCCAGCGTCCGAAGTCGAGTTCGGTCAGCGCATCGTCGATGTGGTGTTGCCATCCGAGACGGGCCAGCCAGCGCCCGACTGCGCGGCTGCGCGTCAGCGATGACGTGATCACGATGTGTGGCAGTCGCTCGCGCGCGGCGAGCGAGCGGATGTGCGCCGCCAGACGACGCACGCGCCGGATGTCCACCGCCAGATCGGTGCGTCCGATGCAGCGCGCCTGTGCGCCGAAGGCGCGCGGATGGCGCCATGCGTGCAGATACGACGTCGACGGCGCAGACGTGGCGACTGGCGTCAGCTCAGACATGGCGGTGGCCCGGGGAGGCGATTGCGGCCGGGACGGCTTCGGGACGGCAGACGGGGCCACGGCAGGATGGAAGGAAAGGACGGCAGGGCAAGACGCGGGTTCACGACAGGAGCGGCCAGCGGGCGGCGAAGGCCAGCAGAACCAGCACTTCACCCAGTTGTTCGGCAGCACCGAGCGTATCGCCCGTCTGACCGCCCAGACGGTGCCGTAGCCAGATCTGCAGCGCGGCCGTCAGGAGCACCAGCAGCGCGAGCGCGGTACTGCCGACCGTCAAGGGTGCGGATTGCCAGGCTGCTGCGCCCAGGAGAAGGACGGTGCCGACCGCTATCGCGAAAATGACGTCGCGCCACTGACCGTCGCGTGTCAGTGCGCGGGTGCGCGCCTGCGCTTCGTCGCCGGCATAAGGCAGCGTTCGCATCAGCACGACCGGGACGGCTCGGGCGGCTGCGTGGGCGGCGATCAGCGCGGCCACGGCGGCGCGCGGATCGTACGCCAGCAGTTCGGCTAGCAGCAGGATGCGCAGCAGCAGGACGAAGCCGAGACCGCTGGCACCCCAGGTGCCGATGCGGGCGTCCTTCATGACCTGCAACGCTTTTTCGCGGGTGGCCATACCCAGCAGCGCATCGCAGGTGTCGGCCAGTCCATCCTCGTGCAGCGCGGCGGTCAGCCAGACGGAAAAGCCGGTTGCCAGCACTGCGGCCACGGGCGCGCTCCAGCGCTGCAGCGCCAGCACGGCCAGCGCCGCGGTGCTGGCGCCGATCAGTGCGCCGACCAATGGAAAATGGCGCACGGCACGCGCATGGGCGCCAGTGTCCGGGAAGTCATGCACGAGTCGCGCCGGGATCGGCACACGCGTCAGGAACTGCAGTGCCAGCAGCAGGAGATTCAGCTCGCGGCGCAGGCCGCTCATGACGAACGTCGGCTCACGCCGGCCGACTCGAAACTGGCCATCTCCGCCAGGATGCGGCAGGCCGATTCGAGCAGCGGCCAGGCCAGCGCCGCGCCCGAGCCTTCGCCCAGGCGCAGGTCGAGATCGAACAGTGCCTGCACGCCCAGGTGCCGCAGCCAGAGTCCGTGTCCGGTTTCCTGCGAGCGGTGCGAGAAGACGCAACAGGCAAGGATCGCCGGCTGCAGGGCGGCGGCGACCGCGACCGCAGCCGTCGTGATGAAGCCGTCGACGACGATCACGCGGCGGGTGGCTGCGGCCTGCTGCACGGCACCAACCATCGTGGCGATCTCAAGCCCGCCCAATGCCGCCAGTGCGTCCAGCGGATCGGTGGCGCCGGCGTGCAGGGCCAGCGTGCGCGCCAGCACCTGCCGCTTGTGCTCGAGTCCGGCCTCGTCCAGCCCGGTCCCGCGGCCGGTGCAGTGCGTGATCGGCTCTCCGGTCAGGCGCGCCATCAGCAGGGCGGCGGCAGACGTGTTGCCGATGCCCATCTCGCCCAGCAGCAGCGCATTGCCCGGCAGGCGGGCGACCAGTTGCCGGCCGTGGCCGATCGCGTCGCCGCATTGTCTGGCCGTCATCGCCGGCCCCCGGCTGCTGTCGGCCGTGCCATGTTCGGCGCCGGCGACTTTCAGCGACTGCAGTGCCGGATGCGGGGCAAAGTCGGTGGCGACGCCGCAATCGGCGACGGTCAGCCCGAGCCGGTGCTGGCCGGCCAGCACGGAGACGGCGGCGCCTCCGGCGAGGAAATTGAGCACCATCTGGCGCGTGACTTCGCCGGGATACGCCGATACCTGTTGCGCGACGATGCCGTGATCGGCAGCGAACACCACGAGTTGCGGTTCGTGCAGCGCCGGTTCGTCGACGCCCTGGATCAGCGCCAGTTGCAAGGCCAGGGATTCGAGCCGGCCCAACGCGCCGACGGG
>DAIUFU010000212.1:0-2907 GCA_036844405.1 Burkholderiaceae bacterium | reverse complement strand
GGTTCCAGTCATGCAGGAACTCGATTTTCATGCGCGTCATGTCGACGCCGGCCGGACATTCGCGCCGGCACGCCTTGCAGCCGACGCACAATTCGAGTGCCTCGTATGCGGCCCGGGCACGGCGGGCACGTTCGCCATCCTGAGTGGCCAGGTCCGGCAACCCGGCGCTCAGGAAGTGATGCAGGGTGTGGGCGCGACCCCGGGTCAGATGCTTTTCGTCGCGCGTCACGCGCCAGCTCGGGCACATCGCACCGGCGTCGAACTGGCGACATAGCCCGTTGCCGTCGCAGGCGGCCGCGGCGCGGACGAATCCGTCGGAGACGCCGGGCGCGATATCCGCTGTGCCCGGGTCGGCGTTGTCCGGGTCGCCACCCCGATCGCCGTCCGGTTGCGTTTGCACCGACTCGTCCGCTTCGCCGCTCCAGGCAGACCAGTCAAGTGCCGTCGCCCGCGCCGCCGGCGCGAGATCAGGCACCTGGCGAAACAGACGCTCATCGTCCATCCGGGGTGCACGCACGATCTTGCCCGGATTGAGCAGATGCGCCGGATCGAACGTCTCCTTGACTTCCTCGAAGGCGCGTTCGAGCCGTTCGCCGAACTGCCAGTTCACGCGTTCGCTGCGCGCGATGCCATCGCCGCTCTCACCGGAGAAAGCACCGCGATAGCGGCGTACGAGCAGGGCGATTTCGTCGGCGATCACCCGCATTTTCCGTGCACCGGCATTGTCCGCAACGAGAATCGGACGCACACGCAGCACGCCGGCCGAGACCGGGCCCGAGCGGATCGCCTCGACGCCGTGCCGTGCGAGCACGCGATCGACATCCGACGCAAAATCGGCGAGATCGCCCAGTGCCACGGCGCAATCATCGGCGAATCCGAGTGGCTGCGCGGCACCGGGTCGCGACAGCGTCCGGTGCACGGCACTGCGATAGGCCTGCCACATCAGGTCCTGCGCTGCCTCGTGCTCGATGGCATGCACGCGATGGCTGCGACCGGGGGCGACGATGTCGCCCAACTCGGCACAGCGCCGCTGGAGCACGGCCCTCTCCTCTCCCTCGCTCTCGGCCTCGAATTCGACGAGCAGGGCGCCTCCGCCCGATCTGTGGCCCGGCGGATGCCCGGCTCCGAGCGCATGGGCGATGACCGAGGCGGCGGCGTCATGTCCCGACGGCTGATCCGGGTGCCCGGAGGACGTCCGGATGTCGCGCACGGTCCGATGTGTGCCGGATGTGGATACCGGAGGCAGATCTCCGCGCAGCGCCGCCAGCATCCCGGCAAGAATGGTTGCGTCGAGAAATTCGACGGCACTGGCGCCGGCCGCAACGATGGCGCGCACACTGCGCAGCGCTGCGCCGCGATCGGCAAAATGGACGATCGCGAGGCGGCGCACCGCCGGCTGCGGCGCCAGGGCGAGCGTAATGCGCCGGAACCAGGCCAGCGTCCCCTCGGAACCGACCAGAAGATGGGCGAGATTGACCGAACCGTCGGCGGTGTACGGACGTGGCGAGCAGGGATGGAACACGTCGAGGTTGTAGCCACCGATGCGACGCAGCAACGGCGGCCACATCTGCGCGATTTCGTTCCGTTCGCGCTGGCCGATGGCGAACAGGCGCGAAACGAGCGCCGCACTGCGCGCGCTCGACAGCGGTCGCGGCGCCGCTGTACCGAAAGGACCGAAATGTTCGGTCGTGCCGTCACTGAGCAGCGCGTCGATGCCCACGACGTTGTGCACCATGTTGCCGTAGCGGATCGAACGCGGGCCGCTCGCATTGTTGCCCGCCATGCCGCCGATCGTCGCCTGCGCCGAACTGATCACATCGACCGGAAACCACAGACCGTGCGGGCGCAGGAAGGCGTTGAGCGCATCGAGCACGACACCGGGCTGCACCTCGATCGTGCGGGCGTGCGGATCGAAGCGCAGGATGCGGTTCAGGTGCCGGCTGTGATCGAGCACCAGCGCCTCGCCGATGGCCTGGCCGGCAAGGCTGGTGCCGGCCCCGCGCGGCAGTACCGGCACACCGGCCTCGCGCGCCAGTTCCAGCGCGGCAACGACTTCGTTATCGTCGGCCGTAATGACCACGCCGAGTGGTTCGATGCTGTACATCGATGCATCGGTTGCGTAGCGCACGCGCGTCGCACGGTCGAAATGCACGTCTCCGCGCAGCATCCGGCGCAGACGACGGGCGAAGCGGCTGTCTTCGGGAGTGCCCGGCGATGCCCGGGCCGGGCGTCGTCCGGCGGCGCCAGTCGGGGAACTCATCGGGCGCGGTGGCCTACTTCACGGGGTCCGGATGCCGCAGCGACAACAGCAGTTCGCGCAGGACGATGGCCTGATTGTGCTGCTCGTCGCGTGCCGAATAGACCAGTGTCAACGGTCCGCGGCCGGCTGAATGCAGCAGCGACGCGAGCAGTTCGCGTGCCTGCGGCGTGTCGAGCTCGCGCCGATAGCGTTCGCGGAACTCCTCCCAGCGCTGCGGATCATGGCCGAACCACTGGCGCAGCACGGTGCTCGGCCCGAGTTCCTTCGCCCACTGATCGAGTGCCAGCGCTTCCTTGCGCTTGCCGCGTGGCCAGATCCGGTCGACCAGGACGCGGTAGCCGTCGGCCGGGGAAGGGTCTTCGTAGGCGCGCTTGATGACGATAGAGACGCTCATGGTGACGCTATCGTAGCGCGTGCGCAGGGTGCCGTCCTCATGGCAATGTCATCGGCAGTTGTTTCACCCTGAACCGCCCTGAGGTGGTTCACCCGTTTGCCGGGCTTCGCGGTAGAGTCATTCCGTTCACGCCGCGCAGACCCGATGGGAGGATGCGCCGGCCGCATGGGAGAAGACATGGACACCGGAAATTTTGCCGCCTACCGGATCGATCGCGACGGGGAGCAGGTCAGCGGGCAACTGACGACGATGA
>DAIUFU010000211.1:0-2920 GCA_036844405.1 Burkholderiaceae bacterium | reverse complement strand
ATCGCGGGCGCAATCAGCGACACCAGGTGCGCCACGTCGAATCCCGCTACGAGCGAGACTGGGTCGGCCGTTCGATCGCCGCCGACTGGAATCTGCTGGCCAATGCCCGGGAGGTTCGCATCGACATCGATGGCGGCGTCAAGCGCTATCGCCATGGAGCCGATGGTGACGAATCGATCTGGACAGACAGTGCAGCGGAGCACTCCGCCCGGGTAGCACCGACCGCAATGACACAGCCGAAAACGGCCAGTGGAGCAGGGCGATGACCGCTGCCATCGAGAATTTTCTGCGGGCCGTGCAGGACACGCCGGCGTACTGGATCGCGCTGATCTACTTTGCCGCCTATCCGATTGCCACGAGCATCCTGTGGATGACCACGTCGCTGATGTTCCGCTGGCGCTGGGAGCGCCGGCCGCTGGATGTGGATTTCGCGCCGGATGCATTGCCGGCCGTGACCGTACTGATCCCCGCCCACAACGAGGCCGAGGTCATCGGCAAGGCGCTGGATGCGGTCCTCCAGCTCGACTATCCTGACTACGAGGTCATCGTCATCGACGATGGCTCGACCGATGCGACGCTGGTCCAGGCGCAGGCCTTTCGCGGAGACGCTCGTCTGCGCATCCTGCGCAAGACCACCAACGAGGGCAAGGCACTCGCCCTGAATGATGCGCTGCCGCTGGCGCGCGGCGAGATCATTCTCGTCCTCGATGCCGATACCGAACCGGAACCGGATCTGTTGCGCGCGATGGTGCCGCATTTCGCCTCGGTACGGGTCGGCGCGGTGACCGGCAATCCGCGCGTACGCAATACCGGAACCTTCCTGGCACGGCTGCAGTCGATCGAGTTTTCGTCGATCGTCAGTCTGTTGCGCCGCTCGCAGCGCATCTGGGGACGGATCGTCACCGTGTCCGGCGTCGTGGCGGCCTTCCGGCGCGACGCGCTGCTCGATGTCGGCGGCTTCAGCCCGGACATGCCGACCGAGGACATCGATCTCACCTGGAAGCTGCAGAAGCGCTTCTACGACATCCGCTATGAGCCGCGCGCGATCTGCGGCATGTCGGTGCCGGTGAGTCTGCGCGGCCTGTGGAAGCAGCGCCTGCGCTGGGCGCGCGGCCTGATGCAGGTTCTGCACCGGCATCGCGGTGTGATTGCACACTGGAAATATCGCCGCATGTGGCCGATGTTCGCCGAGTCGGTGCTGTCCACGCTCTGGGCACTTTGCTTCGTCGTCCTGACGACGATCTGGATCCTGTCGTGGGCGATCGGCGTGCCGCCGGTCGGTGCCTCGCCGATTCCGAATCTGTGGGGGATGACGATCGGCACGATGTGCGTGCTGCAGCTGATCGTGGGCGCCTGGATCGATCGCCGCTACGACCGTTCGATCATGCGGATGGTGCCTTATGCCGTCTGGTATCCGATCATCTACTGGATGCTGCTGGCGCTGGCTGCGGTGGCGTCGATTCCGTGGCTCTTCCGCCGTCCGCAAAGCGGTCCGGTGCGCTGGGACACTCGACGTTCGGGAGCGGGAGCGTGAGGCGCCGGCGTCTCGGTGTGATGACGCTGGCGACCGCTGTACTTTGCCTGGGCATGGTCGCCGGCATCGAGGATGCATGCGCCGAAACTGCCCGATCGGCCCAGCCGGCCGGACACACACGTGCCGATCTTCTCGACATCGCCCGCCAGCAGGTTGACCGGCACGAGTATGTGCTTGCGCTGGAGACATATCAGCGTCTTCTTGCACAGAGTCCGGATGATTCCGACCTGCTGATCGAGGTGGCGCGGGTGCTCGGGTATGCCGACCGCAACGCCGAGTCGGCGCAGATGTACCGTCGCGTTCTGACGGTTGCCCCGCAGCGGCGGGCCGACGTGCGCCGCTCGCTCGCCTGGCAGACGCTGTGGACGCCGGATGCGGCGGCGGCCGAGGCACTGTTTCTGGAATCGCTCGATACGGATCCCGATCCGGCGGATGCATGGCGTGGCATTGCCGAGGCGCGCCAGCAGCAGAATGATCTGTCGGGTGCTGTCGACGCCTATGAAGAGCTGTTGCGGCTGACTCCGGATGATGCTGTCATTTCGCGCCGCAGGGCGCAGCTCCTGGTCTGGCAGGGTCGCCATCAGGAGGGAATCGACGCATTCGAGGCGCTGCTGCAACGCGATCCGGGCGATCGCCTGAGCCGCATCGGTTTGGCGCGTGCCCTCAATGACGCCGGACGCCATCGCCAGGCGCTCGCCCGCTTCGGGCAGATCGACGAAGCCGGACTCGACGCCGATGATCGCTTCAGCCGCGCCCGTGCACTGCAGTGGGCCGGCTTTCCGGAACTGGCCGACCGTGAACTGCTCGCCATCGATACGCCGGATGCGCAATGGGTGCATCGTTACCAGACTTCCCGGGAACTGGCCGGACGCTGGCTTGCGGAAATCAATGGCTCGACCGATCGTGACGGGCTCGATACCCGGACGATGATCGTCGGCTCCAGCCTGCCGCTGCGTTACCCGGCGATCGTCGGCGCGAGCGTGCGTCAGGTGCGCTTCGACGATCCCCTGGGAAGGGTGCGTGGCACCCGCTTCCAGGTGGACGCCTCCACCCGCATCGGTACACCGACCGACACTCATGGAGTGATCTGGCCATCGGTGACGATTGCCTGGAATGATTATGATCATCGCGGGGCCGGGGGTGGTGCCAGTGCCGGTGGCTGGCATCCGGTCACTGGCGGCGTTCGCGTGCACTGGCTGCCGACCGATCTGGTGCGCATCGATGCCGAACTCGGACGCGAAACCGTCGAGACACCGAAAGCAGTCGAAGAGCGGGTGACGATCGACGTCGCATCGATCGGGATCGAGTGGCGGCCCGTGCCGGCCTGGTCGCTGGCGGCATCACTGGCGCATTTCCGCTTCGATGACGGCAACGAACGCGATCGAC
>DAIUFU010000210.1:1415-2943 GCA_036844405.1 Burkholderiaceae bacterium | reverse complement strand
CCGGCCTGGTAGAAATGGCCTTCGACGTCGGGATGCGCGGCCAGCACGGCGCGCGCCTGCGCCGGGGTTGGATGCTGATCGCGTTCGGCGAAGTGGGCGAGTACCGGGCAGCGCGGCTGTTCGTCGATGAACGAGGAAACATGGCCCGGATAGTGGATGATCGCCGCAGCCAGGCCGTCGACGCGGGCGGCTGCGACCCAGCTCATCGTGCCGCCCCAGCAATAGCCGCTGACGGCCACCGGCGCTCGCGCATGCCCGACGCACGCGCGCAGATCGCGCATGACGTCGTCGACCGTGGTCTTCCCGGCGATGGCGATGCCGGCGCTGATGTCCGCAGCCTCATAGCCGGTCTCGTAGTCCGCCTGCACGCGCTGGAAGAGTGCCGGCGCCAGCGCCTGGTAGCCGGCCTCGGCAAAGCGCTGCGCCACCGAACGGATGTGGCTGTTCACGCCGAAGATTTCCTGGACGACGATGACCGCGCCCAGCGGCTCGCCCTTCGGCATGGCCTCCCAGACGGGCATCCGGTGACCGTCGTCGGCGGTGATTTCGATCCAGTGTCCCTGGCTCATGCGGGTCTCCTCTCGATGTCAGGCGCAGGCGGGTTCAGAACAGCACCGAACTGAGTCGTCGGCGCCACTCGGACACCAGCTGGGGCTGGGCCGCCGCTTTTTCGAAGCCTTCGATCATCGTGCGCCGACCGATGTCCTCGCCGAATTCGCGGTCGCGGCGCACGATCTCCAGCAGCTGCTCGAAGGCCTGCGCCCACTGCTTCTGCTCCAGGTAGTGGGCGGCCAGATCCAGGCGCGCCTGCAGATCGGCCGGATCGTCGGCCACGCGCTGCAGCAGCGCCGGCGGCGGCGCTTCGATCGAGTCTTCCAGTGCCTGGCGGGCGCGCTCGATCAGTGCCGTGACCTGCGGATCGGCACGCGCTTCCGCAGACACCTGGTCGAGTTGCGCCAGCGCCGCACCCGGATCGCCCTGCTGCAGCAGCACCTGCGCATACAGCAGGCGTGCGCTGTCGTTGGCGGTATCGTGCGCCAGTGCCTTCGTCAGGTGTTCGGTAGCCGTATCGAGATCGCCCTGTTCGATCGCCTGCATCGCCTGTTCGAGATCGACGGCGGCCGGATTCGGCAACAGGCGGTCGATGAATTCGCGCAGCTGCGATTCGGGCAGCGCGCCCTGGAACTGGTCGACCGGCTGACCCTGGACGATGCCGAAGACGGTCGGCACCGAGCGGATGCGGAAATGCGCGGCCAGCTCGGGCTGCTCGTCGGTATTGACCTTGACGAGCAGGAAGCGGCCGCCGTACTGCGCTTCGAGCCGTTCGAGCATCGGCCCGAGCGTCTTGCACGGGCCACACCAGGGCGCCCAGAAATCGAGCACGACCGGTGTCTGCATCGACGCATCGATGACGTCGGCCTGGAATTTTTCGAGAGTGGTATCGATCATCGGCGAAATTCTCCGGAGCGTGCCGGCCTGGTCCGGACGGCGCGCCGGCTTGTGGGAGGAGCGCCGCCGGCACGAAGAA
>DAIUFU010000210.1:0-1315 GCA_036844405.1 Burkholderiaceae bacterium | reverse complement strand
GGCTTCAGACGGGATACCGAATCATACGTTCATGTGACTTTGCCGGCCGCAACAGCGCCGGGCCGGCTGGCGGGCCTTGCTGGCCTTGTCGGTGTGACCGGCGGTGGACGGTGCGGCACAGCCGGACCGCAGCAGGCCGCCGGACAGGATGGGGCAATCCGGTGCGCAGCCCCGATCACTGCGAAATGCGTGTCGTCCCGCGGGCCGGATCGGTCACGATGCGCACGCGCTGGCCGGGCGCGAAGGATTCGCCACCGGCTTCCTGGACGACCGCGAACCGGCGTCCGGAATCGGTGCGCACCGTGATCTCGAGCGCCGAGCGCATGCTCATCGACTGTTCGGCGTGGCTGCCGGCCACTCCGCCGACCACCGCACCCAGCACGGTGCCGACGGCCGCTCCGCGCCCCCGCCCGACATTGGAGCCGGCAATCCCGCCGACGACAGCCCCGGCGCCGGTGCCGACACCGGATGACTGATCCTGTTCGAGCCGCACCGTGCGGATCGCCTCGATGACGCCGGTTTCGATCTGCATCGGCCGGCGGGCCTCGCTGGCCTTGTAGGTGTGACCGGCAGTGGACGGTGCGGCACAGCCCGACAGCAGCAGGCCGCCGGCCAGCAGCGCGGCGAGCAGGGCTCCGGCCCGGGTCCGTCGGCGGCCGGTCGGCAGAAGTCGTTGGTTCATTCCGGTGCGCGGCACGAAGATGGTCGATGAAGCCAGATTCTGTCAGCTTCCGGCGGCGATGCTCGCCGTGGGCGCGATCGGAGTCATCGACACGTTGTCATCGGCGGCGCGCAGATGGGCGCTGACGACGACCAGGCCGAGTACGAGAGCAATGGGAACAGCAGCCTGAAGGCCGGCATACAGCCAGCGACGGCGGCGTTCGCGGCGTTGGAGAAACGCAAGGAGAGAAGGACTGATGTGGTGCCTTGCGTTGTCTCCGGGCCGAACAGCACGGATAGACATGGGGTCACCTGGGGGTCGTCGGCGGCTTTCGCGCACGCGGGTCGCGTGCGTTCGTCAGGACGCCGAAGATGTTGTAATTGTACCACAAAACGGCCTTGCCGTCCCGAAGCCGATCCTGTACGGCTTTTCGGCCAGGGACCCGTGCACGGACACGGGCCTGGCGATCCGGCGCCGGTTTCGGCCGCCGGGGATTGCTGCCGGGGATTGCTGCCGACACCGGCGTCGCCACCCACCCGTCCGGGACGCCGGGCGGGCGGCTCAGCGCCCGACAGGCACCGGTGCGGGCCGTGCTGGCGAATCGTCGGCTTCGGCGAGCAGCCGGCGCACCAGGCGGCTCAGGCGCGCATCGTG
>DAIUFU010000209.1:0-2970 GCA_036844405.1 Burkholderiaceae bacterium | reverse complement strand
GCGTACATGTGCGTGTTCGACCGATGCACGACCAGCCGGCGCGCCCGCAGCTCGCGGATCTTGAGCCGGGTCTGGCGTGCCCGCCGAAGACGTGACTGTTTCTTGTCCATCGCTCGGATTCCGTCCGTTGCCTGTTACATGGTCGACCGTTGCCGGCCGGCCGGTTATTTCTTCTTGACTTCCTTGAGTACGACACGCTCGTCGGCGTAGCGCACTCCCTTGCCCTTGTACGGCTCGGGCTTGCGGTAACGCCGGATCTCGGCGGCCACCTGACCGACGACCTGCTTGTCCGCGCCTTCGAGCACGATCTCGGTCGGAACCGGGGTCTTGGCCTTCACGCCGTCCGGCAGCGCATGCACCACGGGGTGCGAGAAGCCGAGCGACAGATTGAGCGCATTGCCCTGCACCTGGGCGCGAAAACCCGTGCCAACCAGCAGCAGGCGCTTTTCGAAGCCCTTCGAGACCCCGTGCACCATGTTGGCGATCAGCGACCGATAGGTACCGCTCAGGGCATGTGCGCCGACGCTCTCGTCCGTTGGCTCGAGCACCACCTGATCGCCATCGAGCGCGACCCGCACGATCGGACGGACATGCTGCTCCAGCGACCCCAGCGGCCCCTGGACCGCGACGCGCTCGCCGTCGATGCTGACCTTGACGCCAGCGGGGATCGGGACCGGATTCTTGCCTACTCGCGACATTTTTTGTCTTCCTCCGGTCTCACGCCACGTAGCCGATGACTTCGCCGCCGACTCCGCTGGCACGCGCATGCCGATCCGTCATGACACCGCGCGGCGTCGTCACGATCGCTACACCAAGCCCGTTCATGACGCGGGGCAGTGCATCGCGGCCCCGGTATACGCGCAGACCGGGGCGCGAGACGCGCTCGAGCCGCTCGATGACCGGCTGACCGGCGTAATACTTCAGGCGTACGTCCAGACGGCTCTTCGCGCCTTCGGTCGTGACCTTGAAGTCGTCGATGTAGCCTTCATCCTTCAGTACCTGCGCGATCGCCACTTTCAGCCTGGACGACGGCATCGATACCGATTCCTTTTCGACGCGCTGCGCGTTGCGGATGCGCGTGAACATGTCGGCGACCGGATCGCTCATGCTCATGATTGATTTCCTCGTTGCTCGCTCGGTTCTGGTCGTCCGCCAGGGGCGGATTACCAGCTCGCCTTCGTCAATCCCGGGATCTCGCCACGCATGGCGATCTCGCGCAGCTTGTTGCGGCCCAGACCGAATTTGCGGAACGTCCCGCGGGGACGACCAGTGATGGCACAGCGGTTGCGCAGCCGGGTCGGACTCGAGTTGCGCGGCAGCGCCTGCAACTTCAGACGCGCCTGATAACGCTCTTCTTCGCTGACCGCCTGGTCGTTGATGATGGTCATCAGTTCCTGGCGCCGCGCGGCGTACTTGCGAACGAGCGCCTGGCGTTTCAGATCGCGATTGATCAGTGCGAGTTTTGCCACGGATACGTTTCCTGCTCGATGGGACGGGCCGATCCGACAGACCGGCGATTCAGACGTGCTGTACACGACTCCCGGGTCATCCGCACCATCTCAGGCACGGAAGGGAAAACGGAAAGCAGCCAGCAGCGCCTTCGCTTCCTCGTCACTGCGGGCATTCGTGGTGATGGCGATGTCCAGCCCGCGCAGGGCATCGACCTTGTCGTATTCGATCTCGGGGAAGATGATCTGCTCCTTCACACCGAGACTGTAGTTGCCGCGCCCGTCGAAGGCCTTCGCCGACAGGCCGCGAAAATCGCGTACGCGCGGCAGCGCCACCGTGATCAGCCGATCCAGGAATTCGTACATGCGTCGGCCACGCAGGGTGACCATGCAGCCGATCGGATATCCGGCGCGGATCTTGAAACCGGCGATGGCCTTGCGCGCCTTGGTAACCACCACTTTCTGCCCCGCGATGCGGGTCAGGTCGGCGCTCGCGTTCTCCAGCACCTTGCGATCGGCCACCGCTTCGCCCACCCCCATGTTCAGGGTGATCTTCGTGACGCGCGGAACCTGCATCACCGACGGATAGCCGAACTGCTTCACCAGTTCCGGCACAACTCTTTCCCGATATTGCTGCTGCAATCGAGCCATCTTCATTTCCTCACGTCATGCGTACCGGATTCGACAGGACCCGGATCCGCCCGACCCTGACCGCTTTCCCGGCCGCCGCCTGACAGCTCCGCCAGAACCGCAGCCTTTATCAACACGGCCGTCATCAAACGGCGACCATCTCGCCGTTGGACTTGAAATAACGCACCCGACGACCGTCTTCGAGCGTCTTGATGCCGACCCGGTCACCCTTGCCGGCAGCCGGATTCCACAGCATCACGTTCGACTGGTCGATCGGCATCGTCTTGTCGACGATTCCACCTGCCTGCCCCTGCATCGGGTTCGGCCGGACGTGCTTCTTGACGATGTTCACGCCCTCTACGAGCAGATGCGTGTCATCCACCCGACGCAGCACCGTGCCGCGCCGGCCCTTGTCCCGACCGGCGATGACCACGACTTCGTCGCCTTTGCGGATCTTGCGCATCAGAGCACCTCCGGAGCGAGGGAAACGATCTTCATGAATCGTTCCGTACGCAGTTCACGCGTGACCGGTCCGAAGATGCGGGTTCCGATCGGCTCCAGCTTCGCGTTGAGCAGCACGGCGGCATTGCCATCGAAGCGGATCAACGAGCCATCCTGACGACGCACGCCCTTGGCGGTACGCACCACGACAGCGTTGTAGATCTCGCCCTTCTTGACGCGGCCACGCGGCTGCGCCTCCTTGACCGTGACCTTGATGATGTCGCCGATTCCCGCGTAACGACGCTTCGAACCGCCAAGCACCTTGATACACATCACCGAACGGGCGCCGGTATTGTCGGCGACGTTCAGCGTCGATTGCATCTGAATCATTTTTGCTTTCCCAACTTGAACCGCGATGTCCCGGGTCCGTGATCCTGCGATCCCGGACGGG
>DAIUFU010000208.1:0-3001 GCA_036844405.1 Burkholderiaceae bacterium | reverse complement strand
CGCGCTGGCAACGCTGCGCCCACCCCGGGCCGCCTGCCCCGATGCGGGCTGGTCCTGCCGGTCCTGCGTCATGACGTGCCGCCCCCGCGCTGCGGATCGAAACGCACGTCCACCGCTTCCGCCCCCGCCTCTTCCCCCTCTTCGGCTGCACGCCGTTCGTGCGCCGCCTGACGTTCGCTTTCGAGCCAGTCGGCAATCGCCTGGCACAGACGCTCGCAGCCCTCGCGCGTCAGCGCCGAAATCGCGAACACGCGTTCGACCGGAATGGCCTCCCGGCCGCGTCCGCGGTAACGCTCGACGAAGTCGTCGATGCGCTGCCGGCGCTCGGCGGCATCGATCATGTCGATCTTGTTCAGCACGAGCCAGCGCGGCCTGGCGGCCAGTTCGGGGTCGTAGCGGTGCAGCTCGCGCAGGATCGCCCGCGCATCGCGCACCGGATCGGCATCCGGATCGAAGGGCGCCAGATCGACCAGATGCAGGAGCAGACGCGTGCGCTGCAGATGGCGCAGAAAGCGGTGTCCGAGCCCCGCGCCTTCGGCCGCACCCTCGATCAGCCCGGGAATGTCGGCGATGACGAAGCTGCGTCCGGCACCGACACGCACCACGCCGAGATTCGGGTACAGCGTCGTGAATGGATAGTCGGCGATTTTCGGGCGTGCATTGCTTACTGCCGCGATGAACGTCGACTTGCCGGCATTGGGCATGCCAAGCAGACCGACGTCGGCCAGCACGCTCAGCTCCATGCGCAGGCGCCGATGCTCGCCCTCTTCGCCCGGCGTCGACTGACGCGGCGCCCGATTTGTGCTCGACTTGAAACGCAGGTTTCCCCAGCCACCCTGACCGCCGCGCGCCAGCAGCACCGTCTCTTCGTTGGCCACCAGATCGGCCAGCAGTTCGCCCGTGTCCTCGTCGTGGATCCGGGTACCGACGGGTACGCGCAGCCGGATATCGGGAGCGCCCGCGCCGAACTGGTCGGCGCCGCGGCCGCGCTCGCCATTACGGGCGAAGAACTTGCGCTGGTAGCGGAAGTCGATCAGCGTGTTCAGATTGCGATCGGCCACCACCCAGACGCTGCCGCCGCGTCCGCCATCACCACCATCAGGGCCTCCGCGCGGCACGAATTTCTCGCGCCGGAACGAGACCGCGCCGGCGCCACCGTGTCCGCCGGCGACCTCGATCCGGGCCTCGTCGAAGAATTTCATGCGTACCTGCCTGCGATGCTCGTCAACATCCTGTGTACCCGTCGCCGCCGTGCATCATGCAACGGATCCGGCGACGCTGCCCGGCCCACGACGACTGCGTCGTTTTCCGCACGAACGCCGGAAAGCACCCCTGCCCAAAGACGGCAAAGCCCCGGCGTGCGGGGCTTTGCGTCGTTTGCGCCGTGCCGGCCGGCACGGGCGATTACTGCACCGGTTCGATGCTGACCGTGCTGCGCCGCAAGGCGCCCTTCACCCCAAATTTCACCTGGCCGTCGACCAGTGCGAACAGGGTGTGATCCTTGCCGATGCCGACATTGTCGCCCGGGTGAAAACGCGTGCCGCGCTGGCGCACGATGATCGAACCCGCCGATACCGTCTGCCCACCGTAGGCTTTCACGCCGAGCATCTTCGGGTTGGAATCGCGGCCGTTGCGCGTGGAACCGCCACCTTTCTTCTGTGCCATGGTATTTACTCCTCGACTGCCGGCGCTTCCACCGGCTCTGCCGACCCGGCCTCCGCCGGTGCCTGCGGTGCGGCGTTCGCCACCGGCAACTCGGCACGGACTTCGCCCAGCGCCGACGCGATGCCGGCGATGAACAGCTCCGTATGATTCTGCCGATGGCCCTGCTGCTTGCGATAGTGCTTGCGACGACGCATCTTGAAAATGCGGATCTTTTCGCCACGACCGTGGGAAAGCACCGTCGCCGAGACCGTCGCACCCGCCACCAGTGGCGTGCCGATCGCGAGCTGCTCGCCCGCACCAACCGCCAGCACCTGGTCGATCGTGATCTCTGCTCCGATGTCCGCCGGTATCTGTTCTACTTTGATCTTGTCGCCGGCGGCAACGCGATACTGCTTGCCCCCGGTTTTTATGACCGCGTACATGGAATCTTCCTCTCGAAAGGGAATCGCTGCTGAAAGAGAACCGCGTATTATGAGCGATTCAGTGATGTCGGTCAAAAAATCCGGCAGATGCCTATAATGACCGGTCATTCAGCGTCCCGTCGATGAAGCCGCTCGAACTCTTCCCCGTTCTCGCCTCGGATCTGGCCGAGACCGATCGCGTCATCCGCAGTCGGCTGCATTCGGAGGTCGCGCTCATCCGCACGATCGCCGACTACATCATCGGCGCCGGCGGCAAGCGCATGCGCCCGCTGCTGGTGCTGCTGGTGGCGCGCGCGCTCGGCCGCGGCGGACAGGAGAACGCCTTCACGCTCGCGGCCGTGGTCGAATTCATCCACACGGCCACCCTGCTGCACGACGACGTCGTCGACGAATCCGACCTGCGCCGCAGCCGCCCGACAGCCAACGCCGTCTATGGCAATGCCGCCTCGGTGCTGGTCGGCGACTTCCTCTACTCGCGCTCGTTCCAGATGATGGTCGACGTCGACGACATGCGCGTCATGCGCGTGCTGGCCGACGCCACCAACATCATCGCCGAAGGCGAAGTCCTGCAGCTGCTCAACTGCAACGACCCGGATACCGACGAGACGCGCTACATGCAGGTGATCCGCTACAAGACGGCGTGCCTGTTCGAAGCGGCCACCCGCCTGGGCGCGATCCTGTGCCAGGCGACGCCGGAAGTCGAACGGGCCGCTGCCGAATACGGCCGGCACCTGGGCACCGCCTTCCAGCTGATCGACGACGTGCTCGATTACTCCGGCAACACGGACGACACCGGCAAGCAGATCGGCGCCGACCTGCGCGAAGGCAAGCCGACCCTGCCGCTGATCCACGTGATGGAGCATGGCACACCAGAGGAACGCGCACTCGTTCGCAGCGCGATCGAACAGGGCACC
>DAIUFU010000207.1:0-3068 GCA_036844405.1 Burkholderiaceae bacterium | reverse complement strand
ATCGGGCCGCTGCGCTCCGGGTGCGCCTTCGTGCGGACACTCGGGCGTTCAGCCGGGTTCCCGCGAGCGGATCGGCGTCGAATCCAACCTGTCCGAAAAGGGAGAATCAACGCATGAGACTTCGCGGATTCGCAGTAGCACTCTGTCTGATCGTCCTTGGCGCCTGCGGCGGCGGTGGCGGCAGTGGCAGCAGCGACGCGGGATGGACAATCACGGGGACCGTCGTCGACGAGAGCGGGACACCGGTACCGGATGCCGTGGTCACGGTGGATCTGGACGAGACTCACCAGGCCCGTACCGATGCCGGCGGAAACTACCGGGTGAAGCTGCCGCAACGGGAATCGTATCCGCCCTTTTTCACCGGCGTCGTGGAGAAGCCGGGAATGGTGCCGGAGCCGATATTTTTCGAGTACGAGAAAGGTGTGGTCACCTGGACCAGCGAGACGACGCTGGAACCGATGCGGGACGGTGATGTCGTCTTTCCGTCCAGCGGGCAGGTGATACATCTCGGGGACTCGAACTACGCCGGCAGCATCAATTCGCAGTTTCAGTTGCGTTATGCGAGCGGCACACTCATCAGTGAGAGCATTGTCCTGAGCGCCGAGCGCAAGGCACGCTACACGCAGTTGTGCATTTCGATGCATGCCAAGGGGATCAACCCGTGGCCGGAAGCGGTGCGTACGTCGCTGGCGCTGGGTGCGCAGGGTACAACTGCGCCAGCGCTGGTTCGGCGGTTGCCCGCGGGTGACGAGGACGGATCGTATTCGCTGGTGCGCGAGTGCTTCCCGCTGGCGGGTTTTGCGGCGGGGACCGTGCTGGATCTGCACATCCGTTCGGGGCTGAACGGCAGTGAGTACGACGATTTCGAGTTCATCGGTCTGCGCGGAACGTTCGGCTGATCGGGAGGCCTCTGGGCCTTCTGCAGTGGCGGACAGCGTTGGGCCGAACACTGCGCCCGGCCTGTTCGCCTTGCCCATCGGTGCGGCAGTGCTGCTGTCTCGCAGGTCACTGCAGTCGTCGTTCCTGACCGATTTCGTCGGGCAACTGGCGGAAGAGGTGGGATTCGAACCCACGAATGGTTGCCCATTGCCGGTTTTCAAGACCGGTGCCTTCGACCGCTCGGCCACTCTTCCTGTCTGACGCTCCCGGACGCGGGAGACGCTGCTCCGGCGCGGGAGCCAGAGTATAGAGCCTGGCGCGCTGTCGTGGCACGGCTTGGATCCGTTCGCCGCGCCTGGCGGCGGTTGTGGGCCGTCGCGGGTCGGGTTCCTTTTCCGGTACTCTTTTCCCTGTCCAGGTCAGACAAACGGGTGCCGATGTGTCGTCGGATGTGAGATTGCAGGTTCTGGATCAGTCGCGGGCGCAGCAGCTCGAAAATCTGTGCGACTGGATCGTTCCGGGTTCGCGGCGGGTCGGGCCGGCGGTCTATATCGATGCGGTGCTGGCAGCGATGCCGGATGAGGCGCGCGCCGGGGCACTGGCGGCGATCGATGCGTTGTCGCACGTGAGCAGTGCGGACGAACTGGCTGCCCGGCAGAACACGCCGGCGTTCGGTTTCGTGCGTGCGCTGGCGATCGAGGCCTTCTACAGCGATTTCGTTGCGCCCGGCAGTCCGGGGCCGAGCGCGTGGTCGGAAATCGATTTCCAGCCGCCGCGGGACATCGATCTCGAGCACGACTGGGCGTGGCTGGGGGTGCAGCAATCATGAGTGCGGAAATGTTCGATGTCATCGTGGTTGGCTCGGGTGCCGGCGGCGGGGTGATCGCCGCCGAACTGGCCGATTGCGATCGGCGGGTGCTGCTGCTCGAGGTCGGTCCGCACCTGACCTCCGATGACTTTCGCCGTTTCGAGTCGAAGGCCAATCATGATCTGTACTGGCCGCTGCGCTTTGCGCCGCTGCCCGATGGCGACATGGTCACTTTCCTGGCCGGGCGCAGCGTTGGCGGTTCGACGACGATCAATACCAAGGTGGCGCTGCGCGCGCACGAGCAGGACTTTGCCAAATGGCATGCGGCCAGCGGCCTGACCAACGAGGAGGGCGAGCCCTTCCGTCTGGCCGATCTCGAGGAATATTACGCGCGCGTCGAGCAGGTGCTCGGCGTGCGCGAACGACGCGACTGGGAGAAATGCGTGCACGTCGCGCAGCGCGGTTTCGTCGCGCTGGGCACGTCGCTCGAACCGGTGCATTCGTACACCGATGCCAAGTGCATGAGTTTCGGTTCGTGCCTGCAGGGCTGCCCGACCGATGGTGGCAAGTCGACGATGAACACCTATGTTGCGCGTGCGCTCGAACGTGACAACTTCGAGTTGCGCACCGGTGCGCAGGTCGAACGCGTGTTGTTCGAGTCGGAGAACGGGAGCCAGCGGGTCACCGGGGTCGAATACACCGATGCGGCCGGCGAACGTCACGTCGTTCGTGGGCGCTACGTGGTCGTGGCTGCCGGTGCCTTGCGCTCGCCGGTGCTGCTGATGCGCTCGGGGCTGACGAATCCGGCGCTCGGGCGTCACATCGGGCTGCACCCGGTGCGTCTCGTCTACGGGCTCTTCGATGACATCCAGGACGCGCATCGCGTCTATCCGATCACGTCGCACTGCATGGAATTCCAGACGGACGCGGCGGGCGGCTTCGTCATCGAAGCCTCGACGATCATGGATCCGATCGCCTTTGCCACGACCCTGCGGGATCAGGATGGTCCGTTCTGGGGGCCGCGTCTGGTCGAGGCGGTCCGTGCCTATCGGCACTGGAACGGGTTGCTGGCGATGATCAACGACGAGAACCACGCCGCCGTGACGATCGACGCTGACGGGCGCGAGCAGATCTCGGTCGACCTGCAGCCGAGCGAGCACGCACGCCTGGACGCGGCCAAGAGCTTTTGCGAGAAGGCACTGCTGGCTGCCGGGGCGAAGCAGATCTGCTGGACCGGCCTCATTTCCACGCATACGCAGGGTGGCTGCCGCATGGGCGATGATCCGGCGCGCGCGGTGGTCGACCGCCACGGCGAGTCGCATGAGGTCAAGGGGCTTTTCGTCGGGGATGCATCGGTCATGCCGCGCACGGTATCGGTCAA
>DAIUFU010000206.1:0-3083 GCA_036844405.1 Burkholderiaceae bacterium | reverse complement strand
CTGGTCGGCGTCTTGCCGCTGCGCGACACGCCGATCAGGATGACGTCGGCGTGATCGAGTTCGGCATGCGTCTGGCCGTCGTCGTGGGTCAGCGCATAGTTGATCGCGGCAATCCGCTGCTGATAGGCCTCGGTGTCGGTCGCCGTGTGCGAGCGTCCGACCGTGTGCGAGGAACGCACGCCGAATTCGCTCTCCAGCGGCTCGACGAAGGTGGCGAACAGATCGAGATAGCGGCAGTTCGCCATGCGCACGATGTCGTTCATCGCCGGATCGATCAGCGTGCTGAAGACCACCGGACGGGTGCCGTCGCTCAGTGCCTGGCGATCGATGCGCTCGACCGCCTGCCGCGCCTTGTCCGGCGAATCGATGAACGGCAGGCGGACCTGACGCAGCTTCATCGGTTCGAACTGGGTCAGCAGCGAGTGTCCGAAAGTCTCGGCGGTGATGCCGGTTCCATCCGAGACGAAGAAGATCGTGCGCTCGTACGGCGTCTCGGCACGGGGCGTGCCCGGGCTTGCCGTGACGCTCTGCCCGGCGCTCTGCCCGGCGCTCTTTCCGGGGGGGTCGGTGGGTGCGTCGTTCATCTGCGGAGGTCCTCTGCGCTGCCTGCGTCACGGCATGGTTTGCCGGGGGAAGTAAAATCGCCGGCAACCATCGGTGCGCGGCGGGTTGTCGCGCACCATGCGCTGCACGCCGGCCGACAGGGCGACGTCGATGTGTGCGCCGCACGAATTGCCAACCAAGTCGGGATTTTTCCATGAAACCATACGAGCAACGAAGCGAACAGGGACGGGACGGGCCCGGAGGCAGTCCTCTGGACGAACCCGGGATACGGCCGGGCGATCAGCCGTACGTCGTCGATCTGGGTGCCCTGCGCATGACCGACGTCGAGTCGGTTGGCGGCAAGAATGCCTCGCTCGGCGAGATGATCGGCGAATTGACGGCCTCGGGCGTGCGCGTGCCCGGCGGCTTCGCCACCACCGCCCATGCCTTCCGTGATTTTCTCGATGTGAACGGACTGACGGCGCGCATTGCCGCCCGCCTGGAGGAGCTCAATACCGAAGACGTCAAGGCGCTGGCCGAGTGCGGCGCCGAGATCCGCGGCTGGATCGTGGCGGCGCCCCTGCCGGCGCCGCTCGAGCAGGCGATCCGCGAGCACTACGGCCGGATGGGCGCGGACTCCGACGGCGAACCGCCGGCGGTCGCCGTGCGTTCGTCGGCCACCGCCGAGGATCTGCCCGACGCATCGTTCGCCGGGCAGCAGGAAAGCTATCTGAACGTCACCGGCATCGACGCGGTGCTCGACCGCATTCGCCACGTCTTCGCCTCGCTGTACAACGACCGCGCGATCTCCTATCGCGTGCACAAGGGCTTCGAGCACGCCGACGTCGCGCTGTCGGCCGGCGTGCAGCGCATGGTGCGCAGCGACCTGGCCAGCTCCGGTGTCATGTTCACGATCGATACCGAATCGGGCTTTCCGGACGTCGTCTTCATCACCAGTTCCTGGGGCCTGGGCGAGACGGTTGTGCAGGGCGCGGTCAATCCGGACGAGTTCTACGTGCACAAGCCGATGCTCGAAGCCGGAAAGTTTCCGGTCATCCGGCGCGAGATGGGCTCGAAGCTGATCCGCATGGTGTTCGCGCCGGCCGACGCAGCCGGCGATCCGGGCGCACGCGTGCGCACGGTCGACACCTCGCCCGAGGCGCGCAACCGCTTCTCGCTCACCGACGAGGATGTCATCGAACTGGCACGCTACGCCGTGATCATCGAGCGCCATTACGGCCGGCCGATGGATATCGAATGGGGCAAGGACGGCGCCGACGGCAAGCTCTACATCCTGCAGGCGCGTCCGGAGACGGTGCAATCGCGCGCCGGTGCACGCCAGCAGCGCTACAAGCTCAAGACCAGCTCCGAGGTGCTCGTCTCGGGGCGGGCGATCGGGCAGAAGGTCGGCGCCGGCCGGGTGCGCATCGTCAGCGATGCGTCGGCCATGGACCGAGTGCAGGCCGGCGACGTTCTCGTCACTGACATGACCGATCCGAACTGGGAGCCGGTCATGAAGCGCGCGGCGGCAATCGTCACCAATCGCGGCGGGCGTACCTGCCACGCGGCGATCATCGCGCGCGAGCTGGGCATTCCGGCGGTCGTCGGCTGCGGCGATGCGACCGAACGGCTCAAGGACGGCGCGCTCGTCACCGTCTCGTGCGCCGAGGGCGATACCGGCAACATTTATGACGGTCTGCTCGAGACCGAAGTCACCGAAGTCGACACCGGCGTGCTCGAACCGCTGCCGGTCAAGCTGATGGTCAACGTCGGCAACCCGCAGTTGGCCTTCGAGTTCGCCATGCTGCCGGGCGACGGCGTCGGCCTGGCGCGGCTCGAATTCATCATCAACAACAACATCGGCATCCACCCGAAGGCGATCCTCGACTATCCGAACGTCGAGCCCGACCTGAAGAAGGCGGTCGAAAGTGTCGCCCGCGGCCATGCGACGCCGCGCGCCTTCTACGTCGAGCGCCTGGCCGAAGGCATCGCCACCATCGCCGCCGCGTTCTGGCCGCGCACGGTGATCGTGCGCCTGTCGGACTTCAAGTCGAACGAATACCGCAAGCTGATCGGCGGCTCACGCTACGAACCCGAGGAAGAGAACCCGATGCTCGGCTTTCGCGGCGCCTCGCGCTACATCGCCGAGAGCTTCCGCGACTGCTTCGAACTCGAATGCGAGGCAATGCGCCGGGTGCGCGGCGAGATGGGCCTGACCAACGTCGAACTGATGGTGCCGTTCGTGCGCACCACGCGCGAAGCGGCGGCCGTCGTCGAACTGCTGTCGCGCTACGGCCTGCGCCGCGGCGAAAACGGTCTGCGCCTGATCATGATGTGCGAGCTGCCGTCGAACGCCCTGCTGGCCGAGCAGTTCCTCGAGCATTTCGACGGCTTCTCGATCGGCTCCAATGACCTGACGCAGTTGACGCTCGGGCTGGACCGGGATTCGGGTCTCGTGGCCGACAGCTTCGACGAGCGCGACGACGCGGTGCGCATGCTGCTCGAGCGCGCGATCGGCGCCTGCCGGCAGGCCGGGAAAT
>DAIUFU010000205.1:2796-3090 GCA_036844405.1 Burkholderiaceae bacterium | reverse complement strand
ATTGGCGTCGAGATCGAGCGAATCGACGTCGATGCACACCGTCGTGCCGCCGGTGGCCGCGCCTTTCCTGTCAGCCGGGCGGTTCACGCGCTGGTGTTGCTGCCGCCGGCGTCGGTGCGCCGCAGCCGATAGAGGCGCTGCGACGCGTCCCAGCCCTGGAGGAACTCCTGCCAGTGGACGGCCTTCGGGGCCTGCGCCGAGACGAATGTACGCAGGCGCTCGACTTCTTCCTCGTAGCGCTTGCGCGGCCACGCGCCACGCATCGTCTGGAAGCGGCAGAACATCAGCCAGGTA
>DAIUFU010000205.1:0-2623 GCA_036844405.1 Burkholderiaceae bacterium | reverse complement strand
TCCCTGCTGCCAGGCCGGCCAGACCTGCGAGCCATCCATGCCCTGCTTGCCGGGAAAGCCGCACAGCTTCGCCAGCGCATCCAGCGGCGCATTGGCCCGTGGCGTGTAGAGCGCCAGCAGGTCCATCAGGTCGAGATGACGCGAGTGATAGCGGTTCAGGTAATTGTCGAAGCGGAATTCGCGATCGTGCTCGCCCTGCTCCCAGTAGCGTTCCGCATAGACGCCGTTGACCAGCGCCCGGTAGTGCAGCACCTGCAGATCGAAACCGCCGCCGTTCCAGGACACGAGCTGTGGCGTATGTTCATCGATCAGGCGATAGAAGGACTGCACGAGCGTGCGCTCGTCGTCGCCCGGATCACCGAGCGTATAGAGCGAAAGCTCCTTGTCCCCGGCGCGCAGCAGCACCGAGATCGCGGCGACCCGATGCAGATACAGCGGCAGGAAATCCGGTCCGGTCTTTTCCCTGCGCCCGGCAAACGCCTGTTCCGCGACGGCGGCATCATCGAGCGATTCGTCGCACGTCTCCAGTGCACGCAGACCGACGATGTCCGGAATCGTCTCGATATCGAAGCAAAGAACAGCCGTCATGCCGGCAAACCCGGGCTGCGGCTGCTGCCATGACGGCGCCGGACGGGCCGACCCGGGTGCCGCGCTGCCGCACTGCTCATCGCTGCGCCGGCAACACCGTGCGCGGATCGATCGGGCGACCCTGCCGGCGGATCTCGAAATGCAGTTGCGGCGACGCGGTGCCGGAACTGCCCAGCTCGGCGATGCGCTGGCCGCGACGCACGTTCTGGCCTTCCTTGACCAGCAGGGCACGGTTGTGTGCGTAGACCGACAGGATGTCCCCGTCGTGCTTGACGATGATCAGATTGCCGTAGGAGCGCGGCCCGGCCCCGCTGAAGATCACCCGGCCGTCGTTGACGGCGATGACCGGATCGCCGGGCTGACCGGCAATCGAGATCCCCATGTTTCCGGGCTGCGAGAATTCCTGCACGATCCTGCCGTCGGCCGGCCAGATCCACTGACTGCCTGCCGGGGCGGCGGCAGGCGGCTGTGCCGGAATCTTCGTGCTGTCCGGAGCGGCGCTGGCGAGGACCGGTGCCGACGGCGATGGTGACGGAACGGCCGGGGCCTGTGCCGTCATCTGTGCCAGTGCGGCTTCGGAATAAGGCTGCTTGAGGGCTTTCGGTTCCGTCTTGAGCAGATTGGCCGATCCGGTGCCGGCAGCATCGGACCCGACCAGCGAACGCGACTCGACCGGCCCGCGCGTCACCGGTGTCGTCTGCACACCGGTCGCCGCCTGCACCGTCTCGCCGCGCGATGGAACCGGTTGCGCCGCCGTGGCACCCGCGCCGGGCTGCACCGCCACCGGGGCCGGCGTCGGTGCCGGTCGCTTGACTGGCGTTCGATGCACGATCGGTGCCGGGTGCGGGCTGCCGCAGCCGGCAAGCACGAGGATCAGTGCCAGGGGAATCCACCGCATGTTCGAAACGGAATGAGGGAAATTCGGGAACGGGAAAACGGGAAGAGCGTTCAAGGTGGGCTCGCAGCGCGCATCGGTGCGAACGGATCCCGGTGACGGCTGCACGCAGACGCTTACACGGTCCCGGTACGCAACGGAACGAATCGTACCGCATCGAGTACGGAAAGCCGCCAGTCATCGTGGCCGGCGCGTTCGATCAGGTGCAGCGACTGGCGCACCGAACCGATCGGTGCGATCAGGCGTGCGCCGATCCGCATCTGTGCCAGCAGCGCATCGGACACCGCTTCTCCGGCCGCGGCCACGACGATGGCATCGAACGGTGCCGCCTGTGGCACGCCGAGATTGCCGTCGCCGAAGAGCAGTCGCAGATTGGCCAGACGCAGATCGCGCAGATTGCGGCGTGCATCATCGAGCAGGCCGCGCACCCGTTCCACGGAAATGACCTCGCCGAAGATGCTGGCGAGCACGGCCGCCTGGTAGCCGCAGCCCGTGCCGATTTCGAGCACGCGCGCCTGTCGGCGGCGAGCGGCCGGAATCTCCTGGGCCACCAGTTCGATCATGCGCGCCACCGTGCCCGGGCGCGAGATCGTCTGACCATGTCCGATCGGCAGGGCGACGTCTTCGTAGGCGCGGCTGGCCAGGGCGGCATCCACGAAGCAATGCCGTGGCACGGTCGCCATCGCGTCGAGCACCTGCGCGTCGCGCACGCCGGCACGGCGCAGGGCTTCGCTCATCCCCAGACGGGCGCGCTCGGTCGCCAGCGCCGGTGCACTGCGTTCGCGCGCTGCGCCCGTGCCGGTGCCGGTAGCGCGGCGGGTACGGTTTGCCGGCGGCGGCAGCCAGGCCGGCCGTTCACGCACCGGTCGTCCCCAGCCAGTCGCGCACCAGATCCAGGGCTCCCGCCGCGGTCAGATCGATGTCGAGTGGCGTGACCGACGCCCAGCCGTTGTCGACGGCATGGAAATCGGTTCCCGGCCCGGCCTCCCTGACCTCTCCGACGGGCCCGATCCAGTAGATCGTGTCCCCGCGTGGACTGGTCGCGCGCACGGCCGGCTTGGCCAGATGCCGGCGCCCGAGGCGCGTGACGCGGATGCCGCGCAATTCCGCCAGCGGACAGGACGGGACATTGACATTGAG
>DAIUFU010000204.1:0-3112 GCA_036844405.1 Burkholderiaceae bacterium | reverse complement strand
GTTCGCTTTCCAGTTGCCGTTGCAGATGAGCCCGGAAGAGATCCGAGAGCAGCCACCCGGCGGCCAGCACTGACAGGAAGATCCATATGAGCGTGCCGGCGAGCAGCCGTGCGCGCAGCGAGTGCCGCCAGTGGCCCGGGGCCGCTGTCATCCGGCAGTGTCCCGCATCCGGTAGCCGAGCCCGCGTACGGTTTCGATGGCCCCGGGCGGCAGCTTTCTGCGCAGGCGCGCGATGAAGACGTCGATCGTGTTGGAGTCGCGATCGCGATCTTCAGCGTAGACGTGATCGATCAGCTGCGAGCGTGACACGACCGCGCCGGCCTGCTGCATCAGGACCGCCAGCACGCGGTATTCGTGTGCGGTCAGATCGACCGGCTGATCGTCCACGCTGACGCGGGCCTGGCGTGTATCCAGCACGATGTCGCCGCAACGCCATTGCGCACTGGCGTGCGGGCTGCTGCGCCGCACGAGGGCGCGCACGCGGGCCAGCAACTCCTCCGGATGGAAGGGCTTGGTCAGGTAATCGTCGGCACCGGCATCGATGCCCTCGACTTTCTCGTGCCAGTGGTCGCGCGCCGTGAGAATGAGCACCGGCATGTTGCGCTGTGCGGCGCGCCACCGGCGCAGGACGCTGAGACCGTCGAGCGCCGGCAGGCCGAGATCGAGCACGACGGCGTCGTAGTCCTCGACCTCGCCCTTGAAATGGGCATCTGCCCCGTCAGCGGCCGTGTCGACGGCGTAGCCCTCGCGGCCGAGCGCAGCTACCAATTGGGCCGCCAGTGCCGGATGGTCTTCGACGACCAGGATGCGCATCAATTCGTCCTGCGTTCGATGTTGCGCCCCTTCAACTTGAGCACGGCTCCAGTGCGGGCATCGATTTTCAGTTTGACGATTGTGCCCGATGGTTGCAGGAGCTTGATTTCGTATACGTACACGCCGTCGTCCCGTTCGAACTCGATCTTGACCGGCTCGCCCGGAAAATCACGTGCCACGTCGTCGAGCACCTGGCGCAGCGGCCGCACTTCGCCAGCCAGCAGCGCATGCCGTGCTTCGTCGTGATCGTCCTTCCGCCCTTCGTCGCGGGCTGCAACCGCTGACGGCACGGGTGCGAGCGAGACGAGCGCGAGACTTGCCGCGCCGATCGCCAGGATCCGGCGCCGCCGCGCCATCGTGTCGCAGTCCGTCGTTTGCAGCCGGCCGGGCTCCGCCGTACCCGATACCTGCCGGTTCGTCGATCGCATGCTCATCATCGGCCTCCGTGCACGTGCGGGATCTGCATGTTCCCTGCCTGTTGCCGTTTCTTGTACCGGATGCTGCATGAACGACGGATGAACGGACCGTTCAGCAATGGTTCACGGCGACCCGCGAACAATGGCTCCATGCCCGGCAACGTGTCGGTGCAATGAACCGCAAGGAGTCATCATCATGCAAGCCGTTTCCCGGGGTGCTCCCCGGTTCGCACTGCTGGCACTGGCCACCGCGCTTGCCGCAGCGCAGGTGCTGGCGCTGGCCAGCGACGATTGCGATGTGCCCATCGAGCGCTGGCAGTCCCGCGACGCCGTGCGGCAGATGGCGGCCGCCAGGGACTGGCAGATCGAACGCCTGAAAATCGACGACGGCTGTTACGAGATTCGTGGCCGGGACGGGAGTGGACGTTCGTTCAAGGCAAAACTGGATCCGGAAACCCTGCGGATCGTCAAGATGAAGCGCCGCGCTCACACCCGCGAGCACAAGCGCGATCGGCAGGAGTCCGGCAGCCGCGGGTCTGACTCCGCCCGGCGTTGGCCGGATTCCCGGTCATGGGAGCAGGGTCAGGACCCGGACCGGCCTGAACGAGTCAGGCAGGCGCGCGATGTGGCACCGGCCGCTCCCGCCTCCGGCGCCACGACGCCGCTCACGCCGGGGACCGCGCCGCGCGGCCGGATCGACTGAAGGGGATATGGGCATGTCCAGATCCATGATCGCTCCGCTGCTGGCCACATCCGCGCTCACGCTTCCGCTGCTGGCGCACGGCAGTACGGTAACGCTGTCCACGACGCTGAAGAACTACGGGGGAAACGGGGCGTACCTGGCCATCTATCTCGCCGATCCGAAAGGAGCTTATGCCGGGACTTTGTGGGTCGCCGGTGGCAAGGCCAAGTACTACCGGCACCTCGCCGCCTGGAATCGCCTGTCGGCTGGTGACGGCAGGCGCCTCGACGGCGTGACCGGTGCCAGCGTCGGGGAGGGCCGTACGCTGAAGGTGACGGCCGACCTGGCTGACGCGCTCATCGATGCCGGCTACGAGATCCGTATCGATGTCGCCGTCGAGGACATGCGCGACAGCCCCGCCGAGATCCGCGTGCCGCTCGCGAGGGCAGAGGCCGGCAAGGCGCAGGCGGGCAGGCAGTACGTCCGTTCCTTCAGCTATCAGATCGAGTGAAGGAGCGGTGGCCATGATGTCCTGGCGTCTCGTGCATCGCTGGCTGGGTCTGGTAGCAGGAATCCTGGCGTCGATACTGGCGGTGACCGGCCTGCTGCTGGCGCTCGACCCGGTGCGCGATGCCTGGAACGCTGCGCGTGCTCCGGCCGATCTGCAGGTGTCGATATTGGTGCAGCGCGTTGTCGAAGCGGTTCCGGGCGTCGACGAAATCCGGCGTCTGCCGTCCGGCGAGATCGTCGTCTACGCTTTTGTCGACGATCAGGCACGCGCGCTGCGCGTCGATCCGGTGGATGGCCATGTGCTCGGCGAGCACCGGGTCACGGAGTTTTCGCGTTCGGTGAAGAACCTGCACCGCTCGTTCCTGCTCGGGGACAGCGGTCGTCTGGCCGCTGCCGGCGTTGCGGCGGCGCTGTTCATGCTGTCGGTGAGCGGACTCGTGCTGTTCGTGCGCCGGATGGGCGGCTGGCGCCACCTGGGGACACCGGTGCGCGGTTCGCGTCTCCAGCGCCTGCACGTGTCGAGCGCGCGCGCCGTGGTTGCGGTTTTGTTCGTGACGTCGATGACCGCGCTGTACATGAGTGCGATCACCTTTGAACTGCTGGCGGCCGATACGGCTTCCGATCCGGATGTCGTCTCCGTTGCCGGACCTGGTCCGGATGCGCCGGTGACCCGCATGCCGTTGCTGCAGGC
>DAIUFU010000203.1:0-3116 GCA_036844405.1 Burkholderiaceae bacterium | reverse complement strand
CAGCTCAAGAATCGGCAGCTGGCAGAGTTGCAGCAACAGGTCGAAGCGGCGGATGCGGCCGGGGCGGCCGGGACGGCTGCATCCGGGACGATCGACGTCGATGCCGCGCAATCCGCTCCGGCAGAGTCGAAGGGTTCATCCGCTGCGGTCGCGTTGGACGCACCTGCTGCGGAGGCGGCACCGGCTTCCGCTCCGGTCTCGCCAACGGTCACCGAGGCGGAGTCCACCGCCGCTGGCGGCGAAGCGTCCACTCTGTTGCCGACGGGTACCAGTGCGGCGGCACAGCCCGAATCCACATCCGGGCAGACCGCCCCGGTGCGCGCTGTCGACCCGGGTTCGACCGATCGCTCCGGCGCGGCCGGACGCAGTGGCAGCGGCACGGAGAAGCCGGCTGATGCCGCCGGCTGGCTTGATCGGCTGACCGGTCATCCCTGGGCGTGGCCGGCGTTGCTCGTCATTGCGGTCGGCGCCGTGCTGCTGGGCTTCCTGGCACGCCGCCGCCGACGCCAGGCGGAGTTCGAAGACAGTTTCGCGGACGTCGATGCGTTCGCGACCAATTCGCTGTTCGCGGCCACGGGCGGACATACGATCGACACGCACGCGAGCGTGTTCGCACCCGGCTCCGGCGCCCAGGTGGCGACCGGGCTGATCACGGAAGTCGATCCGGTGGCCGAGGCGGACGTCTACATTGCCTACGGGCGCGAGGCGCAGGCCGAGGAAATTCTGCGGGAAGCCCTGCACGCTCAGCCGGAGCGACAGGCGATCCGCCTCAAGCTGCTGGAAATGCATGCAGCGCGCCGCGACGTGGAGGCCTTTGCGACACTGGCCGCGGAAATGCACGAGCAGACCGGCGGCGCGAATGAGGAATGGCCGAGAGTCGTTGCGCTGGGTCGTGAAATCGATCCCGACAACCCGCTGTATGCGTATCCGCGTGACTTCGATCCCTCTGCCACGACGACTCCCGACCTGCCGTCGGATACCGGATCGGATGCCCTGGGCGGGTCGTTCGATGACGATTCCCCGGGTGGTTCAGCTGCGGGTGTGACGACGATCGAGGCGCCGGTTGCCGAGTCCGAGGCACCGGAATATCCGTCGTCGACAGCAACCGGAATTGCCGGACGAGCGGTGTCGGCGGCGATGGCCGCTGACGCGATGGTGGCTCCGCAGGGATTGTCGGAAGAAACACTGACCGACGAGGAAACCCGGGCGCTCGACTTTGATTTCGACCTCGGGCCGGAACCGGAGACGACTGTCGGTCGCATCGGGCTGCAAAAGACCACGTACGGAGTATCCGCAGAGCAGGACACCGGGCTGGAGCCCGGAACCGCTGGTTCCGCGCTGGAGAAGGCGATCGGGGGCGCATTCGATTTGCCGACGCTCGATCTCGCCGAGGATGCCGGGACCGTGCCAATGGCGGAGATGGACGCCGGCATCGACGGGCACCAGGAGCCGGGCGACGAAGAACCGGTGCAGGCACGGGCGTCGCGGGCGCAGATCGACGATGCGCTCGACTTCGACATCGATCTGCCGACCTTCGGTGACCTCGACGTGCGTGACAGCCGCACGGAACGCCCGGCGGTGGATCTCGCCGAACTGGGCGATGAGCAGGAAACCACTGGCGAGACCGACGTTTTCGGCCTGCAGACCGTGGAATTCGACCTGGCCGGCGTCGGTGACGAGATCGCCGGGGTCGGTTCCGCAGACGGGTCATCGGCCGCGCCGCGCTGGCAGGAAATGGATACCAAGCTGGATCTTGCGGCCGCATACGAAGAAATCGGCGACCGGGAAGGGGCGCGTGAACTGCTGCAGGAAGTGCTCGAGGGCGGCGATGCCTCGCAGCAGGACAAGGCGCGCTCGATGCTGGCGACGATCGGTTGACGGGCCCGGAGGCTTGCCGCGGATTGCCCTGACGCTGGCCTGCGACGGCAGCCGCTTCACCGGCTGGCAGACCCAGCCGGCAGGGACGGCCGCGCAGGATGCGCTGGAGACGGCCCTCTCGGGGATGGCCGGAGAAAAGATCCGCACGGTCTGTGCCGGGCGCACCGATGCCGGCGTGCACGCCCTGTGTCAGGTCGTGCATTTCGATGTCGGGGTCGAACGCCCGCTGTCGGCCTGGGTGCGCGGCGTCAACCGGAATCTGCCGGCGGCGCTCGCGGTGCGCAGCGCGACCATCGTCGACCCTTCGTTTCATGCGCGCTACAGCGCATTGCGCCGACGCTACCGTTACGTGCTCCATCGTTCGCCGCAGCGTCATCCGCTGCTCGTGCAGCGGGTCGGCTGGACGTTTCGGGCACTCGATGTCGATCACATGCGTACGGCCGCCGACCTGTTGATCGGCGAGCACGATTTCTCGGCGTTTCGCTCGGCCGAATGCCAGGCCTCTTCGCCGGTCAGGCGTCTCGAAGCGCTGTCATTGCAGGAAAGCGGACCTTTCCTGTTCTTCACCTTCGTCGCCAATGCGTTTCTGCAACACATGATCCGCAATCTCGTCGGCTCGCTGCTGGCTGTCGGCACGGGGCAGCGTGATCCGGCGTGGATCGGTGCCGTGCTTGCCGGGCGCGATCGCCGGCAGGCTGCGGCGACCTTTGCCCCTGACGGCCTGTATCTCGATGGCGTCCAGTACGATGACGCCCATGCCATTCCCTCCTGGATCGAAGCGGACGCACCGTTCGTCGAACTTTTCCGGTAAGGGGCGCGCGCCGCGCGTCCGGTTCCGGCGTGCCGGGGCGGACGACACCGGCCCGGGTGCGTCCGGCACGCCATGAGACGTACCCGGGTCAAGTTCTGCGGCATCGTTGATGTGCGCGATGCGCGCGACGCGGCCGCCCTCGGGGCCGATGCCGTCGGCCTGGTGTTCCATCCACCCAGTCCGCGGGCGCTCGATCCGGTGCATGCGGCCGGCATTCGCCGGGCACTGCCGTCCTGGGTGAGCGTGGTCGGGCTGTTCGTCAATCTGCCGCCGCCGCGGGTGCGAACCATCGCGGCGGCCGTCGGTCTCGACGTCCTGCAGTTCCATGGCGACGAGACGATGGCACAGTGCGAAGCCTCGACGCCGGCCGGCCTGCGCTGGTGGCGTGCGGTGCGCATGCGCCACGCGGACGATTTGCTAGAATCGT
>DAIUFU010000202.1:0-3129 GCA_036844405.1 Burkholderiaceae bacterium | reverse complement strand
ACAAGCGGATCGTGATCATGGCGCCGAACTATCAGGCGGGTCGCGATGCGCTGGACGGTTTTTAGTTTTTTTATAATGTTTATGTGATGTCCGAGATCTACACCAAGCTCGACCAGTCCGACTTCTCGGTCGAACTGGCGCGCGTGCGTGAACTCAAGCCCGATGCCATCTTCCAGTTCCATCCCGGAGGCGCCGGCATCAACCTGGCCAAGCAGTACGCCAACTCGGGCCTGGCCAAAACGATTCCGATGCTCACGCCGATCTATTCGATGGACCGGCGCATGCTGGCTGCCACCGGCAACGCCGGCAAGGGCTATTACCTGACGGCGATGTGGGCGGCCGATCTGGACAATGCGGCCAACCGTCACTTCGTCGACGCGTTCGTCAAGGCCTATGGACGCGTGCCGACCGACTACGCCGCGACCTCGTACGATACGGCGAAGCTGATCGGCTCGGCGCTGAAGGCGGTGGGCGGCGACATCGACGGCAGGAAGGATGACTTCCGCGCCGCGCTGCGCAAGGGCGACATCGATTCGGTGCGCGGCAAGTTCCGCTTCGCCAACAACCAGCACCCGGTGCAGGACTGGTATCTGCTGCACGTCGAGCCGAATGCCGAAGGCAAGCTGGATTACAGGACGGTGAAGACGATTGCCACCGATCTGGTCGATCCGCACGCGGCCGAATGCCCGATGTGAGGTACAGGCCGCGATGCAGCCAGTGATGAACAGCGCAGCGACGGGAAACGAAACGGTGAGAAGCGGGCCTTTGAGCAGCGAATCGTCGGGAAGCGAACCGATGCGAAGCCGGATGGCTGAAGGCGGAGCCGGCTGACCGATGCTGCTTTTCGTCGAGCAGACGCTCAACGGCATCCAGTACAGCGCGCTGCTGTTCCTGCTGTCGGCCGGGCTGACGCTCGTGTTCGGCATCATGAACGTCATCAATCTGACGCACGGCTCGTTCTACATGGTCGGTGCCTTCTGCGCGACGAGCGCGGCGGCACTGACCGGCTCGTTCACCGCCGCGATCGTCGCGGCGGTGGCGGGCGCCGGGCTGTACGGTTTCGCGATCGAACGGCTGGTGCTGCGTTTCCTGTACCGGCGCGACCATCTGGACCAGGTGCTGGCGACGCTCGGGCTGGTGCTGTTCACCAACGAACTGGTGACGATCGTCTTCGGCCGCAGCCCGCCGTTCATGGACATTCCGCCGCTGCTGCGCGGGTCGGTGGAACTGCTGCCGGGGCTGGCCTATCCGCTGATGCGCCTGGCCTTCATCGGCGCGGCGGCCATCGTTGCGCTGGCGCTGTGGTTCGTGCTGCTGCGCACGCCGATCGGCATGCGCGTGCGCGCCGGCGCCGATGATCACGAGATGGTCGATGCGCTCGGCGTCGACGTGCACCGCGTCTTTCTGCTCGTGTTCGTGCTCGGCGCGCTGTTGTGCGGCTTCGCCGCCGTCATGTCGGCACCGCTGCTGGCGGTGCAGATCGGCATGGGCGAGCGCATCCTGATCACCGCTTTCGTCGTCATCGTCATCGGTGGTGTCGGTTCGGTGCGTGGCGCCCTGTTGGGCTCCTTCCTGGTCGGCATGATCGACGCCTACGGGCGCACCTGGCTGCCGATGCTGCTGAGCGGACTGCTGCCGGCGCAGCTGAGCGATCCGCTCGCGTCGAGCCTGATTTCGGCCAGTGCCTACATCCTGATGGCGCTGGTGCTGCTGTTCCGCCCGTTCGGGCTGCTGCCGGCGCGCTGACATGAGTACGGTGGCACCCCCGACCCGGCGCGACGCGCCCACATCGCCCGATGCAGGTACGCTCCGACGTACACACCAGCGCGCGCGCTGGTTCCTGCTGGCCGGCATTGCACTGCTGCTGGCCGTGCCCTGGTTTGCGCAATGGTCGGGGCAGCCGTTTGTCATCAGCCTGTTCACGCGCTTCGTGATCTATGCGATCGCCGCCGTGAGCCTGGACCTGATTCTCGGCTACGGCGCGCTCGTGAGCTTCGGCCACGCGGCCTTCTTCGGCCTGGGCGGCTATGTCGTCGGCATCGTCGCCTTCCATGTGGCCGACGGTTCCGGCCTGTTCGGCTGGGCGGGCACGAACGAGGCCCTGCTGCTGTGGCCGCTGGCCGTCGGCTTCTGCGCACTGGCGGGCGCCGGCATCGGTTTCCTGTCGCTGCGCACCTCGGGCGTGCAGTTCATCATGATCACGCTCGCGTTCGGCCAGATGTTCTATTTCCTGCTCGTCGGGCTGATGTACTACGGCGGCGACGACGGCCTGGCGATCCACACGCGCAATGTGCTCGGTGGCCGGTCGCTGCGGGATCCGCGTGCGTTCTACCTGGTCTGCGTCGTGCTGCTCGTCGTCTGGATGTGGCTGTGCCGGCGCATCGTCGGTTCGCGCTTCGGCATGGCCCTGCAAAGTCTCAAGCAGAACCGCAAGCGCAGCGTGGCGCTCGGCCTGGCGCCGCTGCGCTATCCGCTGGTCGCCTTCACCATTTCGGCGGCCGGTACCGGACTGGCCGGCGTCCTGTGGGCCAATTACGCACTGTTCGTCAGCCCGGACATGGCGACCTGGCAGAAGTCCGGCGAACTGATGGCGATGGTGATCCTGGGCGGGATGGGCACGATCGTCGGGCCGGCGCTCGGCGCGATGGTCTATCTCGGGCTGGAGCAGTGGCTGACGGCCTGGACCGAGCACTGGATGGTGGTGATGGGCCCGGCGCTCGTGCTGATCGTGCTGTTCGGCAAGCGCGGCCTGTATGGTCTGCTGACCGCTTTCGGACGGCGACGCGGATGAAGACCGAAGAACGGATCAGGGGGCGGCGGATACCGTGCGGCTCGAACTGAGGAAACTGTGCCTCTCCTTCGGCGCGCTGCGCGTGACGCAGGACGTCGATCTCGTCGTCGAGTCAGGCGAGCTGCATGCGCTGATCGGCCCCAATGGTGCCGGCAAGACGACACTGATCAATCAGATCAGCGGAGAGTATTTCCCGGATTCCGGAGACATCGTCCTCGGTGACCGGACGATCACGCGCCTGCCGGCCCACCGGCGCGCGGCGGCCGGGCTGGCGCGCTCGTTCCAGATCAGTCAGCTCTATCCGGACTTCGATGGCGAGGACAATGTGGCGATGGCGG
>DAIUFU010000201.1:1282-3144 GCA_036844405.1 Burkholderiaceae bacterium | reverse complement strand
TCAGCGGCCGGATCGGCAAGTCGACGGTCACGGTCGGGGCACTCGTGACCGCCAATCAGGCGATGGCGCTGGCCACGGTCCAGCAGTTCGCGCCGATGTACGTCGACGTGGCCCAGTCGGCTACCGAGCTGCTGCAACTGCGGCGCGAGATCGAGGCCGGCAAGCTGAGCGCCACGAGCGACATTCCGGTCACGATCGTGCTCGAGGACGGCAGTCCGTACCCGCACAAGGGCAAGCTCACCTTTGCCGACCTGAGCGTCGAACCGGGCACCGGCAGCTTCCTGCTGCGCGTCGAGGTGCCGAATCCGGACGAGTGGCTGCTGCCGGGCATGTACGTGCGCGCCATTCTCAGCGTCGGCGAGCGCAGTGACGGCATTCTCGTGCCGACGCAGTCGGTCCGACGCGATGCCAAGGGCGGCGCCTCGGTCGTCGTCGTCGACGCCGATGACGTCGTGCACCCGCGTCCGGTGCAGACGAGCCGCACCATCGGCCAGCGCACGCTGATCGATGCCGGCCTGCAGGCCGGCGACCGGGTCATCGTCGAGGGGCTGCAGAAAGCGCAGCCGGGCAGCAAGGTCCGGCCGGTGGAAGTCGCGGCGGCCGCGTCCACTGAAAACGCGGCGCCGGCTGACGCGTCCGCCGACTGAACGACGGCTTCCCCATGGCGCAATTCTTCATCGACCGGCCGATCTTTGCCTGGGTGCTGGCGATCGTCATCATGATCGCTGGCGGCCTGTCTATCTTCACCCTGCCGATCTCGCAGTATCCGAACATCGCACCACCGGCGGTGTCGATCCGCGCGACCTGGCCCGGCGCTTCGGCGGCCGACGTCGAGAACTCGGTGACGCAGATCATCGAGCAGAACATGAAGGGTCTCGATGGCCTGCTCTATCTCGCCTCCAACAGCGACTCCAACGGTTTTGCGAACATCACGCTGACGTTCGACAATGCGGTCGACCCGGACATCGCCCAGGTGCAGGTCCAGAACAAGCTGCAACTGGCCATGCCGTTGCTGCCGCAGGAAGTCCAGCGTCAGGGCGTGAATGTCTCCAAGGTGCGCACCGGCTTCCTGATGGTTGTCGGTTTCGTCTCGGGCGACGACAGCATGGACCGCAACGACATTGCGGACTATGTCGTTGCCAACCTGGTCGATCCGCTCAGCCGCGTACCCGGGGTCGGGGACATCCAGGTCTTCGGCGCCCAGTATGCGATGCGCATCTGGCTCGACCCGAACAAGCTCGCGACGTACCGCATGACGCCGACCGACGTCGTCGCCGCCGTGCAGGCGCAGAATCAGCAGGTCTCGGTCGGCCAGATCGGCGGCACGCCGTCGGTGGCCGGCCAGCAGCTGACGGCGACCGTCACGGCGCACGGCCGCCTGCAGACCGCCGAGGAATTTCGCCGCATCGTCGTGCGCAGCGAACCCGACGGGTCGCTGCTGACGCTGGGCGACATTGCGCGCGTCGAACTCGGTGCCGACAATTACGGCTTTCTCAGCCGCTACAACGGCAAGCCGGCCACCGGTGTGGCGGTTTCACTCACCTCGGGGGCCAATGCGCTCGACACCGCGCGCGCGGTCGAGCAGCGCCTGGCCGAACTCGAGCCGTTCTACCCGCCGGGGCTGCAGTCGGTCGTCCCGTTCGACACGACCCCCTTCGTGCGCGTGGCGATCAGCGGCGTGCTGCAGACGCTGGGCGAGGCGATCCTGCTCGTCTTCCTGGTGATGTATCTGTTCCTGCAGAACTTCCGGGCCACGCTGATCCCGACGATCGCCGTGCCGATCGTCCTGCTGGGCACTTTCGGCGTGCTGGCGGCGCTCGGCTTCTCGATCAACATGCTGACCATGTTCGCCATGGTGCTGG
>DAIUFU010000201.1:537-1272 GCA_036844405.1 Burkholderiaceae bacterium | reverse complement strand
CTGGCGATCGGGCTGCTGGTCGACGATGCCATCGTCGTCGTCGAGAACGTCGAGCGCGTGATGCGCGAGCAGAAGCTCGGTCCGGTCGAGGCAACCCGGGAGTCGATGAAGGAGATCAGCGGCGCGCTCGTCGGTATCGGACTGGTGCTGTCGTCCGTGTTCCTGCCGATGGCCTTCATGAGCGGCTCGACCGGCATCATCTATCGCCAGTTCTCGGCGACGATCGTCTCGGCCGTGGCGCTGTCGGTGCTGGTCGCGCTGGTGCTCACGCCGGCGCTGTGCGCGACGATGATGCGTGCCTCGGACGCGCAGCACGGCCCTCGGCGCGGTTTCTTCGGCTGGTTCAACCGCGGCTTCGACCGCGCCAGTTCGGGCTATCGCGGCGTCGTGCGCGGCCTGATCGCGCGCAGCTGGATCGGGCTGCTCATCTTTGCCGGACTCCTCGTGCTGGTCGTCGCGCTGTTCTTCCGGCTGCCGACGGCCTTCCTGCCGCATGAAGACCAGGGCGTCCTGTTTGCCCAGTTGCAGGCGCCGGTCGGGGCGACCCAGGAGCGTGCGCTCGAATCGATGCGGCTCGTCGAGGACCACTTTCTCGACAACGAGAAGGATGCGGCCGTGTCGGTCTTCGATGTGCTCGGCTTCAGTTTTGCCGGCACCGGCCAGAACACCGGCATGGCCTTCATCAAGCTCAAGGACTGGAGCGAGCGCGTCACCGATTCGCTGTCGGCGACGGCG
>DAIUFU010000201.1:0-527 GCA_036844405.1 Burkholderiaceae bacterium | reverse complement strand
GGTCGCCCAGCGTGCCATGGGTGCGTTCACGGGCATCCGCGATGCGCTTGTCTTCGCCTTCACCCCGCCGGCCGTCCCGGAACTGGGCAACGCCAACGGCTTCGTCTTTTTTCTCAAGGACAATGCCGGCCAGGGGCATGAAGCGCTCACCGGCGCGCGCAACCAGCTGCTGGGCGCCGCAATGCAGAATCCGCTGCTGGCCAATGTGCGTCCGAACGGCCAGGAAGACACGCCGCAGTTGCGCCTGGACATCGACACACGCAAGGCCGGTGCGCTCGGATTGACGATGAACGACGTCAACACGACGCTGTCGATCGCCTGGGGCGGACGCTACATCGACGACTTCCTCGACCGCGGGCGCGTCAAGCGCGTCTACATGCAGGCCGATGCGCCTTTCCGCATGGTGCCGGAAGATTTCCGTTTGTGGAACGTGCGCAATGCCGCCGGCGAAATGGTGCCGTTTTCTGCTTTCGCCAGCTGGCGCTGGGATTTCGGCTCGCCGCGGCTCGAGCGCTACAACGGCGTCT
>DAIUFU010000200.1:1861-3177 GCA_036844405.1 Burkholderiaceae bacterium | reverse complement strand
GCCGGTTCGCTTTGCAGGCGGCCGATCAGTTTGCGCAGTGCGGCTTGCATTCAATGCACCAGGAACGGCGCGCGCACCGGACGGCGCCGCGGAATCAGGATGTCGAGCACGACGGCGATGGCCGGCAGCAGCGTGATCGCCATCAGCATGTTCACCATGAACATGAAGGTGAGCAGCATCCCCATGTCGGCCTGGAATTTCAGTGCCGAGAACGACCAGGTGGCCACGCCGATCGACAGCGTGATGGCGGTGAATACGGTCGCATTGCCGACCTCGATGAGCGACTGCCGGAAGGCCACGGCGATGTTCACGCCCTGCGCCAGGTACAGTTGCAGGCGGTTGTAGATGTAGAACGCGTAATCGACGCCGATGCCCACGGCAAGCACCATGACCGGCAGTGTCGCCACCGTCAGTCCGATGTCGAGCGTCTTCATGAACCAGTAGCCGAGGAAGGTCGCCACCGTCAGCGGCATGCAGCAGGCGAGCATTGCCCGCCAGTCCCGATACGTGAACAGCACCAGAGCGATGATCGTTGC
Organism: Burkholderiaceae bacterium; assembly: GCA_036844405.1. Classification (GTDB taxonomy): domain Bacteria; phylum Pseudomonadota; class Gammaproteobacteria; order Burkholderiales; family Burkholderiaceae_E; genus Zeimonas. The sequence continues at coordinate 2,641 of DAIUFU010000200.1, read as the reverse complement.
ATAGACATACAGCATCATCGGCAGTTCGGTGGTTTCCAGCACCTCGTTGGTGGCTGCCTGGACACCAACGTTGCCGCTGGCCAGGCGCAGCTGGACGCCATCCGCGTGTTCGCTGTCGCGGAAGGCATGAACGGCGGCGATCACTTCCTTGATCGTCGTTGCCTTGTGATCGGTCAGGAAGATGTTGACGGGCAGGATCGTGCAGCCCGGATTGAACAGACCGGTGCCCTCGGGAATCAGGCCGACCGAATTGGCCAGCGATCGCTCGTCGACCGGCAGCGCCGTCCATTTCGGGTTGCCCTCGTTGGTTCCCGCATAGGCCTGCTTGGTCACCTGCGGCAGCGAGGCCACGGAAATGACACCGGGCGTGTTCTGCATCTGCCAGGCGAACTGGTCGATGTGCGCCATGACCGCCTGATCGTAGCAGCCGTCCTTTGGTGTCTGGAAGACGACCGTGAGGACGTCCAGTCCGAGATCGAAGCTGGCGACGATCGACGCCGAATCGAGGTTGAAGCGCGAGTCGGGGCGCAGTTCCGGAGCGCCGGATGCCAGATGGCCAACATGCCGGTGCTGGCTCTGCTGGTACGCGATACCGAACAGGATCGCCCCCACGAGTGTGCCGATGACGGCATTTCTCGTGCGTGCGATACCGCCGAGCCATGCCATGACGCGTTCGCGCCGCTCGCGCAACTGCGTCATCCGCTCGACGTAGCCGTCGGCGAAGTGCAGCCAGGACGCGGCGACCGGCAGCATGATCAGGTTGGTGATGATCTTGTAGGC
>DAIUFU010000200.1:0-1761 GCA_036844405.1 Burkholderiaceae bacterium | reverse complement strand
ACGAGCACGGCCAGCGGATCCAGGCCGTAGCCAAGCAGATGCAGGGTGCCGAACTGCCAGATCAGGGAAACGAGCGAGCAGCCGAGCGTCAGCAGTGTCAGCGGCCACGAACGACAGTAGAGCCAGACCGACAGGGCCGTAAGGGCGAAAGCAAGCGCAAAAAAGCGCATGACGCTCGTGGCTCCGTCGGCAATGTCACCCACCTGCTTGGCAAAGCCGATGATCTGGATCTCGAAGTCGCCGTCCTCGTGCAGCGTGCGCACTTCCTGTTCGAGGCGATCCGCGAAATCGAGGTAGTCGAGCTTCTGGCCCGTCGCCGGATCGGTTTCGAGCAGATCGGCGACCACCATCGCGCCGGTATTGTCGCTGGCGACCAGCGTGCCGATGTAGCCGCCGGCGATGGAATTCTGGCGGATACGCTCGATGCGCGCGTCGTCGAGCGTGTCGGGGGTGACGTGCCCTCCGATCACATCCTCCGCCTTGAATCCCTCTTCGGTCACCCCGAGCACACGGGTGTTCGGCGTCCACAGCGACGTGACCGTGCGCCGGTCGATGCCGGGCAGGAACATGACCGCCTGCGTGACGTCGTAGAGCTTGCGCAGGCCCGGTGCGGTCCAGATCTCGCCGTTGCGCGCATGCACGACGACGATGATGCGGTTGGCGCCGAAAACCTCGTCGCGGAACTCGAAGAAGGTGCGGATGTATTCGTGACGCTGCGGCAACTGCTTGTCGAAGCCGGCATCCATGTGCAGCCGGCTCGCGAACACGCCCATCACGATGGTGAACAGTGCCAGCACCGCCAGGACCAGCCCGCGGTGCGCGAACAGCAGCCGCTGCAGCTTCTCTACGCTGTTGGCGATCATCCGGAGCAGCCGGATCCGGTTCTGTGCTCCCGGTCAGGTAAGGCGTGCATGACAGGCGACAATCGCTGCCGCAGTGCTGGGCGACCCGTGTTCACCGGCGCGATCCGTAGTTGCAGGTGTGGTTGCTGGCCGCATTGCGGCGGCCGGATCCGGAAGCGGGTGGACACGGGAGTCCTGCGTCAGAACGAGACGGAACCGACCAGCGACAGGTAGTCGCGATCCTTCATCGTGTTGTTGCCGCCACCGCCCCAGAAACGGGTATAGCCGAGATCGATCGACCATTTGTCCGAGCGGTTGAAATTCAGCAGGAAACTCGCCGCCTTGCTGCCCTTGATGAAGGGAACGGCATTGGGCGAGGTACCCGCGAAATTCCAGGAGACATCGATCTCGGGACTCACGTTCCAGCCGCTGTCGGCCACATTGGCCCAGGTCAGACCGGTGGCGATGACGAGACCGGCCGAGGTCTTGCTGGGGATCGATGCATCGTTGAGAAGATAGGGAATGCGCCCGGAACGATCGAGCCCGGGATAGTGTGCAACCGCGACTTCGCCGAGGAAGAAGCCTTCCGCAGCCCCCATGTTGCCGATCATTCCACCCAGATCGGATGGCGCCAGCAGCTTGAAGCCGGTCAGGTGGGCCTGCCATTTGCGCTCGGTGACGAAGCCGCGCATGGTCTTGCCGTCATAGTCGGGTCGATGCCGACGCTGTCCTTCGGTCGGCAGGACAGCTCCGCACCGACCGCCCAGCCGCCCAGCATCGTGTTGGCCGACACCCCGAAGACGTTGCGGTCCTCGCCGTAATCGACGAAATACCCGAGCGCGGCCACGTTGGGGTTGCGCGCCGTGTCGAAATTGAAACCGATGAACGGAATCTTGTCGTGGTAGCGGATCCAGTAGAA
>DAIUFU010000199.1:0-3181 GCA_036844405.1 Burkholderiaceae bacterium | reverse complement strand
GTGCGATAGCCGGCAACGGCACAGTGCCCGAGCCGCGCCGGCGCCGAGCGGCGCAGGGCGACGACGCGCGTGCCCGGCCCGGCCCGGCTGTCACCGCACAGACAGGAGCCCGCCGTCAGGCAGCGCTCGTCGCGCGCTAACTAATCCGCGACCCCGCCGGCTGCCAGCAGCTGATAGCGCGGGTTCGCTTCGCCCTCCCAGCGCACGACGGCGGCGTCGGCGCGGGCGATCTCGCGCACCCTGCCGACAAAGCCCGCGGCCAGTTCGTCGAGCGTGGTCGCGCCACCCAGCAGCGCCGCCGTGTCGTAGAGCGCCGTCAGCCGCCGGCTCTCGCTTTCCAGTCCGGCAGTCTTTTCCCGCACCTTTTCTTCGAGGTTGGCGTACAGGGCCTGCAGATTCGCCGCCATCCGGTTGAAGCCTTCCGCCAGATCGCCGAATTCATCACGCGAGACCGCTTCGACGCGCGCATCGAACTCGCCGCGCTCGATGCGTGCCAGGCCGCGACGCAGGCGCGCCACCGGGTCGACCACGTGGATGTATCCGATGTACAGAAGGGCGACGGCACCGCCGATGGCCAGCGCCATCATGGCGAACTGATAGGCGTACAGGATTGCCGTCCAGCGTGACAGCTGCTGTTCGATCGCGGCCACGAAACCATCGACGGCGACCACGAACTCGTCGACGCGCTCGAGCGGCGCACCCTGCGGGGCCAGCCGCCAGTGGTCGCGCAATGTGTCCCACAAGGATTCGACGCGCGCGAAATGCTCGCGTGTCTGGTCATTCCAGGGTACGAACAGCGGGCGTGCCGGATCGCCGCGACGCAGCACCTCGATGCCTTTATCGAACGCTTCGAGATGGCGCACCAGTTCCGCATGCGGGGCCACCTGGGTGTCGAGTGCCAGACGCCAGGCCTGCATGCGCATCCGGCCGGCCTCGTTGACGGCCGCCGCACCACCCTGCAGCTCCCAGGTGACCCAGAATGTCAACGCAATCGACGCCAGTGCAAGCACCAGCATCGAAAATCCGAGGACGGCCAGCCGGGCCGCCAGACTCCATCGGGCGCCGCGCATTCTGTTATTTTGCGCCCATGGACCCGTTTTCACCTTGCCGTGCATCAACCGGCGCACATCCGGTGTGCGTCTGGCGCGACCGCATGGATGCCGCGCCGCGGCCATTCCGGGGCCCTGCGCGTCCCCGGCAGACGCACTCGCCTCGCCTCTTGAGCGAGATCATGGAGCGAGGGCGTACGATCGGGCATAAAGCCGGGCGAAGTGCGCCAGGCTTGTGCCGGGCTACACCAACCGTACACACATCCATCGTACATTTCCGCAGCCCAATCAGGAGAGCCGGATGAAAGTCGCATTCAAGTGGGACGACCCGCTGCTGCTCGATCAGCAGCTCACCGAAGACGAGCGCATGGTACGCGATGCCGCCGCCGCGTACTGCCAGGACCGCCTGGCGCCGCGTGTGCTCGAGGCGTTCCGCAACGAGACCACCGATCTGGCGATCTTCCGCGAGATGGGCGAACTGGGTCTGCTCGGGCCGACGATTCCCGAACAGTACGGCGGTCCCGGGCTGAACTACGTCGCCTACGGCCTGATCGCGCGCGAAGTCGAGCGCGTCGATTCCGGCTACCGCTCGATGATGAGCGTACAGAGTTCGCTCGTCATGGTGCCGATCTTCGAATTCGGCACCGATGCGCAAAAGGAAAAATACCTGCCGAAGCTGGCTACCGGCGAGTGGATCGGCTGCTTCGGCCTGACCGAACCCAACCACGGTTCCGACCCGGGTTCGATGGAAACGCGCGCGAAGCGGGTGTCCGGCGGCTACGAGTTGAGCGGCAGCAAGATGTGGATCACCAACTCGCCGTTTGCCGACGTCTTCGTCGTCTGGGCCAAGTGCGTTGGCGGCGATCATGACGGTCGCATCAAGGGCTTCATCCTCGAAAAAGGGATGAAAGGGCTGTCGGCACCGGCGATCCACGGCAAAGTCGGGCTGCGCGCCTCGGTCACCGGCGAAATCGTCATGGACGAGGTTTTCGTCTCCGACGACCAGCTGATGCCGAAAGTCGAGGGGCTCAAGGGGCCGTTCACCTGCCTGAACAGCGCCCGCTACGGCATTGCCTGGGGTGCGCTCGGCGCCGCCGAGGACTGCTGGGCGCGTGCCCGCCAGTACGTGCTCGATCGCAAGCAGTTCGGCCGGCCGCTGGCCGCCAACCAGCTGATCCAGAAGAAACTCGCCGACATGCAGACCGAGATCACGCTCGGCCTGCAGGGCTGCCTGCGCCTGGGACGGATGAAGGACGAAGGCACGGCCGCGGTCGAGATCACATCGATCATGAAACGCAATTCCTGCGGCAAGTCGCTCGACATCGCCCGCATGGCCCGCGACATGATGGGCGGCAACGGCATCTCGGACGAGTTCGGTGTCGCCCGTCACCTGGTGAACCTGGAAGTCGTCAATACCTACGAAGGCACGCACGACATCCACGCGCTGATTCTCGGGCGCGCGCAGACCGGCATCCAGGCGTTCAGCTGATCGGTCCATGCATGCGCCGGAGCGGACGCACGCCGCTCCGGGCAACCCGGGCGGCTTCTGACGACTGCCGCCGCCCGGCTTCCCGGTTCCCGCGCGCGGGAGTCCGCAGCGCCGGGTTGCGCTGACCTCGCCGCGACCCGGCAAGACCTCCGAACCGGTCCGGCTGCGGTTCTGCGCCGGTCACGGCGCAGATTCCCGGAAACTGCTACGGATAGCGGCGTGCCACGGTCTGCGCGATGCAGACCGGCTTGTCGCCACCCTCACGCTCCACCGTCGCCTCGGTGACGATCTGCAGCCCGCCGTTACCGATTTCCTCGACCTTCGCGACGCGAAAGCGCGCGCGGATGCGGCTGCCGGCCGGCACGGGTGCCGGGAAGCGCACCCGCTCCAGTCCGTAGTTCACGCTCATGCGCACGCCACGCAGTTCGATCGCGCCCTGCATCAGCATCGGCAGCATCGACAGCGTGAGATAACCGTGCGCAATCGTGGTACCGAAGGGTCCCTCGGCCGCACGAACCGGATCGACGTGGATCCACTGGTGATCCCCGGTGGCTTCAGCAAAGGCGTCGATCCGCTGCTGGCTGACCTCGACCCAGTCGCTGACCGCCACTTCCTCGCCAACGCAGGCGGCCAGTTCGGCCAG
>DAIUFU010000198.1:0-3198 GCA_036844405.1 Burkholderiaceae bacterium | reverse complement strand
CACGAGAATGCGATCGGCATTCGTGTCGCTGACGGTCTCGGCGGACGTGCTGGCCGATGCCGGCGGCGCCTGGCGCGAGGCGCGCGGCTCGGCCGGCGCATCGGCGGGATTCTGTCCGGCCGCACCGGCCGGATCCTGTGCCGGCGTCACCAGCACCGGCAGCGGATTGCGCGTGTTCACTTCAAGATAGGCGTGTGGCAGCGCTGCCGACAGTTCGCGACTGGCCAGCGTCTGGCACGGCCCGAGCGCATCGGCCTGACAGCCGGCGCCCAGTGGCGTCACGACAACGGCTCCACGGGCCACCGACACGCGGGTGAAATCATCGGTGGTGCGCACCGTGTAGTCGGTGCCGCGCAGGCCGATCGCGGCCACCGGCGTGCCGAAACGATAGTGCTCGCGCGCCGCCTCGCCGCCGCGCCCGGACACCGTGCGGGCATTGCCCTCGTCCAGTTGCAGCCGGATGCGGCTGGCCTGTGGCTGCGCCGGGTCGAAGTCATAGCGGGCGACGACGAAGCTCGAATCCGGGCGTACGGCAACAAAGGCCTGATCGGCCATGCGCAGGTGAACCCAGGTGTCGGCGTCGGTGCCGATCCGGTCGCCGGCATGGATCGGCATGCCGGCGACGAGTGCGCGATGGCTGCCGTCAGCCGCCGTCACGCGCGCCTGGCCAGTGACGAAAACGACCTCGCCGGCAGCAGCTGCGGTCTGCAGCACGCCGGGCTGCGGCGTGACCGCTGCCGGCTCTTGCGCCTGTGCGGTCATTGGTGATGCGAGCAGCGCGATGCCCGCCACGACAAGCGCGGCAACGACCGGGGGCTGCCACGGTTGCCGCAGGCTGCGCCCGCGGGCGGACCCGGAAACAGAACGAAACAGCTGCAAAAACACGGGCGAATTCATCAACGTCGGTCTTTCAGTCAGGCGAACACGCCGGCAGGCCGGCGGGCTTCGCTGCTGAGGATACCCTGAATCGACGCCGCCAGGCGAGCACCGGACGCTCGAACGCGCGCTGCGACAGCCATGCCGCGAGCAGGCTGGCGACGACCAGGACGGTCATCCTGGGGCCGCCGAACTCCAGTTCGGGGAAAAGCAGCCAGATCAGCAGAAAGTGGTTCAGGAAGACACCGTAGGACAGATCGCCGGCGAGCGTGTCGAACCAGCCACTGCGGCGCTGCGAAATCCCGTACAGCAGCGGAATGCCGAGCCCCCATCCGAGCAGGACTTCCCGATGATAGGGCTGCGCATCGAGCCCCCGCAAGTGCAGCAGCGTAAAAATCGCCAGTGCCGCCAGCGGAGCCAGCAGTGCCACCCGGCGTGCCCGGCCCGGATGCGCGCGCTGCAGGCGGAACATCAGCATGCCGGCGCCGAAAATCCACAGGACACCGGGCAGCAGCCGGTAGCCGTACCAGTCGGTGTGCAGGATGCCGAGCAGCGCGGCCGCGTGCACCGCCAGGGAAGCCACGCCCAGGACCACGGCCAGAGGCGGCCACAGCACCATGAACGGCACGAGCAGGTAGAACTGGACTTCGGCGCCGAGCGACCAGGCCGGCGGAATCAGGGTGAAGGAGTCGGCGCCGTTGAACATGTAGAAATTCAGCGGCACGAGCGCGAGATTGCGCACGAGATCGACGAGACCTGGTGCGTGCGTCAGAAACGAGGTGTGCCGGCCGCTGGCGACGAACCACAGGAGCGTGACGCCGGCATAGAAGAGGTACTGCGGGTACAGACGCAGAACGCGGTCCAGATAGAAGGCGGGCACGCGGGCGGGCGCGCGGAAATGGCGCTGGACGAGCCCGGTCATCACATAACCGGAGATCAGATAGAAGCCGACGACCGCGATCACGCCGGGGTTCAGGCCGACCACGCGCATGCCGGTATGGCTCAGGAGCACACCCAGCGCGAGCACGAGCCGGGTCAGTCCCATCAGCCTACGGCCACGGATTCCTGCTGGCCGCGGACTGCCGTGCCGTGCGTGGCCGGCGGTGTGCCATGCGCGTCCGGCGTGGCTGCGGGTGCCGATGCAGGCATGGTGTCCGGCAGCGCCAGCGCGTCGAGCAGATGGGTGCAGAAGGCGTCGATGCTGTAGTGCGTGTCGAAGCGCCGGCGTCCGGCCTCGCCGAGCCGCTGGCGCAGCGATGGTGTTGAAACGAGTGTGTCGAGTGCCTGCGCGAGCGAGCCTGCGTCACCCGCCTCGGCCAGCAGCGCGCAATCGTCGCCCACCACTTCGGGAATGCCGCCGATGCGCGTGCCGATGCACGGCTTGCCCCAGCGCATCGCCTCCAGGTAAATGAGTCCGAAGGACTCGTAGCGGCTGGGCGCAACGAAGACATCGCAGTGCGCGTATTCGGCTTCGAGCGCGGCATCGTCGACGAAACCGCGGAAATCGATGCGTGCGAGCAGATCGGTACGGGCACGATGACGCGCGAGGAAGGCCGCCTTGTACGTCTCGCCATCCACAACGATGCGGTCGTCGCCGGCCAGGCGGAAATGCAGCCGGGGATGGCGTTCGAGCAGATCCGGGATCACATCGAGCAGCAGATCGACGCCCTTGCGCGCCTCGAAGCGGCCGACGAACAGGACGACGATCGCATCGTCCGGGTAATCGGCCGGTCGCGGCGGCAGTGCGCCGGCCGCGGGCAGCCCGAACGGGATGACCGGCACCGGCTGCGCCCGGTGCACCTCCGGGTTCAGCGTCAGAACGTCGTCGCGGATGCCGCGCGTGCTGGCGATCACCCGGGCCGATGACGCAAGCAGCCAGCGCTCGCCGGCAATCATTTTTCCGACGTGGTGCTCGCGGTAATGCGCATCCCGCTGCCATTCCGGCTTGTCGGGCAGGCTCAGCTGATAGGTGGTGACCAGATAGACGAAGTTCGTGAACGCCGCGCTGGCCACGCAGGCGGCCGCTTCGAGATCCCAGATCGCCGACAGCGTGACCGCCGCACCGCGCTGCGCCTGGATGCGCATCGCTTCGTCATAGACGGTCAGGGCATGGTTGCGGATGACCTGCGGCAGATCCGGCAGCCCGGCATGAGCGCGCGCGCCATGCTCGACCAGCGGGACACGATGCACCCAGACGCCGTTCTCCAGATCGACGGTATGGCGTCCCGTCGAGCGCGTGATCACCGAGATCTCGTGGCCGGCGGCGGCCAGCGCTTCGGCCAGCCGATGCATGAAGACGCCGATACCGCCGCAGGCACGCGG
>DAIUFU010000197.1:0-3275 GCA_036844405.1 Burkholderiaceae bacterium | reverse complement strand
GCATGCAACAGAAAATGTCTGGCGCAAGCCGATACCGGCGAAAAAGCATCAGGCCGCCGGTTCGGCGCGGCCACTGCCACCGCCGCTCCGACCGGGCCGGTCTGCAACCAGTCGGCGAACCAGGATCGCAACCGCTCATCACTCTCCGGCGGCGGGGCGCGAAAGCCGATCTGCACGTGGCCGACAGCCGCCGGAGCCGATCCGGCAGGGCGATGGCTCGTTCCGGACGATCCACGGCGTTGCGCGAGCAAGCGCGTCACGTGCTCGCGCAGGCTCCGCCGGTCCACCTTGCCCTGCGTGGTGCGCGGCAGGCTCTCGAACAAGGCGATGAACCGGGGAGCGCGCGCACCGAGACGCTCCCGGGCAAAAGTCAGCAAGTCCTCGGTATCCGCCTGCATGCGCGAATGAAGAGCAACGGCGGACACGGGCACCTCCTGCCCCTTCCGTCCAGACACCGGAAACGCCGCCACTTCGCGCACCGCCGGATGCTTGCCCAGCGCCTGTTCGATCTCCGCCGGATAGACGTTGATCCCGGCCACGATCATCATGTCGTCGCCGCGCCCGCAATGGATCAAAAGGCCATCGCCGGACCAGCGTCCCAGATCCCCGGAACGGAACCAGCCATCATGAAACGCCCGCTCCATGGCCTGCGGGTCATCGACATATCGGTCGAACAGTCCCGGTCCCTTGATGCGGATCTCGCCGACTGCGCCCGGTGCAACGGGTCGATTCGCGTCATCGAACAAGCCGATCTGCATGGCCGGCAACGGCTGGCCGATCACTCCCGGGGTCGAGCGGATCTGTTCAGGAGTGGCAATGGCCACCGGGCCGCATTCATTGATGCCATAGCGTATGTGGAGTCGACCGGTCAGTTGCCGGATCGTCCGGTTGCGCAGGGATTCACTGACAGTCGCAGTCCCGACGTAGAGTTCCCGCAGTGTTGGCAACACCGGTACCGGCACATTCGGCGGTATCTGATCCAGTGCCAGTTCAAGGTCGGCCACGGTCGTCCAGACCACCGTGATATCCGATTTTTCGCAGATGCCGGCCAGCGTTTCACCCTGACGCCGCACCAATACGGCAACGCCGCCGTGATACAGCGTCGCCAGCACGGTGCGCCGCCCGGCGTCATAGTCGAAATGCACCTGCGAAAACACGCGATCGTCCGGTTCAACCGGTATGCGGATGAAAGTGCGTCCCAGCCGTTGCAGATACGCCCGGTGCCCCACCGCCAGCAACTTGCTGCGGCCGGTCGATCCTGATCCGGCCACCAGGACGGCAGGGGCGACAGGATCCGATGCCCGGATCGATCGATCGCCACACGCGGCCATCGCAGCCGGATTCGACGGATCAAAGACGATTTCGCGGATGTCGTCCGGCGGCGAGATCGGGCGTAAACCGATCAGCCAGTTCACGCCCGCCCGTCGTAATTCCTCGATCCACGAAGCAGGAGGGAAGCCCCGCGGTTGTGAAAAAATGGTCGCACCAAGCCTCAACGAGGCCAGGGTCACGATCAGGATCGACAGCTCGGCGTCGAAAACCGCAGTGACGACATCACCCGGCATGACACCCGAATGGGCAAGATGCGCCGCGGCCTGCCAGACAATCTCGTCCAGCTCCGCATAATTCATGGCGCCTGCGGGGTGAATCAGCGCGAGCCGGTCGGCATGCGTGTCGGCACGCTGTCGCAGGAAGTCGGCAAAGTTCAGGTCATCAGCGTGGCCGTGGTCACGCTGACCGGGAACCGCTGCGGTGGCAGTCAAGCGCAGCCCCCATCATCGTATGAACGGTGTCGTACGGTGCCGTGGACGTGCCCGCCGACACCGGATTGCGCCGGATTATGCCAGAAGCCGTTTTCCGGCCAGCCGGCGACCGGACGCCGACGGCATCGCCAGACGATGCGAAAGGTTCACGCCAGTAATCCGGTTGCATCGATCATCCGGTCATGCCATCGATTCGCGCCGCCTCTGCGCGCCTCTACGTCATTCCCAGCGACTGGTAGATCCGCCTGGTGTACGTACCGAAGTGCTCGTGCGTCTTGAGTTCTAGAGTACGCGGAAACGGCAACCCGATTTCGAAGTCGTCGACCACCCGCGCCGGTCCGGCGCTCAGCACGATGACGCGGTTTCCGAGAAACACGGCTTCCGGGATGCCATGCGTCACAAGGACGATCGTCTTGCGTGCCTGATCGCGGATGCGCAGTAATTCCAGATTCATTTTCTCGCGCGTGAGGGCGTCCAGCGCCCCGAATGGCTCGTCCATCAGAACGAGGGCCGGATCGTGCACGAGTGCGCGCGCGATCGCAGCGCGCTGCTGCATCCCGCCGGAGAGCTCGTGCGGATATCGATGCTCACAGCCATGCAGCCCGACCAGGGCCAGGAGATCCCGGGCACGCTCGCGCGCCGCAGCCATCGGCATGCCAAGCAATTCGGCCGGCAGCAGCACATTCTCCAGAATGCGCCGCCACTTCAGCATCAGCGGAGCCTGAAACACCATGCCGAAGTCTTTCGACGGATCGAACGGATGTCCGGCCGAACCAATGCCGACTTCACCTGCATCCGGCTGATGCAGCCCGGCCAGGATCCGCAGCAGCGTCGACTTGCCGCAACCTGAGGGACCGACGAGCGCGACCAGTTCGCCGGGCCGGACCTCGAAGCTCACGTCGGCGATCGCAACATGCCGTTCGCCGCCGACACCCTGATAGGCCTTGTGCACTCCGACCAGCCGGATGAAAGGCTGCGCGCTCACGTGACGCGTGCGTCCACTGGTACGAAGATGCGCTCGAGCCACAGGACCGCCCCGTAAAGAAGCACGCCGATCGCCGTGATCAGGATGATGGCCGCAAACATCGCCGGTGTATCGAGCGTGACCTGGACCTGAAGCATCAGATACCCGAGCCCCCGCTCGGAACCGAGAAATTCGCCGACGATTGCACCGGCCACTGCCAGCACGGCCGACACCTTCATCCCGGCAAACAGATATGGCAGCGACCCGGGAAGCTGTATCTTCGTGAAAAGCTGCCAGCGGCTGCCCCGCAGCGACCGGACGAGATCGAGCAGTTCCGGATCGGTTTGCCGCAGGCCCCGTGCCGTCGTCAGCAGGATCGGAAACACGGCGATCGAAAACGCGAGGATCGTGTTCGGCAGAATGCCGTATTTGAGCCAGAGGATGACCACCGGCCCCAACGCCACTTTCGGAATCATGTTCAGCGTGACGATCAACGGGAACAGCCAGGCTTCGAGCGTTTTCGACCAGGTGAAAAGAAGGGCCAGCGC
>DAIUFU010000196.1:0-3336 GCA_036844405.1 Burkholderiaceae bacterium | reverse complement strand
ACAGAGCGGCAGCACGCACCAGCGAATCTCCTGATGAGGAACATGAAAGCGCGGGGGATTCGTGCTGCACGGTCGCGTCCCGGCCGAGCGGACGAAAGGATCGGCCCAGACTCCCGGAGCCCCTTCGGCCTGACTCAGAGCCTGCCTCGTCCGCTGCCGGCCGGAACTCGTCCCGCCAGATCCGGAACCCGCCCTGTGCGGGGTTCAGTCATGGTCGCCGGGGCTACCGGACAAGCCGGAGCACGATGAACCGGAGCACCGCGAAAGAACCGTCCGGGAAGAAACTTCTCCCGCCGTTGCAGCCGACAGATTTCCGCCGCGCAAATGCAAGCGTGCCGTCCAGACTAACATGAGTCCAAGACATATTATTCATATTGTAGTAACTTCAAGTTATGCAACTGAATCTGCATCTGCTTCGGATTTTCTTTGAAGTCGTCCGGCAAAACGGCTTTTCGCGCGCCGCGGAGAAGCTGTTCATCAGCCAGCCGGCCGTGTCGAAAGCGGTACGGGAACTCGAGCGGCTGCTGGACCTGCCCCTGCTCGAACGCCCGGCCGGAGGTCCGCGCGGAGTACGACTGACCGACGCTGGTGCCGGCCTGTTCGAACATGCGAGAAGCATCTTCGCGCTCGAACGCGCGGCGCTCGAAGACGTCCAGGCGCGCACCGGCAGGAAGCGGGGTCGCCTGATACTGGGCGCGAGCACGACCATCGCCGGCTACTGGCTGGCGCCCTGCCTTGCGGCCCTGCTGGCCGACGCGCCCGACATCGACGTGCGCGTGCAGGTCGGCAATACGGCGGCGATCGAGCGTGCACTCATCGACTGCGAGATCGACGCCGCACTGGTCGAAGGCCCGGTGCACGATGAACGTATCGATGTCGCCCACTGGCGCGACGACCCGATGTGCGTGGTTGCCGGCACCGCTACTGGCACTGCGACGGACATCCCGGACGGATCGGACCGGCGGCACAGGATCGACGCCGCCGCACTCAGCCGGCAGACTTGGCTGATGCGCGAGTCCGGGTCCGGCACCCGCGAAGTGGCGGAAACCTTTCTGGCAGCGCACGCCATCACACCGGCGCGCACCGTGGAAATCGGCAGCAACGAAGGCATCGCCCGCGCGGTGGCCACCGGCCTGGGCATTGCGCTGCTGCCCCGCTGCGTCGTGCGCGAACTGCTGACAATCGGATCGGTACGGACGATCCCGTTCGCAGCGGAAGCGCCCCTGGCGAGACCGCTGTACCGGATCAGACTGCGCGATCGGCCCGCCAGCCCGCTGCTGACGCGCTGGCATGAGGTGCTGGCGCGGGGTTGCTGAGCGGTTGCTTCCCTCCCCACCGTTCCCGGTCCGGACCGACCTCACGCATAATCGCGTTTGTTCCTGGAGGGTTCCGATGTCGAGATCCGCTGCTTCATCCGCTGTGTCGTCCAACGTCTCATCCGCCGTCTCGTCCGACGGCATGTCCAACATGACGCCCCCGATGGCAACCCTGGGAGCGTCCGCTGCCGGTTCTGCCCCGGCGTCCATCGCGACGCTTCCGTCGATCAGCCCGAAAACCGTCCCGGGCAAGATATTTGCGATCCTGCTCGGCACCCTGGTGCTGAGCCTGTCGTCGTGGATCGTGGTGCCGATGATTCCGGTGCCGATGACGATGCAGACGCTGGCGGTGGCTCTGATCGGCGCGTTCTACGGCTGGCGTCTGGGCGGGCTGACTGTTGTCGCCTGGCTGCTCGAGGGTGCGCTCGGCCTGCCGGTATTTGCCGGCGGCACCGGTGGCCTGGCGCACATGTTCGGCCCGACGGCCGGATATCTGTTCGCGTTCCCGGTCGGCGCAATGCTGGCGGGCTGGCTCGTGCAGCGCGGCTGGCACGGCGGTCGCCCGTTGCTGGCGTTCGTGGCGATGCTGATCTCGAACACGGCCTGCCTGATGCTGGGCGCCCTGTGGCTCGCTGCGCTGATCGGACCGGCCAGGGCCATGGCGGTTGGCTTCCTGCCGTTCCTGCTTGGCGACGTCGTCAAGTCTGCGCTGGGCGCTGCCACGCTCGTGCTCTGGCAGGCGGTGCGCCAGCGCGGGCAGTGAGGCCGGGGAGGTCGGCCACCGCACGGAGCGCCGGGTACTTCGGATGCTTGCACGCCGCACGGAGCGCCCGCCAACCAGGCGCCCACGGGCCGCCCTGGCTCAACGACGCCACGGGTTACTGCACCCCAAACCTTCGGGCAGGTCAGCGCCTGGCTGATGGATACCTGCGCCTGTGCACCATGGCCCGCGCCCTAGGTCCCGCGGCCACGGCCTACCCTGCATTTCTCCGCCAGGATAACGCTGCTCTGTGCAGCGGTTTTCCTTGCAGCAACGCTTCTCCAGCCAAAACTGCTGCACTTTGCAGCAAAATCTGTCGCGGCGTGGTTGCTGTTGCGGTGCAGGCGCTACGGTGACGCCGACGCGGCCACTGACCCATCCTGTCTGAACCGACACATGACAGAACCACTTTTCCCAACGGTGCAGGCGCAAACGCAGCCGGTCGACCCCTCGCCGGACGGATCTGAAGTGCGCCCGCTTTTGCGCTTGCGCGGCGGCAGCATGGCCCGGTTCCGGCTCACGGCAGGAGCGGTGAGCCGGGCCGTGCGTCATCGCACGGTTGATGAACTCTGGTATGTGGTCGACGGGCGCGGCGAAATGTGGCGCCAGCAGGGCGCGCGCAGCGAAGTGGTCGCACTTGAAGCCGGTGTCGCGGTGTCGATTCCGGTCGGCACCGATTTCCAGTTTCGCGCCGACGCGCAGCAGGATCTGGTCATCGTCGGCGTGACGATGCCGCCCTGGCCGGACGCGGAGGAGGCGGAAGTTATTGAAGGGTTCTGGCCGGCGCCCTGACGCCTGTGACTGCTACTTTCGCTGCAAAAAGGTGCGTTTTCGGCTGGTAGCTCGGAGCTGGAAGCCAAAAATGCAGCTTTTTACTGCACTGCTGCATAAGCATTGGCCCGGAACTCCTGCCACATTCTGCAATTTTTGCTGCGAAAAGCTGCACTTTGGGTCTATAGCTCGGAGTCAGACGCCAAAAGTGCAGCTTTTCGCAGCATTGGCGGTCCTGCGGTGATCAACAGGTCAGAGGAGGACGATCCAGGATCCGGCCTCCGGGTCGGTGGTCAGTGGTGACCTGTAGCCAAGGTCGGAATCATGAGCCCAAGCCCGAGCCTGAGCCCGAGAGTCAAAACTCAAACCCGCACCCCAAAACCCGGAATCCAAATGCCTGCCGCCCCTTAACCAAAGTAAGCACACACCCCTATAGCGCCGCAATCACCGCCCTGGTAAACCCCGCCGTATCCGCGCTCCCGCCCAGAT
>DAIUFU010000195.1:0-3382 GCA_036844405.1 Burkholderiaceae bacterium | reverse complement strand
CCCGAGCGCGATCGCCTTGAGCACGTCCTGGCCGGAGCGGATGCCGCCTTCGAAGTGCACCTCGGTACGCCCGCCCGCCGCCTCGACGATCGCCGGCAGCGCGCGGATCGACGAGAGCGCTCCGTCGAGCTGGCGCCCGCCGTGGTTCGAGACGATGATCGCGTCGGCGCCGGTGGCGATCGCCGGTTCGACGTCCTCCGCATCGAGGATGCCCTTGAGGATCAGCTTGCCGCCCCAGCGGTCGCGGATCCACTTGACGTCGTCCCAGCACAGCGTCGGGTCGAACTGCTGGTTGGTCCAGGACGACAGCGCGCGCAGATCGTCGAGACCTTCGATATGACCGGCGATGTTGCGGAACGTGCGCCGCTGCGTGCGCAGCATGTTCAGGCACCAGCGCGGCCGGGTCATCAGATTGGCGACGTTGGCCAGCGTCATGCGCGGCGGCGCGGTCAGGCCGTTGCGGATGTCCTTGTGCCGCTGGCCCATCACCTGCAGGTCGAGGGTTAGCACGAGTGCGCTGCAGCCGGCAACGCGCGCGCGGTCGATCAACCGGTGGATGAAATCGCGATCGCGCATCACGTACAGCTGGAACCAGAACGGAGCGCTGCTGTTTTCGGCCACGTCCTCGATCGAGCAGATGCTCATCGTGGACAGCGTGAACGGCACGCCGGCCTTCGCGGCCGCGCGCGCCGCCAGGATTTCGCCGTCGGCATGCTGCATGCCGGTCAGGCCGGTGGGCGCCAGGGCGACCGGCATCGAAACCGGCTGCCCGATCATCGTCGAGGCAACGGATCGCTGATCAATGTCGACTGCGACACGTTGCCGGAACTTGATCCTCGTAAAATCGGACTCGTTTTCGCGGTACGTGGTTTCGGTCCAGGCGCCCGAATCGGCGTATTCGTAGAACATGCGCGGCACGCGGCGTTGCGCGAGCCGGCGAAGATCCTCGATGCAGGTGATGACGGGCATGGCGCTGACCGGAAATGAAGACGAATGACACAATTATCAGCCAGATGGACGACAGCTTCCGGCCGGACAGTCTGGCCTGCGGTGGCTGAGCCGATGCCGGCCGATCCCTCGCTGGCGGTCGTCGACCTGGGCTCCAACAGCTTCCGGCTGCTCATCGCGCGTGTCGAATCTTCGCTGACGGGCCGCCGGATCGTTCCGGTCGGCAGCGACAAGCAGACCGTGCGTCTCGCACGCGGATTGCGCGCCGACGGCACGCTCGACGAGGATTCCCGTCAGCGCGCACTGGCGGCGATGACGGCGTTCGAACGCCGGCTGCGCTTCTTTCCCGCCAACCGCGTGCGCGCAGTGGCGACCAGCACGCTGCGCGTCGCCAGCGGCACCGAGCGCTTTCTGGCGCAGGCCGAGAAGGCGCTCGGTGCCCCGATCGAGATCATCAGCGGCCGCACGGAAGCCAGACTGATCTATCTCGGTGTCGCCCATGAACTGCCGACCGACGGCCGCAAGCGTCTGGTCATCGATATCGGTGGCGGATCGACCGAGTCCGTCGTCGGCAAGGACCACCAGGCGATCGTCGCGGCTTCGTCTCCCGTTGGCTGCGTGACGCTGTCCAGCCGGCACTTCCCCGGCGGGTTCGTCAGCCGGGATTCCTTCGAGGCCGCGCGGCACGAGGCCCGCGCCGCATTTGCTCTCCTGGCCCGGCGCGTTTCGGCGCATCATCCCGAATACGCGATCGGCACGTCGGGGACGGCCCGGTCGCTGATCCGGATCGCGCAGCAGCACTGGGGGCGTGAGGCGCTCGATCGGCACGCGCTTGCGTACACGCGCGATGCACTCACCCGCGCCGGCCATCCACAGGCGCTCGAACTGCGCGGCCTGGACGACGATCGCAAGCCGGTGCTGGCCGGCGGGCTGGCTATCATGATGGCCGCCTTCGACGCCTTCGACATTGCCGCCATGCACTACTGCGACAGCGCACTGTGCCATGGTCTCGTGCACTCGCTGGTCGCCGAGGATCACCGACAGCCATTGCGTCCGGCGATCGCGCAGTAACCGGTGACCGCTTCCCGGGCAGTGCCTGCGCCGGGTTCCGATGCTCGCCGGATCGACCGCCGTGTCCGCGCCCCGGGACACGCCCGGACGAATCGTCCGGGCACAGCCGGTCGCTTCAGACGTTCCGAGGGCCCGGCGTCGCCCCGGCGCGCAGCTGCGCGAGCTTGCGCTCGACCCAGGCGAGCACCTGCGGCGCGACGAACCGCGAGATGTCGCCGCCCAGCAGGGCGATCTCGCGCACCAGCGTTCCCGAAATGAACTGATACCTGTCGATCGGCGTCAGGAAAACCGTCTCGAGTTCGGGCATCAGGTGGCGATTCATGCCGGCCATCTGGAACTCGTAGTCGAAGTCGCTGACGGCGCGCAGGCCGCGCAGGACGACGTCGCCGTCGTGCTCGCGCACGAAGTTCACGAGCAGGCCCGAGAACGGGACGACTTCGACATTGGTGTGCTCGCCAAGCACCTCACGCGCAATCGCCAGGCGCTCGTCAATGTCGAAAATCGGATTCTTGCCGCGACTGGCGGCAACGGCAACAACGACGGAATCGAACAGTTTCGCCGCCCGGCACACCAGATCCTCGTGTCCGCGCGTCAGGGGATCGAAAGTACCCGGATAAATCGCTCGCGTCATGCGCACAGGCCCCCGTGTGCTGTCCGGCGCCGGATGAGCCGACCCGGCGTATCGCAGCAGATGATAGCGAACCTGTCCCGCCCGGGCCGTGCGCACCGGCTGCCAGTCGGCCGGCAGCGCGAACGATGCGTCGCATTCGAGATAGACGAGCGCATCGGGCGCCAGGATGGCCGGCAGCGCCGCGAGTGCCCGGAGCCACTGATCGGCGGCAAACGGCGGATCGACGAAGACGAGGTCGAAGCGCTCGCCGGCCGCGGCCAGCCGACGCAGTCGTTCCCGGGCATCGCCACCGGCCACCTCGACGACGGCGCCGTCCGGATCCAGCCGCGCGGCCACGCGGCCGATGGCCTCCCGCGCGCGCCGGTCACGCTCGACCAGCAGAACCCGCTTCGCGCCGCGCGAGGCCGCTTCCAGTCCGAGCACGCCGGTACCGGCGAACAGGTCGAGGCAACGCAGGCCCTCGATACGCGCGCCGAGCCAGTTGAACAGCGTCTCGCGCACGCGGTCGGGGGTCGGCCGCAGGCCGGCGACATCGGGCACCGCCACCGGTGTGCGGCGCCAGCGCCCGCCGACGATGCGCACGCGGTGCGGCGCGCTGGCAACCCGGACCGGATCATCCGGCCTGCGCGGTCCGCTCGATGCACCTGATCCGCGCAGCCCGACCGACGCGACCGGTTGCCCCGCAGCATCCCGCGAGTCGCCGCCGTCACGCCTGGTGCGGCCACGGCCGCC
>DAIUFU010000194.1:0-3384 GCA_036844405.1 Burkholderiaceae bacterium | reverse complement strand
CGATGCGGGAGCCTCAATTACGGACCGTCACCTGTGCCAGCGTGCGTGGCCTGCACCGGATGGCCTACTGGGTATGGCGCTCGCAGGCAGGAGAGCATTCGCCGACGGTGTTGTGCGTGCACGGACTGACGCGCAACGGGCGTGATTTCGACGCGCTGGCGGACCGGCTGTCGCGCACGCGACATGTCATCTGCCCGGACATCATTGGCCGCGGTCGCTCGGATCATGCTGCCGACCCGATGCTGTACGTGATGCCGCAGTATCTTGCCGATTGCGTCACGCTGATTGCCCGGCTCGACGTCGAGCGACTGACCTGGATCGGCACGTCGATGGGCGGTCTGCTCGGCATGATGCTGGCGGCCATGCCCGGGCATCCGGTCGAACGCCTGGTGCTCAACGACATCGGACCGGTGCTGACGCTCGACGGCCGCAGCCGGATCGCCGCATCGATCGGCGACGATCCGGTCTTTGCCACCCGTGCCGCCGGTGTGGCCGAACTGCGCGAACGGATGCGCAGTTTCGGTCCGCACACCGACGAACAGTTCGAACTGCTGGCGCGTCACTACGTGGTGCCGCGCGGCGGACAATGGGCCTTTCACTATGACCCGGCCATTGCGGTGCCGTTTCGGGCGCTCGCCGCGCAGGCGGTCGATCTCTGGCCACTTTATGATGCAATCGATGTGCCGACGCTGGTGCTGCGTGGTGCCGATTCCGATCTGCTCGATGCGGCGACCGCGGCAGCGATGAGCCGGCGTGGTCCGCGTGCGCGGGAGGTCGTCTTTCCGGGGGTGGGTCACGCGCCGACCCTGATCGATCCGGCGCAGATCGACGCGGTGGAATCCTTTCTCGATGAGGGCAATGCATGACTGATACCGACAGGAGCGCCGGCGCGACGGCACCAGACAACGCCGACATCGTGCGCTGGCAGGTCGGCCCGCGCATGTCGCAGGCCGTCTGCCACGGCGGCGTCGTCTATCTGGCCGGGCAGGTGGCCGAAGATGCCGCGCTCGATGCGTCCGGGCAGACGCAGTCGATCCTGGACACCATCGATCGCCTGCTGCGGCAGGCGGGCAGCGACCGCACGCGCATCCTGCAGGCGAACGTCTATCTGGCCGACATGGCGGATTACGCGGCGATGAACGCCGTCTGGGATGCCTGGGTGTCGCCCGGACACACGCCGGCGAGAGCGACCGTGCAGGCGCGTCTGGCCGCACCCGAGTTCCGCGTCGAGATCCAGGTGATCGCTGCGCAGGCATCCTGAACGCGCAGGGCGATCTGCTGCGTCCGGACAGACCGGGAAGCACGCCGGAGTGCGGCGGCCCGGTAGCCCGGCAGCCCGGGTCGCCCGCTGGCCGCGCCCCGGGAGGAAGCCGCCTCCTCGGGATAAGCGGCTCGACCGGTCGACGCCGGCCGCCCGGAAACCGGACACAGATCCGGCATGGCATGTGGATGACAGAAAAGACACAGGAGGAGCGTGATGGCAATCGTGCAGGCGGGAGCGACACTGGCCGAAGTACACGAACGTTCGATTCGTGAACGCGAGGCGTTCTGGGCCGAGCAGGCCACACTGATCGACTGGCACGAGCCGTTCGATCAGGTGCTGGACTATTCGCGACCTCCGTTCACGCGCTGGTTCGTGGGCGGGCGCACGAATCTGTGCCACAACGCGGTCGATCGCCACCTGGCGACGCGTGCCGACCAGCCGGCACTGATTTACGAGTCGACCGAAGTCGACATTTCACGCACCTGGACCTTTGCCGAACTGCAGCGCGAGGTCGTGCGCATGGCGGCGGTGATGCAGGCGCTCGGCGTCGGGCGTGGCGATCGCGTGCTGCTGTACATGCCGATGATTCCCGAGGCCGTCTTTGCGATGCTGGCCTGCGCGCGCATCGGCGCCATCCATTCGGTCGTGTTCGGCGGTTTTGCCGCGCACAGCCTGGCCAGCCGCATCGACGATGCCGAACCGGTACTCATCGTCAGTGCCGACGCCGGATCACGCGGCGGCCGGGTCATCGAGTACAAGCCGCTGCTCGATGCGGCGCTCGAGCGGTCCGGCCGCTCGCCGGACAAGGTGCTGATCGTTGATCGCGGCCTGGCTCCCTTTCAGCGGGTGGCCGGGCGCGACGAGGATTATGGGAGCCTGCGCGACCGACATCTCGATGCCGAGGTGCCGATCGAGTGGCTCGAATCGAACGAGATCAGCTACACCCTGTACACCTCGGGCACGACCGGAACGCCAAAAGGGGTGCAGCGTGACGTTGGCGGACATGCGGTGGCCCTGGCGGCATCGATGAAATACATCTTCTACGGTGAGGCCGGAGGCACGTATTTTTCGACGAGCGACATCGGCTGGGTCGTCGGGCACTCATACATCGTCTATGGCCCGCTGATTGCCGGCATGGCCACCATCCTCTATGAAGGTACGCCGCTGCGCCCGGACCCGGGCATTTTCTGGCACCTCGTCGAGAAGCATCGCGTCACGGCAATGTTCTCCGCGCCGACAGCCGTGCGTGTGCTCAAGAAGCAGGATCCCGCCTGGCTGTCGAAATACGATCTGTCGAGCCTGCGGGCCCTGTTTCTGGCCGGCGAACCACTGGATGAACCCACCGCCACCTGGATCTCGCAGGCACTCGACAAGCCGGTGATCGACAATTACTGGCAGACCGAGACCGGCTGGCCGATCCTCAGCGTCGCGCACGGCATCGAGAAAACACCGCTGCGCTACGGCTCTCCCGGCATGGCGATGTACGGCTTCGATCTGCGATTGCTCGATGAGCGTACGGGTGAGGAAGCCGGAGCGAATCAGAAGGGCGTGGTGGCGATCGTTCCGCCGCTGCCACCTGGTTGCCTGCAGACCGTCTGGCGCAACGATGCGCGTTTTCTGGAGGCGTATTTCTCGACGATTCCGGGACGTCAGGTCTATTCCACCTTCGACTGGGGCATCCGCGACGACGACGGCTATTACTTCATTCTCGGGCGCACGGACGACGTCATCAATGTGGCCGGTCACCGGCTGGGCACGCGCGAGATCGAGGAGACGCTGGCCAGTCACCCGGCGGTCGCCGAGTGTGCTGTCGTCGGCGTGGCCGATGCCGTGCGCGGGCAGAACGCGACCGCCTTCGTCGTGCTCAAGGATCCGGCCAGCGTGGCGAACGACCAGGGGCGCGAGGCGCTGGAGCACGAGATGATGCAGCTGGTCGACCAGCGGCTCGGAGCGATTGCGCGCCCGGCACGCGTGCATTTCGTGACCATGCTGCCGAAGACGCGTTCGGGCAAGGTGCTGCGCCGGGCGATCCAGGCGCTGTGCGAGCATCGTGATCCCGGGGATCTGACGACGATCGAGGATCCGGCCGCCCTGGAGCAGTTGCGGCAGGCCGTGGGCGC
>DAIUFU010000193.1:0-3427 GCA_036844405.1 Burkholderiaceae bacterium | reverse complement strand
GGTTCGCCGACCGGAGCGCGTCCGGTCGCGATGGAAGGAGTATCGGTGTGGGGTAGTAATCTGTCCAACGAATAAAAACAATCAATTCAATCGAAAAAACAGATTACTGTTTCGCTGAACCGTCTTTTTGCAGAAGTACCTTTCTTCGCAGGGGAGCCTTTCTTCGCGGGAGAGCCTCTCTCGCCCCCCCGGCCATCCCGCGCGGGCGAATCATTCTCTGCCGGAGGGTCTGTCGACTTCCCGTCCGGCGGACCGTTCAGTCCCGGAAATTCGTGAAGGCCAGCGGGATGTCGGTGACTTCCTTCTTCAGCAATGCGATCGTGTCCTGCAGATCGTCGCGCTTGCCGCCACTCACACGTACCGTGTCGCCCTGGATGCTGGCCTGCACCTTGCGCTTGCTGTCCTTGACCAGACGCACGATGCGCTTCGCATGTTCACCCGAGACGCCGTGGCGCACGGTGATCGGCTGCTTCACCTTGTCGCCGCTGATTTTCTGCACGTCGCCGTAGTCGAGAAAACGCACGTCGACGTTACGCCGGGCCATCTTGCCCAGCAACACGTCGCGCACCTGGCCGAGCTTGAAGTCGTCGTCGGCGAAGGCGGTCAGTTCGCGCTCCTTCTGTTCGATGCGCGCGTCCGATCCCTTGAAATCGAAGCGGTTGCCGATTTCCTTGTTGGCCTGGTCGACGGCATTGCGGATTTCGACGGCATCGGCTTCGGATACGACATCAAAAGACGGCATCGGGTTCCTCCTTTCGGGGTCTGTGGATACGGGGCTGCCGGTTTCGTCCGCCGTCGGCGGCCATCTTCCCGTTGCGGGGCCCGGCAGCCGGGGTTCATCCGTTGCGGGATTCGAGCAGTTCCCAGCGTTCGAGAGCCTCGAGCAGTTCGTCTTCGATGGCGCCGTAACGCTGCTTCATCGTCTGCATCGCCTGTGGATCCTTTTCCCAGCGGGACGGATCGGCGATGTTCTGTGCGAGCTCCCTCTGCTCGTTCTCGAGGGCCGTGATCCGCTCGGGAAGTCCGGCCAGCTCGCGCTGTTCACCATAGCTCAACTTGCGCTTCGTGGGGGCGGCTGCCGTTGCGGCGGTCGTCGCTGGCGTACCCGGATGCACGGTGCCGCGGCCCGCTGTCGTTGCCGTCCCGGCTTGCGGCCGCGTTGTGGCAGTGCCGTGGGCGCCGGGACCCGCAGCGGCTTCGGTACTGTCCAGGGCTGCCCGGTAATCGGAGTACCCGCCGACATATTCGCGCCAGCGCCCGTCACCCAGCGAGACGATGGTCTGGGTGACGACGTTGTCGAGAAAAGCGCGATCATGACTGACGATGATGACCGTACCGGCATAATCGAGCAGCAGCTCCTCGAGCAGCTCGAGGGTTTCGATATCGAGATCGTTGGTCGGCTCGTCGAGCACGAGCAGATTGGCCGGGCGCGCAAACAGGCGTGCGAGCAGCAGGCGGTTGCGCTCGCCGCCGGACAGGGTGCCGACTGGCGAGCGTGCCCGTTGCGGTGAAAACAGAAAGCGCTCGAGATAGCTCATCACGTGCGTGCGCTGCGTGCCGATCTCGATCCAGTCCGATCCCGGGCTGATCGTTTCCACCAGTGTCGCCTCATCGTCCAGTTGCGCGCGCAACTGATCGAAATAGGCGATCTGCAGATTCGTTCCGGTGCGCACGCGGCCCGCATCGGGTGCGAGCTCGCCGAGCATCAGGCGCAGCAGCGTCGTCTTGCCGGCGCCGTTCGGTCCGACCAGACCGACGCGGTCGCCACGCTGCACGATCAGGTCGAAGTCGCGCACGACGACGCGATCGCCCCAGGCCTTCGAGACACCGATCAGCTCAACGACCCGTTTGCCGGTGCGCTCGCCGGCGTCCACCGTCAGCTGTGCCCGTCCGGCGCGCTCGCGGCGGGCAGCGCGCTCCCGGCGCAACTGTTCGAGCCGGCGCACGCGGCCCTCGTCGCGCGTGCGCCGGGCTTCCACACCCTGACGGATCCACGCCTCTTCCTGCGCCAGCAGCTTGTCGAACTTCGCATCGGCCACGGCCTCGGCGGCGAGCTCTTCACTCTTGCGTTGCCGCCAGGCGGCAAAGGAGCCCGGATACGAGCGCAGCCGCCCGCGGTCGAGTTCGACGATGCGCGTGGCCACCTGATCGAGGAAACGCCGGTCATGGGTGACGACGACGAGTGCACCGCGCCAGTGGATCAGCAGTTCTTCGAGCCAGTGGATCGAGTCGATGTCCAGATGGTTGGTCGGCTCGTCCAGCAGCAGCAGATCGGGTTCGGCCACGAGTGCACGGGCCAGTGCGACACGCTTGCGCATGCCACCCGACAGTTCGCCGATGCGGCGTCGCCCATCCAGCGCGAGCCGGCTCAGGACACTGTCGATGCGGTGCACGATGCTCCAGGCATCCTCGGCGTCGATGCGCGCCTGGAGTTCGGCCAGGCGCTCGAGTGCACCGGCCGGATCGGCCGGCTTTGGCGGGGCTGGCGAGGAGGGCGAGGCCGGCGACAGCGGGTCGCCTGTGCCCGGAGCCTGTCCGCCCGATCGCCGGGCGTCCTGCGCCAGCGCGCCGGTCAGCGTCTCGTACTCCGTGATCAGTGCCGCCTGTGCCGCCAGGCCTTCCGCCACCGCTTCGAAGACGGTGACGGTCTCGTCGAGTTCGGGTTCCTGCGCAACACAGGCGACACCGAGACCGCCGACGCGTTCGATCTGGCCCTGGTCGAATTCGATCAGCCCGGCCATGCCGCGCAGCAGCGACGACTTGCCGGTGCCGTTGCGCCCGATCAGTGCGACCCGCTCACCCGTCTCGATCGAGAAATCCGCATCCTGCAGCAGTGCGACGTGCCCCCAGGCGAGGGCGACGCCGCGCAGCGTCAACAGTGACATTGCCGATCACGGTGAAACACTGCACCGAATCCGTGCTCAGGCATTCGCTGCGCGTTTGCGGGCTGTGCCGCGCTGGCCGGCCGTCTTGCGCGGTGCTGCCTTCTTTCCTGCGCCACTGGCGACGGCCGCGCGCTGGTTGGCGGCGATGCGCATGCGCAGCGCATTGAGCCGGATGAAGCCGCCGGCATCCGCCTGATCGTAGGCGCCGTGGTCGTCCTCGAAGGTCGAGATGCGTGCATCGAAGAGCGAGTCCGGCGACTTGCGCCCGGTAACGGTCGCCTGGCCCTTGTACAGGCGCAGGCGCACGGTGCCGTTGACGTGCTGCTGCGTGTTGTCGATCAGCACCTGGAGCGCCGTGCGCTCGGGCGACCACCAGTAGCCGTTGTAGACGAGGCTGGCGTAACGCGGCATCAGATCGTCCTTCAGGTGGGCCACTTCGCGATCGAGGGTGAGCGATTCGATCGCGCGGTGCGCACGCAGCAGGACGGTGCCGCCCGGGGTCTCGTAGCAGCCGCGCGACTTCATGCCGACGTAGCGGTTCT
>DAIUFU010000192.1:0-3509 GCA_036844405.1 Burkholderiaceae bacterium | reverse complement strand
CGGACCGCTGGCCGGCCTGCGCGTGCTCGAACTCGGGCAACTGATCGCCGGCCCGTTCGCCGGGCGCATGCTGGCCGATTTCGGTGCCGACGTGGTCAAGGTCGAGCCGCCGGCGCGCGCCGGCCGCGACGGCGGCGATCCGCTGCGCAAATGGCGCAAGCTGCATCCGGACGAAGCCGGCGGGACCTCGCTGTGGTGGTATGTACAGGGGCGCAACAAGCGTTCGATCACGCTCGATCTGCGCGCGCCCGAAGGTCAGCGGATCGCACGCGAACTGGCTGCGCGCAGCGACATCGTCATCGAGAACTTCCGACCCGGAGCACTGGAAAAATGGGGGCTGGGCCATGACGACCTGGCGAAGGACAACCCGGGTCTGATCCTGCTGCGCATGTCCGGCTACGGACAGACCGGCCCGTATCGCGACCGTCCCGGCTTCGGCGCCATCGCCGAGTCGATGGGCGGCATGCGTCACGTCAGCGGCTTTCCCGACCGGCCGCCGGTGCGGATGAACCTGTCGATCGGCGATTCTCTGGCGGCCCTGCATGGTGTGATCGGCGTGCTGATGGCGCTGCACCATCGTCACGCGAGCGGCCGCGGCCAGGTCGTCGACGTCGCGCTCTACGAGGCGGTCTTCAACATGATGGAGAGCACGCTGCCGGAGTACGACCGCTACGGCATCGTGCGCGAGCGCACGGGCACGACGCTGAGCGGCATCGTGCCGTCGAACACCTACCCGACCGCTGACGGGCGCTACATCGTCATCGGCGGCAACGGCGACTCGATCTTTCAGCGGCTGATGCGGGCGATCGGGCGTGCCGATCTGGCTGACGATCCGGCGCTGGCCGACAACGCCGGGCGCGTTGCGCGGGCGGGCGAGATCGATGGCGCGATCGAAGCCTGGACACGCACGCAGGCGCTCGAACAGGCACTGCGGGTGATGGCGGAAGCCGACGTGCCGAGCGGGCGCATCTACAGCGTCGCCGACATGGTCGCCGATCCTCACTATCAGGCGCGCGCGATGATCAAGCGCATGGTCCTGCCGGATGGAACACCGCTGGCCGTGCCCGGCGTCGTGCCGAAATTCTCGGCGACGCCCGGAGCCGTGCACCACCCGGGCCCCGCGCTGGGCGAGCATACCGAGGCGGTGCTGGCCGATCTGGGCTATACCCCCGACGTGATTGCGCAATGGCGTGCGGCCGGGGTAATCTGAGAGTCACCCCGCAGATGCACGACGGGGGGCGGATGCACCCGGGCCAGTGGCAAAAGAAAGAATGAAAGGTTCGGGCGCGCAGGGAACAGGAACACGAAAAGGAGCACAAAAGGGGATTCAGGCCGAAATCGCTCCCGTCGGTAGTAAGGTCTGGCATCAGCCCTGTTCGTTCACCATCGTTTCGTCATCACCCGAGGAGGTGTGTCATGTCGCACAAACAGGTGGAGCCGGTTGCGCATCATTCGACCCCGTCCGATCACGTGTCCGACCGCGCGTCCGAAAAGGCATCGCATGCATCGACGCCGCGGCGGCGCTTCCTGCAGGGCGCCGGCGCTGCCGGCGTGACGGCGGCCGTCGGCGGGTCGCTGCTGCCGCGGCGCGCGCTGGCCGCCGACAAGACGCTGAAGATTCTCCAGTGGAGCCATTTCGTTCCTTCGTATGACACCTGGTTCGACCAGTTCGCGAAGGCCTGGGGCGAAGCCAACGGCGTGCAGGTCATCATCGACCACATCAACCTGGCCGACCTGGTGACGACGACGACGTCGGAAATCTCGGCCGGTTCCGGTCATGACCTGATCGAGCTGATCGACAACGCCTCGCAGTTCGCGCCGAGCGTGCTCGACATGGGCGACGTCAACGAGGAGGCGAAGAAACTCTTCGGCGATCCGGTCGGCATCATTCCGCGCCTGTCGTACAACCCGGTCGTCAAGACCTGGTACGCGTTCTGCCACGGCTGGACGATCGATCCGGGCAACTATCGCCGCTCGCTGTGGGAGAAGGCCGGCATGCCGAACGGTCCCACGACCTGGCAGGAACTGCTCGACGTCGGCGAGAAGATCCGTCGCGAGCAGGGCGTGCAGGTCGGCATCGGCATGTCGCAGGAACTCGACTCGAACATGGTGTCGCGTTCGCTGATGTGGTCCTGGGGCGCGTCGCTGCAGGACGAGAACGACAACGTCATCCTCGGCACGGGCGAGAACCGGACTCGCATGATCGATGCCGTCAAATACATGGTCGACCTGTACAAGCGGACGATGACGCCGGCGGTGTTCTCGTGGAACGCGGCCTCGAACAACCAGGACCTGATCGCCGGCAAGGCGTCGTTCATCGTCAATTCGATCTCGGCCTACCGCTCGGCGCAGGCGAGCGTGCCCGAGATCGCGCGCGACGTCTTCAACACGCCGCCGCTGGCCGGCCCGCGTGGCGATCGCTGGGCGAACGTGCACGTGCTGTACAGCTACATCATTCCGAAGTTCGCCAAGGCACGCGAGGATCTGGCCAAGCAGTTCATCCTGCATCTGGCGAAGAACTACGACCAGGCGATGTACCAGAGCAAGCTGTACAACTCGCCCAGTTTCTTCGGCACACCGATTCCGGGCGGCGATCGCGGCTATCCTGCGGTGGCCCAGGCGTCGCCCCTGCAGAATCTGCACGAGACCTGGTTCCGGAAGGATCCGTTCCGGCTGCAGGGCGAGGCCGAGGGCAAGCTCGTGCCGCTGCTCGATGCGGTCAAGTGGACGGCCAACCTGGGCTACCCGGGCTATTCGAATCCGGCGGTGGGCGAGGTGCTCAACACCTTCGTGCTGCCCAACATGCTGGCCAAGGCGGCACGCGGCACGCTCACGCCCGAGCAGAGCGTCGACGAAGCGGCCAAACAGTGCGAGGCGATCTATGCGCAGTGGCGCGCGCGCGGCCTGATCGGCGGCAAGGCATGAGAACGGGGGATCGCGTCCTGCGGTCGCGGTCGCCCGGGATTCCCGTTCCTGTCCGGGGTTGCGGCGTATGGCCAGCCTGAGCGTCGAGCATCTGGTCACCACTTACGATCACGGCCGCGTGCGTGCGGTCGACGACATCAGCATGGACGTTGCCGACGGCGAGTTCGTCGTGCTGCTCGGTGCCTCGGGCTCGGGCAAGTCCACGCTGATGCGCACGATCGCCGGGCTGGAACATCCGACGAGCGGGCTCATCCGCATCGACGGGCGCGTGGTCAACGACGATCCGCCGCGCAAGCGCAACATCGCGATGGTCTTCCAGAGCTACGCGCTGTACCCGCACAAGACGGTCGCGGGCAACATCGCCTTTCCGCTGCAGGCTTCGCGCACCGATGCGGCGACCATCAAGGACAAGGTGCAGTGGGCGGCGGCCCTGTTCGGCATCGATCATCTGCTGCACCGCAAGCCGCGCGAGCTCTCGGGCGGCGAGCGCCAGCGGGTGGCACTGGCGCGCGCGATGGTGCGCACGCCAACGCTGTTCCTGATGGACGAGCCGCTGTCCAACCTCGATGCCAAGCTGCGCCATT
>DAIUFU010000191.1:0-3529 GCA_036844405.1 Burkholderiaceae bacterium | reverse complement strand
TCGGCATGGGCATCCCGACGATCCCGAACTACATCATCACGAGTTCGCTGGCGGCCCCGGCCCTGCTCGAGATGGGTGTGCCGCTGATCGTCTCGCACATGTTTGTCTTCTATTTCGGCATCATGGCCGACCTCACGCCGCCGGTGGCGCTGGCGGCCTTTGCCGCCTCGCCGATCGCGCGCGCCTCGGGACTGGCGATCGGCGTGCAGGCGATGCGCATCGCCATTGCCGGCTTCGTCGTGCCGTTCATGGCCGTCTACGATCCGGCCCTGATGATGCAGGGCGGCAACCTGGCCGACACCGCCTACATGGTGGTCAAGGCGGTGCTCGCCATCTGCCTGTGGGGCGCGGCCAGCATCGGCTATCTGCGCATCGGCCTGCTGTGGTGGGAGCGCATGCTGGGCGCCGTTGCCGCGATGCTGCTCATTGCGGCGGTGCCGATCAGTGATCAGGCCGGCTTCGCGCTGGCGCTGGCCTTGCTGGTCGTGCATTTCCGACGCCGCCGGCCGGCCGGACCACCGGCGACCGGGTTCGCCTGAACCCGTGCCGATCGGCGTCTGCCTGTTCGCCGGAGGAACGCTGCGCGCTTTCCTGCCGGCACTGGCATTCACGCTCGCCTGGACGCATTCGATCGAGAAAACCCGCTGGGAAGAAGACTGGCAGGTCACGCCGGCCGGTCTGGTGCTCGTCGAAGCACGGATCGAGGGCAGCGGTGCCGGCATGGAGCCACCCGACGGCGCCCGGCTGCGCAACGGCGTCTGGCACTATTCGCCGGCAACCGGGCCGCGCCCGGAGCTGAACCTGAGCGTATCGCCCTGGACCGCACCCTGGCAGTTGTGCGTCGACGGCCAGTGTCGCACCCTGCGGGCACTGGCGCGGATCGAGGAACCGGTGGCGGCCGTGCGGATGGCCCGATGTGAGACGCCGTGAAGGCGCGAGGCAGGCTCCGGCGAAACGAATGCCGGCAAATCCGGGCAGTCTCGATTGCGCCAGCCGGCATCGGCCCCCCGGCATCCGGCCCGGCAGCCAGGCAAAAAAGTATCGATCCGTCGGGACCGGAAATCCGTTTTCCGCCCGTTCGGTCGTTGCCAGAAAAGCCCATGAGGGTAAAATGGGCCGCCCCGGCGCGAACGGTCCCAGCGGGTGGAATGCGTCGCTTCCGCCCGCTCCGGTGCCGGGCGGGAAAAGCCGTCTTTCGCTCCCTCTCCCCTGCACGCACACGACGGCGTTTCGTTCTTTTTTCATCCGTCATTCACCTGTTTTCCGGGCTCACCGGACCACTTTCCACTCCTCCGTCCGCTCACCTGACGGTGGAGCATCGCAAGAACCGAGAACCCAGCGCATGAAAATCGAAGACATCCTGGCCGCCCTGCCCGAGCAGGAAGTAACGCTCGACGTCCTGCGCGAGAAATACGCGAAGGGCGATGAATCGACGGCGCATGACGTCCGCCGTCGTGTCGCGCGTGCGCTGGCCTCGATCGAGACCGAGGCACTGCGCGAGCACTGGGAAGGCGAATTTCTCTGGGCCATGGAGCACGGCTTCGTGCCGGCCGGACGAATCAATTCGGCCGCCGGCACCGACATCCGCGCCACCCTGATCAACTGTTTCGTGCAGCCGATCGGCGACGCGGTCTGGGGGTATGACGCAGCCGGCACACCGGGCATCTATGCTGCACTGCAGGAGGCGGCCGAGACCATGCGTCGCGGTGGCGGCGTCGGCTATGATTTTTCGGCAATCCGCCCGCGCGGCGCTCTTGTCAAGGGCACGCACTCGCGCGCCTCGGGCCCGGTGTCGTACATGCGCGTCTTCGACAAGTCCTGCGAGACCCTGGAGTCGGCCGGCGCGCGGCGCGGCGCACAGATGGGCGTGATGCGCGTCGATCATCCGGACATCGAAGAGTTCATTCATGCGAAGAACGACGGCGCACTGTCCAACTTCAACATGTCGGTGGCGGTCACCGACCTGTTCATGCGGGCGGTCGAGACCGGTGGCGAATTCGATCTCGTGCACACCGCACGGCCGTTCGAGGAAAACGATCTCGGGCGCAACAGCGAGGGCAAATGGGTCTACCGACGGATCGCGGCACGCGAACTGTGGGACCAGATCATGGCCTCGACCTACGATCATGCCGAGCCCGGCGTGATCTTCATCGATCACGTCAACCGCGACAACAACCTGTCGTACTGCGAGCACATCGACGCCAGCAATCCGTGCGGCGAGCAGTTCCTGCCGCCGTACGGCTGCTGCGACCTGGGCAGCCTGAATCTGACCCGTTTCGTGGTCGACCCGTTCGGCAAGAAGCCGGTATTCGACTTCGAGCGCTTCCGCCGCACGGTCGCGATCGCGGTGCGCGCGCTGGACAACGTGCTCGATCTGACATTGTGGCCGCTCGAGGCGCAGGAGCGCGAGGCGCAGGCCAAGCGCCGCATCGGCCTGGGGTTCACCGGGCTGGGCAATGCGCTGACGATGCTCAAGCTGCGCTACGACACGGATGATGCGCGCGGTTTCGCCGCGCACATCGCGCAGTCGATGCGCGACGTCGCCTATGAGGCATCGGTAGAGCTGGCGATCGAGCGTGGTGCCTTCCCGCTGTTCGATGCGGACCAGTGGCTGGCACCGCCGCATGCCGCCTCGCGTCTGCCCGAGGCACTCAAGGCACGCATCCGCGAACACGGCATCCGCAATTCACACCAGCTGTCGATCGCACCGACCGGAACGATCTCGATCGCCTTTGCCGGCAACGCCTCGGGCGGCATCGAGCCCGCGTTCTCGTGGACTTACACCCGGCGCAAGCGCATGCCCGACGGCTCGCGCCAGGAATACGTGGTCGAGGATTTCGCCTACCGGATGTGGCGTCATCTCGGGCACGAGACGCAGGAGCTGCCCGACTACTTCGTCTCGGCGATGCAGATCGCGGCCCTCGATCACATGCGCATGAGCGCAGCCGTGCAGCCCTACATCGATTCGGCGATCAGCAAGACGGTCAACGTCGCCGAAGACTATCCGTACGAAGAATTCAAGACGCTGTATTTCGAGGCCTGGCGCGCCGGCCTGAAAGGCATCACCACCTACCGGCCGAACAGCGTGATCGGCTCGGTGCTGAGCGTGGCGCCATCGGTCGACGCGCAGCAACCACAGGATCTGCAGGTGGCGCCCGAAGCGTCGGACCGGCGCCTGCGCATCGAGCGCGTGCCGCAGCCGGCACTGTCGTCGCTGCGCTGGCCGAGCCGGCCGAAGCTGCCCGGCGGCAACCTCGCCTTTTCGTACATGGTCGAGCCGCTGGACAAGCGTGCGTCGTTCTGCATCTTCATCGGCCAGACCGGAGAAACCGGGCCCCAGGCCGACGGCAGCACCGGACGGATCGTGCCGTTCGAGACCTGGGTCAACGGCAACGAGCAGCCACGCGGACTGGGCGCGATTGCCAAGGCGCTGTCGATGGACATGCGTTCCAATGACAGCGCCTGGCTGAAGATGAAGCTCGATGCGCTCGCCCGCACGCGTGACGCGCAGCCGCTGCAGATGCCCTTC
>DAIUFU010000190.1:0-3575 GCA_036844405.1 Burkholderiaceae bacterium | reverse complement strand
GTTCTGCGCGAGAGCAGCGCGCGTGTCACGCCGGCCTGTCCGTATTTTGGCGTCTGCGGCGGCTGTTCGATGCAGCACGTCGATGTGGCCGTCCAGGTGGCGATCAAGCAGCGTGTCCTGGAAGACCAGCTCTGGCACCTGGGCAAGGTGCGTGCCGATCTCTGGCTGGCACCGATTGCCGGGCCGGCGTGGCACTACCGTCATCGGGCCCGGCTGTCGGTGCGCGACGTACCGAAAAAAGGCGTGCTGGTCGGCTTTCGCGAGCGCGCCTCCCGTTACGTGGCCGACATGCGCGAATGCCGCATCCTGCCGGTTCCGGTTTCGCGTCTGCTCGTGCCGCTGCGCGAACTGATCGCCGCGCTGTCGATCCGGCAGCGGGTGCCCCAGATCGAGGTTGCCGTCGGCGAGAAATCCGGCACGGCGGGTGCTGCGGATGACGGCGCAACCATCGCCCTGGTGCTGCGCGTGCTCGAGCCGCCAACCGAAGACGACCTCGTGCATTTGCGCGCCTTTGCCCGGCAGCATTCCGTGGAATGGTGGCTGCAGCCGAAGGGGCCGGATTCGATCGAGCTGTTCTGCACGCCGGACGGAGTGCTGGCCGTCGAGGGTGCGCGATCGGGACTTGGTTATGCCTTGCCCGAGTTCGGCGTGTACATGCCGTATCGGCCGACCGATTTCACGCAGGTCAATGCGCGCATCAATGAGGTGCTGGTGCGCCGCGCGCTGCGCTGGCTCGATCCGCAGCCGGGCGAGCGCATTGCCGATCTGTTTTGCGGACTGGGCAATTTTTCGCTGCCGATCGCGGCCCGTGGCGCAAGCGGCGTCGGCATCGAGGGCAATCCTGCGCTGGTTGAACGGGCCGCCGCCAATGCCGACATCAACGGCCTGGCCGGGGGTGCCCGGTTCCGTGCCGCCGATCTGTTCGCCATCGATGCGCAGCAGTGGGAAGCACTGGGCCGCTTTGACCGGATCCTGATCGATCCGCCGCGTGAGGGGGCGATCGCCCTGGTCAAGACACTGAGCGCTGATGACGCCGATCCGGCACATCGTCCGGAGCGCATCGTCTATGTGTCCTGCAATCCGGCCACGCTGGCCCGCGACGCCGGCGTGCTCGTGCACTGCGGCGGGTATCGCCTGCTGGCGGCCGGCGTCGTCAACATGTTCCCGCACACTTCGCACGTCGAGTCGATGGCGGTGTTCGGACGGTCGCCCGAATGAAAAACGGGGCCATCGGCCCCGTTCGTGCTTCTGCGTGCGGTGTTCTTCAGTCGCGCTGACCGGTCAGTGCCGCGAGCAGTGCCAGCAGATTGGCAAAGACGTTGTACACGCTGATGTAGACCGACAGCGTGGCCACGATGTAGTTGGTCTCGCCGCCGTTCACGATGCGCTGCAGATCGTACAGGATGAAGGCCGAGAAGATCAGTACGGCCAGCGTCGAGATGGTCAGCATCAGCGCCGGGATCTGCAGCCAGATGTTGGCGATCGCCGCGACGAAGATCACGAGAAAGCCGACGAAGAGCCACTTGCCCATGCCGCTGAAGTCGCGCTTCGACACGCTGGCCACCGTCGCCATCGCGCCGAAGATCACCGCCGTGCCGCCAAAGGCGTACATGATCAGGCTGGCGCCGTTGGACAGACCCAGCACCGCGCCAATGAGGCGCGAGAGCATCAGCCCCATGAAGAACGTGAAGCCGAGCAGCAGTGCAACGCCGATGGCGCTGTTCTTGAAGCGTTCGATGGCGTAGAAGAAACCGAAGGCAACCGCCAGGAAGGCGATCAGGCCCATGAACGGGCTGCCGGCAAAAAACGAAAAGCCGGTGCGTACCCCGATCCAGGCGCCCAGTACCGTCGGGATCATCGACAGTGCCAGCATCCAGTAAGTGTTGCGCAGCACGCGATTGCGCGCGGCGGCATCCAGTGCAACGCCGAATCCGCCGCGTGCCGCGTGCGCATCCAGTCGATTCTGTCCGTAGGCCATTGATCTGTTCTCCGTCGACAAGCGAAATCCGGTCCGGTTCCGGGACGTTCCCCGGGGTGTCTGCGTGGCGGCGGGCGTCGTTGCCGTCGATGTCGATTTGCCGCACCGATTTCCGCAGGCCGGAATGAAACCCATGTGGGGGCGACTATACGTGAAAACCAGCCACTGGATCGTGCCTTGTGAGCACCATGGGCAGCCTGGTCCGCGGTCTTGCCGGCCCCACCGGATGATGGCGCGCATGATAAACTGAAAAATCGTGCAACATCCGCATCTTGGCGCCGGTTTCTGGTCTGTTTTCTGGCTGGATTTCCGGCCGGGGTCACCGTCCGCCGGGTCTTCGTCCGCTGGGTCTTCGTCCGGAATAGGCTCAACCGGCCCGCTGGCCGGTTCACGCGGTTCGAGCGGCCGTTGCCCGGACATCTTCTCTTTTGCTGTGTCTCTTTTACTGCGCCTCTTTTACTGCGCCATGATGTGTTCGCACCTGCGGGAATGCATCACGGCGTTCTCCTGGATGCATCCGGATGCGCCCGGATGCGGATTCTTCTGGAATTTTCATGGCCGTCGAACGTACCCTGTCCATCATCAAGCCCGATGCCGTCGCCAAGAACGCGATCGGCGACATTCTTGCCCGCTTTGAAAAGGCCGGGCTGAAAATCATTGCCGCCCGCATGATGCATCTGTCCGCCGCGCAGGCCGGTGCCTTCTATGCCGTGCATCGGGAGCGTCCGTTTTACGCCGATCTGGTGGCTTTCATGACGTCCGGGCCGGTGATGATTCAGGTGCTCGAGGGCGAAGACGCCATCCGCTGCAATCGCGACCTGATGGGTGCGACCGACCCGAAGAAGGCCGAGCCGGGCACGATCCGTGCCGATTTTGCCGACAGCATCGATGCCAATGCCGTCCATGGTTCGGATGCCCCGGAGACGGCGCGCACCGAAATCGCCTTTTTCTTCCCGACGCTGGATCTGCATTCGCGTTGAGTCCAGGTGGAGTGTGAACCGGTCATGACGACGGCGAGGGATCGCACGGTGCCGGTCCGGTTGCTCGGGCTGGATCGCCAGGCGCTCGAGGAGCAGTGCGCCGAATGGGGCCAGAAGCCCTTTCGCGCACGCCAGTTGATGCAGTGGATGCATCAGCGCGGGGCTGCCGATTTCGCCGCGATGACCGATCTGGCGAAGGACTTCCGCGAACTGCTGCAGACGCATGCCTGTATCGAGGCGCCGCGCGTGCTGTCCGATCACGATTCGGTCGACGGTACACGCAAGTGGCTGCTCGATGTGGGCGGTGGCAATGCCGTCGAGACCGTATTCATCCCCGAAGCCGGGCGCGGCACGCTGTGTGTGTCGACCCAGGCTGGCTGCGCGGTCAATTGCCGCTTCTGTTCGACCGGCAAGCAGGGTTTTGCACGCAATCTGCGTGCCGACGAGATCATCGGTCAGGTCTGGCACGCACGCCGGGTGCTGGCTGCGGCAGAAGGCGGGGTGCCGGCCGGCGAGTCGGCCGGAATGCCCGGTTCGGCAGCGGCCGGTGCACCGGCTCGCCTCGTGACCAATGTCGTGTTCATGGGCATGGGCGAGCCGCTGCAGAACTATGCGGC
>DAIUFU010000189.1:0-3598 GCA_036844405.1 Burkholderiaceae bacterium | reverse complement strand
ACGCGTGAACGTCAGCGAATCTGCAGGAGGAAAGCGATGACAGCAAAGGACTCTGCCGTGGCGCCGGCGGCAACGGTCGGCGGGACGCAGACGGCATCGATCGGGGGCGGAGAGGGCGCGTCGGCGTGCGAAGACCGGGAGCGGGCGCTGGCGCTGGCCGTCGCCGCGGCCGTACGCGAGGAGATCCGGCTGGCGGTCATCGACGCCTGGGAAGACGCCGGCATTCAGGGGCTGTGCGCCGAGGGCCGCGAGGAAGTCGCGGTGGGTGCGATCGAACGGCTGGCGCTGACCGGGATCGTCGAGCGCGTGCTTGCCGCCGGGCGGCGCAACTGATCAGTCGTTGTCGACGCGTCCGAGGAGCAGGTATTCGATCAGCGCCTTTTGCGCGTGCAGACGGTTTTCCGCTTCGTCCCAGACGACCGACTGCGGGCCATCGATCACTTCGGCACTGACTTCCTCGCCGCGATGGGCCGGCAGGCAGTGCATGAACAGGGCATCGGGCGCGGCCATCTGCATCATGTCGGCATCGACACTCCAGTCGGCAAAGGCGCGTCGGCGCTGTTCGTTTTCTTCCTCGAAGCCCATGCTGGTCCAGACGTCGGTCGTCACCAGATCGGCACCGGCGCAGGCCTGCATCGGATCCGCGAACTGCTCGACGTGGCGCCCGAAGCGGTTCAGGCGCGCCGCCTCGATCTCGTAGCCGGGCGGTGCCGACACGCGCACCTCGAAGTCGAGTAGTTCGGCGGCCTGCAGCCAGCTGTTGCAGACATTGTTCGAATCGCCGATCCAGGCCACCTTGCGTCCGGTGATCGGGCCGCGATGCTCGATCCAGGTATGAATGTCGGCGAGGATCTGGCACGGATGGTATTCATTGGTCAGGCCATTGATGACCGGCACGCGCGAGTGGGCCGCGAAACGTTCGATCGTCTCCTGCTCGAAGGTGCGGATCATCACGATGTCGCACATGCGCGAGATGACCTGGGCGGCATCCTCGACCGGTTCGCCCCGGCCGAGCTGCGAATCGCGCGTGTTCAGGTAGATCGCGGCGCCGCCGAGCTGCTGCATGCCGGCCTCGAACGACAGCCGCGTGCGCGTGCTCGCCTTCTCGAAGATCATCACCATCGTGCGATCGACCAGCGGATGGAATTTCTCGTAGCGCTTGAAGCGATCCTTGATGATGCGGGTGCGCTCGAACAGATAGCCGATCTCTTCCGCATCGAGATCGCTCAGTTCCAGGAAATGCTTGATGGTCATCGCGTGGCTCTCAGCTGGCGGGTGTGCTGACCGGCTGGTCCACCCCGAGGAAAGCGCGGATCAGCGGGACGATCATGGCCAGCAGGAGATCGGAATCCGCGTCGCGGAAGATGAGCGGCGGCAGCAGGCGGATGACCCGTTCGGCCGTCACGTTGAAGACCAGCCCCGCGGCCAGCCCCTGGCCGACCAGTGCGCCGCAGGGCCGGTCGAGCTCGATGCCGATCATCAGCCCCTGGCCGCGGATGTCGACGATGCCGTCGACGCCATCCAGTTGTGTGCGCAGACCGGTCAGGATACGTTCGCCCTGACGCGCGGCGTTGGTGAGCAGCCCTTCGTCCCGCATGACCTGCAGCGTCACGAGCCCGGCCCGCATGGCCAGCGGGTTGCCGCCGAAGGTCGTGCCGTGATTGCCCGGCTGAAACACTTCGGCCGCGGCACCGTGCGCCAGCACGGCGCCGACCGGCACGCCCGAGGCGAGCCCCTTGGCCAGCGGCACGACGTCGGCGCGGATGCCTGCCCACTCATGCGCAAACCAGCGTCCGGTGCGTCCGGTGCCGCACTGCACCTCGTCGATCATCATCAGCCAGCCCTGCGCATCACAGATGCGGCGCACGTCGCGCAGATAGTCCGCTCGCGCCGGCTGGACGCCACCCTCACCCTGGATCGCTTCGAGAAAGACCGCGGCGACGTCGCGACGTTCGCCGGCAATGCGTTCGATGGCCGCGCTGTCGTTGAGTGCGACCCGGACGAAACCTTCGACCAGTGGCTCGAAGCCCTCGTGCACCTTGCGGTTGCCGGTGGCCGACAGGGTCGCGATCGAGCGGCCGTGAAATGCGTGCTCGCAGACGATGACGACCGGCCGCTCGATGCCGCGCTGGTGACCGTACTTGCGCGCGATCTTCAGTGCCGCCTCGTTGGCCTCCAGGCCGGAATTGCAGAAGAAGGCATTGGTCATGCCCGACAGCGCGACCAGCTGCGCCGCCAGTTCGGTCTGCAGCGGGATCTCGAACAGGTTCGAGCTGTGGATGATGCGCGCCACCTGCTCGCGCAGGGCGCTCACCAGGACCGGATGTGCATGTCCGAGCGTGTTCACCGCGATGCCGGCCAGCGCATCGAGATACCGTTTCCCCGCCGTGTCGTAGAGCCAGACGCCGTCGCCGTGCGTGAACGCAACCGGTTCGCGTCGATAGGTGTTCATCAAGGGAGACGTGGCGGCCATGGTCGGTTCCGGCGGGCGGGATGGGTCGAAGTGAATCGATTGTAGGAGAACTCGGGCAGCGACGAAGCCAGTGTGCTCCGGCAGCGATGAAAATACTTTAGCGATTGTCGCCAGGATGCAGATAAATCAGCTTTTTTGCCTGAAATGGATGTTCCGATGCGAACGGATCGCGGTACTATCGCGCAACACGATTCCCGCCATGCATGCGGCCACGCCGATATCGCACAGGAGGAATGCCGGATGCCGGAGCTAGCCGATCCCGACTCGCAGTCGCCCTGGCGCGTGGCGACGTTCGGACTGGCCGACGAACTGCAGTTTCTGCTGCGCGTCGTATTGCGCCACCTTCAGCGCAACCGTTACCGGTTCGTGCTGTGCACGACCCGTGGCCCCGGGGATTTTGACATCGCGCTGGTCGACATGACGAGTGCGGCCGGTGCGCTGACCGCACAGGCGCTGGCCGAAGAGTTCGATGAGCGCGCATTGCTGCGCGTTGGCCGGCGCAGCGATCCGGCGCGCCCGTGTGACGACCTGCTGGTTTCGGATTTCATCGGCCAGATCCTGCAGGCGCTGAACCGTGTGGTCGATGCACGCCGCATGCACGAATTCCTGCGCCGCCGTCAGGCGGCGCTCGATGCCGGCTGGCTGGTTGCCGAAGGCGATCGGCTGCGTCGTCCGCGGGCGCTGATCGTCGACGACAGCCCGACCGTGCGGGCACAACTGGCGCTGGCACTGGCGCGTACCGGACTCGAAGCCGAGGCCGCGGCGAACGCGTCGGAGGCGCTGAACGCCTTTTCCAGTCGCAGCTACGAGTTGCTGTTCGTCGACGTCGTCATGCCCGGCGTCGACGGCTATGTATTGACGCGAAGCCTGCGGCGCATGGCGGGTGGACGCGATGTTCCGATCCTGCTGCTGACCGGCCGTTCGTCGCCGATCGACCGCGCCCGGGGCATCCTGGCCGGCTGCAGCGCCTGGCTGGTCAAGCCGGTTTCGATGCACGCACTGGGTGCGATCGTGCAGCGTCAGTTGCGCCGCAGCGTGCGGCGACGGCACCGGGAGGGCCGATCGGACGGCCCGGCGACCATGCCCGATCAGCCGTGGCTCGCGCATCCGCTGCCGGAGACGCTG
>DAIUFU010000188.1:2036-3612 GCA_036844405.1 Burkholderiaceae bacterium | reverse complement strand
CCCGTTCTGCCCGCCAGGAAGCGCCCGTGCTTCGTTGCAAATGCTCGCCATATGAGCCCATATGTCTGCGCTTTGCGCCTCGCCCGGGCGTTTCCTGACGAGCCTCCCGAGCGCGGCCGATTACTTCACACGTTCTGAGCGCCTGCTGGCGGGTCTTTCGAGCGCGGTCGGCAAGCTTGCGACGGATGTCGTGTTCCGTTTCGGGCGACCCTCGAACCGCTCCGAAAGACCGGTTGTCCGGCGTCTGTGTTCGGGCCGATGCCAGCGCGTACACTTCGGGTTCGTCTGGCAGAAAGGCCAGACATGACGACTGACAGAGTCCGTGCAGCATGACCGAGCCATTCCGTTGCACCCGCGGTGCACGTTCCCTGCTTGCGGCGATCCTGATCCTGGGCGTATCCGCCATCGGCATGTCATCGGCGCTGGCGCAGGTCTATCGCTGCGAGTCTGCCGGTGGTGTCCCGGTCTATCAGGGCACCGCCAATGGCAAGGATTGCCAGCCGATCGATCTGGCGCCGCTGACGACGATTCCGGCCCCGGATGGGCCGGTCCGCGCGAAAGCCGCCCCCGCCGGTGCCAGGACCACGACGGGGGCGACGGCCGGGACCGCCGCTGCATCGGCCCGCAAATTCCCTGCGGTCACACCGGCATCACAGCGCGTCCGCGACGACGATCGCCGACAGATCCTTGAAGAGGAGCTGCGCAAGGAGGCGGAGCGCCTGGACGGCCTGCGCAGCCAGCGTGCGCAACTGGCGGCTGCTCCGTCGGCGGCCGCACTGGCGGGTTCGACCGGCGAGAAGACGCCGGACGACACGCCCGCAACGACGGAAGCCGGTCGCCTGGAACGCGACATCGAGCGCAGTCAGGGCAATCTTGACGCGCTGCGCCGCGAACTGGATGCCATTGGACCGGCACGCCGGGAGTCCGGGCAGTAGAAGGATTCGAGGCGAAAAAATTCGCCGGCTGTCTCCGCTGCACGAGCGGCGCAGACCCGGGGCGCCACGGCCAGGCCAGGCCAGGCCGCACGCAGTGCTGGCACGACTGCCTTGACGGGCAACCCTGATCCCGCAGCAGATGCGGGGTTTGTCCGGCCGTAGCTTGCGCGTTAGACTTGATCCTCAATGACAGCACGTCCGGACACGGACCATGCCGGCGCGTCGGAGCGCGCGGATACCCGGATCCGGTCCCGGCATCCGGCCCGCTCCGGATTTCAGCCGTCCCCGAAGTCGGCGGGACGATCCCCGAAAAAAAGAGAAGAGGAGAGGTGAATGCTCGAAGAGAATTTCGGCGTGGCCCTGCGTCGTGCGCTCGGATCACAACTCGTGAGTGTCGTCGTGGCGGTTGCCCTGCTGTTGCTCGGCTGGGCGGTCGGTGTGGTGGCGGCCGCCGCTACCCGGCGGGTACTGTCCATGGTGCAACTGAACCGCCGGCTCGAACCGGCGCTGGGCAGCAGCGTCGACGTCGAACTGGTCACCTCCCGTCTCGTG
The DNA here is from genome assembly GCA_036844405.1 of Burkholderiaceae bacterium. Classification (GTDB taxonomy): domain Bacteria; phylum Pseudomonadota; class Gammaproteobacteria; order Burkholderiales; family Burkholderiaceae_E; genus Zeimonas. Next base: position 2,125 of record DAIUFU010000188.1, on the reverse strand, counting down.
TTCTGGTTCGTGGTGCTGGTTGGTCTCGTCGCCGCCTTCAATGTGCTCGATCTGCAGGTGGTATCGGCGCCGTTCGCGTCGATGCTCGG
>DAIUFU010000188.1:0-1936 GCA_036844405.1 Burkholderiaceae bacterium | reverse complement strand
CCTTCAATGTGCTCGATCTGCAGGTGGTATCGGCGCCGTTCGCGTCGATGCTCGGGGACATCGTCTCCTATCTGCCGCAGATCCTGGCGGCACTCGTGCTCGCGATCGCCGGCTGGATGCTGGCTCTGCTCGTGCGCAACGGGATCACGCGCCTGCTCGCCATGACGACCATCGATGAACGCCTGAGCGAAGAAGCGGGCATGCGCCCGATCGGCGACAGCATCGGGCAGGTCGGCTACTGGGTGGTGCTGCTCCTCTTTCTGCCGATGGTGCTGGCCGCGCTCGGTCTGCAGGGTCTGCTCGAACCGGTGCAGAACCTGGTCGATCGTCTGCTCGTGTTCCTGCCGAACATCTTTGGCGCCGCAGTGATCCTGGTCGTCGGCTATTACGTGGCGAAGATCGTGCGCGGCATCGTCGTCAATCTGCTTGGTGCGACCGGCGTGCAGAGCCTGGCGGCACGGATCGGAATGGGCGAATCGGCCGATCTGCCGCGGCTGGCCGGTGCGATCGTCTTCCTCGTGATCTTTGTGCCGGCGCTGGTGTCGGCGCTCGACGCCTTGCAGGTCAAGTCGATTTCGGAGCCGGCGACGATGATGCTGGGCGACTTCATCGCGGCAGTGCCGGAGATTGTCGCCGCCGTGCTGATCCTGACGTTGACCTGGTATGTCGCGCGCTTCGTTGCCGCATTGGTGACCAAAGTGCTGGACGGTGTCGGTCTGGACCGCCTGGCCGACAAGGCCGGCCTGCAGCCGATGCTCGGCACGCTGCAACTGTCGCAGCTCGTCGGGCGCCTGCTGCTGCTCTTTGCCATGCTGCTGGCCAGTGTCGAGGCCGCCAGCCGTCTGCATTTCGACCAGATCGCCGACCTGATCGGCACCTTCGTGGTCTTCGGCGGCGACGTGCTCCTGGGCATCGTCATCCTGCTCGTTGGCCTGTGGCTGGCCAATACCTTTGGTGGCGCTGTCGCCCGGGGTCCTTATGACGGCGCACGCTGGCTGGGCGCACTGGTGCGCGGTGCGATCATCGGTCTGGTGCTGGCCATGGGATTGCGAGCGATGGGCATTGCCGACTCCATCGTCAACCTGGCCTTCGGACTGATCCTGGGTGCGCTGGCCGTCGCCTTCGCGCTGTCGTTCGGCCTGGGCGGGCGCGAGGCCGCTGGCCGCACGCTGGAACACTGGCTGTCGAAGCTGCGCCGCTGAACCGGCCTGCACGGCCGAACCGGCGGCCGGGGCCGACAGCCCCGCACGCTCTCCGCTCTTACTCCTGCGGCTCGGCCTCTCCGGAGGCCGCCGCAGAGGCCGCCGCAGAGGCCGCCGGATAGCCGCCGGCGGCAAGCGTACGGTTCCAGGCGTCCATGTCGAAGCCGGTCAGCCTGTCCGGGCCGACCGCCAGGGCCGGGAAGTGCAGCTCCGTGAAGCCTTGCGCCTGAAAGGCCAGCGCATCAGCCGGATTGGCCACGTCCTTTCGTTCATGAGCGATGCCGCGGTGCACGAGCCAGGCTTCGCCCAGTTCGCAGGCATCGCAGTCTGCGGTCGTGAACAGCGTCACCGGCTGGCGACGGTTCGGGGAAGTCCGCGCTGTCGTCGCCGGCGCCACCTGACCCGATGCGGATGGTGCGGCAGACGCCACGGCCGCGGGGTCGGTGCCGGTCGGCTGACTGCCCACTTCGCGCAGGGTCACGCCGCGCTGATGCAGTGGCTGGCGATCACCGTAATGTACGCGTCCGCTTGCATCGATCCACTTGACGATCCGGTGCGGCAGATTCGTCGTCCCGGTCGCGGCGACGGCCGGCAATGCCAGAGCCGCGGCGAGGAGCGCCGCAGTACAGGCCGTGACGGAGGAACGCCGCCGGCCCGATGCTTTTGCTTGCCGCGCTTCAGGCGGGAACGGGGGAATGATCATCGGAAGACTCACCTGATACTTCTTCGATCAT
>DAIUFU010000187.1:0-3692 GCA_036844405.1 Burkholderiaceae bacterium | reverse complement strand
CGCCGCTGATGCCGTGGCGCACCAGCAGTTGCGCCACCTCGACGATCGGGGTGTCTTCGGTGACCGAGATGACCGGTGCGGACATGATGTCGCGGGCTTGCATGGAGACTCCCCCGGAAAGGAAAGGAAAGAAATGGACGACCGACTTTTTTTGATTGTAATGTCCGGCTCGTCGGCTGTCGCAGCCCAGCCATCCGGCACGTCGCCGACCGACGCCCGAAGGGGCCGTGGTACGCGAAACGACCAGCGGCCCGGTCCACGGGTGACGGCTGGCCTGTCTGCACCCGAAAGCCGCGCGGTGTCTGACGCAGGTCAACCCGGAGGGCTCGCCGTCGGGCCAGCCGTGCGGTACGGTTACACCCGATGACCAGCCATGTGACCGCGTTCCCGGAGAAGAGTACGGCCGCTCACCCGCCACACCGGGTCGGGCGCATCATTGCCATCCAGGGCAGCGTCGTCGAGGTGCATTTCGACGAGGCTCCACCGCCGATCGACCAGATGCTGCGCAGCGGCGCGCGCGGCGAGATCGTCATCGAGGTCGCCGCGCTGACCGGGCCACATACGGTACGCGGACTCGTTTTTCCGGCACAGCACGGTCTGGCGCTCGGCATGGCCGTCATCGACACCGGCGGACCGATCACGGTGCCGGTGGGAGAAGCGGCACTGGGGCGCGCGCTCAACCTGTTCGGTGAACCGCTGGACGGCGGACCGCCGCTGGCCACCACCGAGCGCCGGCCCCTGCGCCAGAGGCCGCCGGCGCTGGCGCAGCATTCGGTACAGTCGGACATCTTCGAGACCGGCATCAAGATCATCGATCTGTTGTGCCCGCTGGAAAAAGGCGGCAAGGCCGGTCTGTTCGGCGGCGCCGGGGTCGGCAAGACGGTGTTGATCACCGAGATCATCCACAACATGCGCGGGCACTATGCCGGGCTGAGCCTGTTCTGCGGCATCGGCGAGCGCAGCCGCGAAGCCGAGGAACTCTTGCGCGAGATGCGCGATGCCGGCGTTCTCGAACACAGCATCCTGGTCTTCGGCCAGATGAACGAGTCGCCCGCCGTGCGCTTCCGTACCGGCCACGCCGCGATGACGATGGCCGAATACCTGCGCGACGAGCGCCACATGGACGTGCTCGTGCTGACCTACAACATCTTCCGCTTCATCCAGGCCGGCGCCGAGGTGTCGGGCCTGCTCGGCAACATCCCGTCACGCGTCGGCTACCAGCCGACGCTGGCCAGCGAACTGGCGGAACTGCAGGAACGGATCTCGTCGACCGCCAGCGGCGCGATCACCTCGATCCAGGCCGTCTACGTGCCCGCCGACGATTTCACCGATCCGGCCGCCACACACACGTTCGCGCACCTGTCCTCGTCGATCGTGCTCTCGCGCAAGCGCGCCAGCGAAGGTTTCTACCCGGCCGTCGATGCGCTTGCGTCGACCTCGAAAATGCTCACGCCGACCGTCGTCGGCGCACGGCATTACCGGGTTGCCGTCGAGGTGCGGCGCACACTGGCCGAATACGCCGAACTCCGGGACATCATCGCCATGCTCGGCCTCGACCAGCTCTCCGCGCAGGATCGCGCAACGGTCGAGCGCGCGCGCCGGCTCGAACGCTTCCTCACGCAGCCCTTCTTCACGACCGGCGCCTTCACCGGCAAGTCCGGACGCCGCGTCGCCCTGGCGGCCACGATCGATGGCTGCGAACGCCTGCTGGACGGCGAATTCGCCGATCGCCCGGAACAGGATTTCTACATGATCGGCGCACTCGCCGAGATCACCCGGCCGGCCGAGGCCGGCTGACGGAACGGCCATGCGACTGCAGGTCTTCGTGCCGACCCGGACGCTGCTGGACTGCAGCGCGGCGAAGATCGTCGCGCAGGCAGCGAACGGCGCCTTCGGTCTGCTGCCGCGCCACGTCGACTTCGTGCCCGCGCTGGTGCCGGGCATCCTGTCCTGGGTCGACCCGGACGGGGTCGAGCACTGGGTCGGCACCGACGAGGGCATTCTGGTCAAGCAGGCGCGCGACGTGCATGTCACCACCCGGCAGGCGATCGCCAGCGACGATCTGGCGACGCTGCGCCAGCGCCTGCGCGAGGAGATCCTGATGCCGGACGAGCAGGATCGTGCCGCGCGCACCGCCCTGTCACGGCTCGAGGCCGGCATGATCCGGCGTCTGATGGAATTGCAGGAGCGGTCGGGATGACGGCGGAAAAACCCGATCCCGGGCCGCGCGCAGGTGACATGGCGCACAGCATCGAACGAGAGGCTGCGCGCAAGCTCCGGGCACGCGCCACGCGCCGCCGCGGAGCCCTGACGGGATTCGGTCTGTTCGGCCTGGTCGGCTGGTCGGTGAGCGTTCCAACCCTGGCCGGACTGGCTCTCGGCATCTGGCTCGACCGGAAGTTGCCGGCCCAGGCATCCTGGACGCTGACCTTCCTGATGATCGGCATCGCTCTCGGCTGCCTGCAGGCCTGGTACTGGATCCGGCAGGAGTTGCGACGCAAATGAATCTGTCCGATCTCCTGCCTTCGTCCGGCCTGTCCGGCCTGTCCGGTATCGCACTCGCCTTCGCCATCGGCCTGGTCGGCGGCACGCTGTATTTCACCGGATTGTGGTGGACCGTGCGGCGCCTGGCGGACCAGCGACTGTCGACGCCGGGCCTGATCGCAAGCTGGCTCGTTCGCCTGCTGGCCCTGATGGGCGCGCTCTGGTGGGCCATGCACACCAGTGCCGACCGGTTGCCCGCACTGCTGGCCGCCGTCATCGGCGTGCTCGTGGCACGCACGGTGATTCTGCGCCGGGTGCGCGCGGTGGCTGCTCCGGCCATGTCGACGTCATCGTCGGCTGCCCGGGCCAGCGCGCGGCCCGGGAGCCCGACCGGCACGGACGAACGGTGACGGCGATGCAGATCACGCCCGATGAACTCATCATCCTGCAGTGGGGCGGCCTGCGCCTGAACGCCACCATCGTGTTCACCTGGATCGTGATGGCACTGCTGGCCGGCGGCGCACGCCTCGTCACCGCCCGCCTGTCCGACGATGAAGCGCCGTCGCGCTGGCAGAATCTGCTCGAAGTACTGGTCAACGGCATGCGCGACCAGATCCGCGAAAGCAGCCAGCACGATCCGGGGCGCTATCTGCCCTTCGTCGGCACGCTCTTCCTGTTCATTGCGGTCTCGAATTCGCTGGCCATCGTCCCCGGTTTCCTGTCGCCGACCGGTTCGCTGTCGACGACAACGGCACTGGCCCTGTGCGTGCTCGTCGCCGTACCCGTCTACGGCATCGTGGGCAGCGGCTTCGGCGGATGGCTGCGCACCTGGCTACAACCGTCCTGGCTGATGCTGCCGTTCAATATCGTGGGCGAATTCACGCGCACGGTGGCGCTGGCGATCCGCCTGTACGGCAACGTCATGAGCGGGACACTGCTGGCCGGGCTGCTGATCGGCATCATCCCGTTCTTCTTTCCGACCCTGATGCAGTTGCTGGGCCTGCTCACCGGCCTGATCCAGGCGTACATCTTCGCCGTGCTCGCGATGGTCTACATCGCTGCCGCGGCGGGGACGCCGGGCGACAGCACCGGGAAACCGGAATGATGATGCACGCGCGGAACGGGAACGGCCTTTTCATTTTCAGGAGGTACCACGTGGACAATATCGGCTTGATCGGCGCGGTTTCGATCGTCACGGCCGGGCTGAC
>DAIUFU010000186.1:0-3749 GCA_036844405.1 Burkholderiaceae bacterium | reverse complement strand
AGGACAGCAAGGTCATCGTCGCCATCAACAAGGACGAGGAAGCGCCGATCTTCAGTGTGGCCGACTACGGCATCGTCGGCGATCTGTTCGCAGTCGTGCCGGAGCTGATCGAGGCGCTGGGCTGAGGCAGGCCAATCGACATCATGTCATCGAGTTCCGTCACGTATCGCGCGCCCATCGCGGACATGCTCTTCGTGCTGCGCCAGCTGGCCGGCATCGACGAACTCGCTGCGCTGCCGGCGTACGAGGGTTTCGACATCGACACGGCCGCCGCCGTGCTCGACGAATGCGCGAAATTCAATGAGGGCGTGGTTGCGCCACTGAACCGCACGGGCGATCTGGAGCCGCCCGTGCTGGCCGACGGCAAGGTCACGTCGACACCGGGTTTTGCCGACGCCTTCCGCGGCTTCGTCGATGGTGGCTGGCAGGGCGTGCAGCATCCGGAGCGTTTCGGCGGCCAGGGTCTGCCGGGCGTGCTGGCGGCACCGTGCCGGGAAATGCTCAACGCGGCCAATCTGTCGCTGGCGCTGTGTCCGCTGCTGACCGACAGCGCCATCGAGGCGCTGCTCGTCGCCGGCTCGCCGGAGCAGCAGGAACGCTACATCCCGAAGCTGATCAGCGGCGAGTGGACCGGCACGATGAACCTGACCGAGCCACAGGCGGGTTCCGACCTGGCGCTCGTGCGTGCGAAGGCGGTCCCGCAGCCTGACGGCAGCTATCGCATCTCGGGACAGAAGATCTTCATCACCTGGGGCGAACACGATCTGGCGGAGAACATCCTGCATTTCGTGCTCGCGCGTACGCCGGATGCGCCCGAAGGCGTCAAGGGCATCTCGCTCTTCGCCGTGCCGAAATACGTCGGCGGCGAAGGCGCGGACGATGGCGCCGGCGAGATGAGTGGCGAAGTGAGTGGCGAGGCAAGTGGCGAGGCGGGCGGCAGCGCACGCCGGCGCAACGACGTCTGGTGCGCTTCGCTCGAACACAAGCTCGGCATTGCCGCCAGCCCGACCTGCGTGCTGCTCTACGGCGAGGACAAGGGCGAGGTCGGCGCCGGCGCGATCGGCTGGCGCATCGGCGAGGAAAATCGCGGCCTCGAATACATGTTCGTGATGATGAACGCCGCGCGCTTCGCCGTTGGCGTGCAGGGCGTGGCCGTGGCCGAGCGGGCGTACCAGCAGGCCGTGGCCTATGCGAAGGAGCGCGTGCAGAGCCGCGACGTCGCCGGCTCGCCGGCTGCGGTGACGATCATTCACCACCCCGACGTGCGCCGCATGCTGATGACGATGCGTGCACTGATCGAGGCCGGGCGGGCACTGGCCTGCGTGGCCGCGGCGCACGCCGACTGGGCCGAACATGCGGCCGACGACGGCGAGCGCCGCCAGCACCGCCGTCTGCATGAATTCCTCGTGCCGATTGTCAAGGGCTGGCTGACCGAAAACGCCAACGAGGTCACCTCGCTCGCCATGCAGGTGCACGGCGGCATGGGCTACATGGAAGAGACCGGGGTCGCGCAGTTGTACCGCGATGCGCGCATTCTGGCGATCTACGAAGGCACGACGGCCATCCAGGCCAACGATCTCGTCGGCCGCAAGACGGCGCGCGACGGCGGTGCGATCGCACGCCAGTTCCTGCAGTTGATCGGTGGCGTCGAACAGGCACTGGCCGAGCGTATCGAGGCCATCGGTGCGGGCGCCGCAACTGCCTCCGACCTGGCCGCGATCGCCGGGCACCTGGGCGCCGGCCGTCAGGCGCTCGAACAGGCGGTCGACTACGTGCTGGCGAATCACGACCGCGACGCGCGCGCCGTCTACGCCGGCAGCGTGCCGTACCTGAAACTGGCCGGCATCGTGCTCGGCGGCACGCAGATGGCGCGTGCCGCGCTCAAGGCCGAGGCGATGCTGCGTGCGCAGGCCGGCGATGCGCAGTTCCTGGCGGCGAAGATCACGACCGCGCGCTTTTTCGCCGATCACATCCTCGCGCAGGCGCCGGGGCTGGCAGCCGGCATCACGACCGGCGCGCCCGGTGTGCTGGGGTTGTCCGAGGCGGCATTTTGAGCAGTCTGTCGGTCCGTCTGCCGTCCGGCGCAGCGCATCCGATGGCTTCCTCCTGGCGCCAGACGCTGCTCTTCGCCCGTCAGGCGCTGATCGACCCGCACCGCGGCAGCAATCTCGGCATTGCCTGGATGTACCTGCAGCCGCTGGTGATGATCCTGATCTACACGCTGGTGTTCTCGCGCTTCATGAGCGCACGCCTGCCTGGCATCGACTCGCCGTACGCCTACAGCCTGTATCTCGTTCCGGGGTTGCTGCTGTGGACGGTGTTCGCCAACGTTGTCAACGGCATGGTCGGCGTCTATCAGGGCAAGGCGCACGTCATCCGCAAGATTCCGGTCGACATGCGCCTGATGCCGCTCTATCTGCCGCTCGTCGAGATCGTCAATTTCGCCGTGGCGATGGCGTTTTTCGTGATCTTCTGCGCGGCTATCGGGCATCCGCCGACGCTGGCCTGGCTGCTGCTGGTGCCGGTCTGCCTGGGCACGGCACTCATGGCGTATGCGATCGGGCTCTTCCTGGCCGTGCTCTCGCCGTTTCTGCCCGATCTGCGCCCGATGACTGCAATCGCGGTGCAACTGGGGTTCTGGCTGACGCCGATCCTGTACGTCCCCGATCTGCTGCCTCCCTGGGCGGCAGCACTGCTCGATTATCATCCGGTGTACTGGATCATTCAGCAGGGGCAGGCGATCGTGCTCTACGGCCGCGTCGGCAATGGCACCCTGTGGGCCGTGCAGACCGCTTTCAGTGTCGTGCTGTGCGGACTGGGCTGGGTCGCCGTGCGCGCTGCGGAAAGGGAAGTGCGGGATCTGCTGTGATGACGCGAAGCAATGCGGCTGGACAGCCGTACGGTGATGCCATGGGCATGGGCGGGACATCGACCGCAGGCTCCCGGATCGACGACGGTCAGGTGCCGGCAGGCGTCAGGCCGGTTGCGGCGGTGGCGGGAGGCGGGCACGCCGGGGCCGTGATCCGGGTCCGCGATCTGCACAAGAGCTTTCGCATCTACCGGCGGCCGTTCGACCGCCTGCGCGAGAAATTCGCCGGCCGCGCGCTGCATCATGAACATTGCGCCCTGCGCGACGTCGGCTTCGATCTCGCCGCCGGCGAAGCGCTCGCCGTGCTCGGCGCCAACGGTGCCGGCAAGTCGACGCTGCTCAAGCTCGTCACCGGCATCCTCCTGCCCGATTCGGGCGAGATCCGCACGCAGGGCCGCATTGCCGGCCTGCTCGAACTGGGCACCGGCTTCGACGGCAATCTCACCGGCACGCAGAATCTGCGCGCCAATGCCGGGCTGCTCGGGATGAGCGCCGCGGAAATTGCCGAGCGCTGGCAGGAGATCATCGATTTTTCCGAACTGGGCGAGTACATCCATGCGCCCGTGCGCACCTACTCGTCGGGCATGGTCATGCGGCTGGGTTTCGCGATCGCGATCCACGCCCGGCCGGCGTGTTTCATCGTCGACGAGGCCCTGTCGGTGGGCGACGCGCGCTTCCAGCAGAAATGTCTGCTCAGGATCCAGTCGTTTCGCCGCGCCGGCGGCAGTCTGCTGTTCGTCTCGCACGATCTGAACGCGGTCAAGGTGCTGTGCGACCGTGCGCTCGTGCTCGATCATGGCCGCATCAGCTTCGATGGTGACCCGCAGCAGGCGTGTCTCGTCTACCAGAAGCAGATGATGCGCATCGGTGCGCAGACGGC
>DAIUFU010000185.1:0-3764 GCA_036844405.1 Burkholderiaceae bacterium | reverse complement strand
GGATAGGCGAGCTTCTTCCACAGCGCGATTCCGTACTGTGCGTAGTTCTGCTGGTTTTCCTTCAGATGCTGTACATACCGGTACAGCGCCAGCGCCGACATGCGATCCGGCTGCACGAGCAGCACGCCCAGCAGCGATGGCGTGATCTCGCTGTGCCACAGAAGACGCGCCTCGTGCGTCTGCACCGAACGCAGCAGCGGCGCATCGTCCGGCAGGACGATGTCCTCGAACCGGGTCGAATCGACCTCGTGCAGTTCCCAGCCCTCACCGGGCAGGTAGCGGCCGCCATCGGCTTCGAGCCACTGTGCCAGACGCATGTCGGCATCGAACTCGAACACGCGCACGTCGCGCAGTTCTCCGCCCGCCAGCAGACTGCCGATGTTGACGAAGCGCAGGCGTGTGACAGCGCCATCTTCACTGCGCACCGAGTCCTTCAGCCAGAGCCCCGAGCGGAACTGTCCACCGACGGGTTTGCCGATCGACGACAGGCGCAGGCGCTGCGCCGCGTGATCGGCCGGGGGCGCGAGCACCTCGCCCACGACGGCCGTGAACACGGCGAACGCGAGCCCGATCAGGGCGACCGTCGCCAGTGCCTGACGACGGCCAAGACCGGCGGCACGCATCGCCGTGAATTCGGACGTCGACGCAAACTGCGCCAGCGCGTAGATGGCTCCGATCAGGGCGACGATCGGCATCAGTTCATAGACGTGCGCAGGCAGGCCGAGCAGCACGAACATCAGGACATGCGGCAGCCGGTATGCGCCCCGACCAATGTCGTCGAGTTCGTTGATGAAATCGAAAAAGGCGAACAGCGCCAGGAAGCCCAGCAGCACGAACAGGACCGCGCCGCTGATGCGCATGCCAAGATAACGGCGCAGCGTCCTCATGACGCCGCCCGCACCGGCGCCGCCGCACGGCGGCGCTGCCGCCAGCTGCGCCGCGGCAGGCTCGTGTGCCGGTGAAAGAGCCAGACGATCAGGGCCAGCAGCACCGCGTGCAACACCCAGACGCCGATGCCGAAACGCATCTGGCCGCGACTGATCCACGACTGGAAGACCGTCTGCAGATTGTTGTAGACGAGATAGATCAGCAGCGCGGCAAACAGATTGATCGAGCGCCCGACGCGCGGATTGACCGAGGACAGCGGAATCGCCAGCAGCGCCATCAGCACGGTCGAGACCGGCAGGCTCACCCGCCAGGCCAGTTCGCCGAGATTGCGCGGCACCGGATCACGCATGAGCTCGGCCGTCGTGCGGAATTTTGCCCGGTCCTCCGCGACGGCTGCCTCGTGCGGCTCCAGACGCAGCCCGTAGCGGGCGAATTCCATCAGGCGGAAGTCCGCGTGCGACCGCGTTCCGTCATAGCGGCGGCCGTCCTCGAGCACGAGAAAGCGGCTGCCGTCGGGCCGGTTCTCGATGTGACCGCGCCGCGACACGACGAGCGTCAGTGCGTCACCCTGCGTCTGGTTGACGAAGATGTTGCGCACCTCGCTTTGCTCCTCGTCGAGCGATTCGACGAAGAAGACGCGGTTGGCCGACACCGATTCGCGAAAGCGTCCGGCGGCCACCTGCGAAACATCCTCGCGCTGGGCGAAGCGCTGCTGATATTCGCTCGCCTGGCGATCGGCCCAGGGCGTGATGAACAGCGCGAGCATGGCCACCAGCACGGCCACCGGCACGGCGATCGTCATCACCGGACGAATCCAGGCGCGCAGGCTCATGCCGCTGGAGAACCAGATCACCATTTCCGAATCGCGGAACGCGCGCGTGAGCGACATCAGCACGGCGACGTAGACCGTGAGCACGAGCAGCACGGGCAGGAAATGAATCGAATTGAATGCGATCAGCGGCAGAACGCTCGCCGTATCGACCCGGTCATTCGCCGCCCGACCGAGGAAACGGATCAGCGAGGTCGTCAGCATGATGCCGAACAGGGTCGCGAACACGATTCCGGCAAGCTCGAGCAGATCTCTTCGCAGTGCTTTTTCGAACAGCATTGCCGGACGACCCCCGTATAATCTCCGGATCCTCCCCGAAGGGGCAGTCGACTCTCGAACCAGGAAGCGATGCAATTTAGCACAACGACCTCCGCCGCCGCCCGCTGGCGCACCGGCTGCGCGCTGGTACCGGTTTTCGACGGAACGCTGGTCGGTGACGCCGCGCAGGCGCTCGATGCAGGTTGCGATGCCCGTCTGTCGCGCCTGCTTGCCAGTGGCGATCTGCCGGCGAAGGCCGGTTCGATACTGACGGCGCATCTGGACGGCGCAGTCGCACGCGTCGTGCTCGTGTCCTTCGGCGAAAGCGGGTCGGCCCGCGACGGTGACACGGCCGGGGCCGATGCATTGGTCGGCGAAAAGGCCTGGCTCGACGCCGTGCGTGCGGGCTGGCGCGCCGCCGGCCAGCTGGCAGCGGACGACGCGATGTCGCTGCTGCACGATGTGCCGGTCAAGGCACGCGATGCCGGCTGGAAGATCCGCATGCAGGTCCTGATCGGGCGTGATCTCGGCTATCGCTTCGAACAGATGAAGAGCAAGCGCGATCCGCAACCGGCGCGACCGAAGCGGGTGACGTTCGCGCTCGCGCGCGCCGCCCAGCGCCGGGCGGCGCAGGAGATCGAAGAGGCCACGGCGATTGCCGACGGCATCGAGCTCGCGCGCGACCTGGGCAACCTGCCGGCCAATGTGTGCACACCGGCCTACCTGGCGAACACGGCCCGAAAAATGGCGCGCGAGTTCGGCCTGAAGGCCGAGATCCTCGACACCCGCCAGATGCAGGCACTGAAGATGGGTGCCCTGCTGGCAGTGGCGAACGGTTCGGCACAGCCGCCGAAGCTGATCGTGCTGCGCTACCAGGGCGCCGGCACGCGTCAGGCGCCGATCGTGCTGGTCGGCAAGGGGGTCACGTTCGACACCGGTGGCATCTCGCTCAAGCCGGCGCCGGAAATGGACGAGATGAAATTCGACATGTGCGGGGCCGCGTCGGTGCTCGGCACGATGCGCGCCATCGCGGCGATGAAAGCGAAGATCAATCTCGTTGCGGTCGTGCCGGCCACAGAGAACATGCCCGGCGGACGGGCCACGCGCCCGGGTGACGTCGTCACGACGATGTCGGGCCAGACGGTGGAAATCCTGAACACCGACGCCGAAGGCCGGCTGATCCTGTGCGACGCACTCGAATACGCCCGTCGCTTCCGGCCGGCTGCGGTCGTCGACGTCGCCACGCTGACCGGCGCCTGCGTCATTGCCCTCGGCCATCACCATTCCGGCCTGTTCTCGCCGAACGACGCACTGGCGGGCGAACTGCAGGCTGCCGGCACAAGTGTCGCCGACACCTGCTGGCGCATGCCGCTGGACGAGGTCTACCAGGAACAGCTGAAATCGCCGTTTGCCGACTTCGCGAACATCGGCGGACGCCCGGCGGGATCGATCACGGCCGCCTGTTTCCTTGCACGCTTCACGAAGGATTACGACTGGGCGCACCTGGACATCGCCGGCACGGCCTGGCGTTCGGGCACGAACAAGGGCGCCAGCGGCCGCCCGGTCGCCCTGCTGACGCGCTTCGTGCTGGCGCGCGCCGGCCAGTCTGCCGACTGACGATTGGCAGACGCCGCGCATGACGGGCGGTGCCGACCTGCCGGGAACGTGACGGTCGGCCCACTGCGGAAACGGCGGCCATACGGGGAGTCGCAGTGACCCGCATCGATTTCCATTTCAATGTACCCGACCGGCTGACGCGGGCCTGTCGCATCGTCGGCAAGGCCTGGCG
>DAIUFU010000184.1:0-3800 GCA_036844405.1 Burkholderiaceae bacterium | reverse complement strand
GCCGGCGGCTGCCACGGCACGGCTTCAGCCTTTTCGCCGACCTGCACCGACTGCAGGCCGGAGACGATCACGCGGTCGCCGGCATCGAGTCCGCCGGTGACGACCCAGTCGACCCCGTGCATGCCGGGCGAGGTGACATTGCGGTGCACGACGGTGTCGTCACCGGCCACGAGCAGCACATAGGTGCCGGTGATGTCGCGCTGCACCGCCGCCGGCGGCAACAGAAAGGCATCGTGGCGCTCGCCCATCAATAACTGCAGGCGCACGTAGGTGCCGGGCAACAGCGTCGCACCCGGATTGGGTAGCACGGCACGCAGGCTGACCGAACCCGTCGCCGGATCGACCGTCGGCGCCGAGAAATCGAGCAGACCGGCCTGCGGATACGGCGTGCCGTCGGGCAGCGTCACCTGCACCGCCGTCTGCCGTGCGGCATTGAGCTGGATCACCCCGCGCTGCGCGGCCGCGCGCAACTCGTTCAGCTCACCCACGCTCATCGTGAAGTTGACATACAGCGGATCGAGCTGGCTCACCGTGGTGAGCAGCGTGGGCGCACCCTGGCCGACGAGCGCGCCCTCGGTCACCTGCTGCTGGCCGGCGCGGCCGGCAATCGGCGACGTCACCGACGCATACCCCAGCTGGATGCGCGCCATGTCGATGTTCGCCTGATCGAGCCGGACCGTGGCTTCCTGCTGCTGCACGAGAAACTTCTGGTCGAGCACCGTCTGCTCGGCCACCGCCTTTTCACGGAACAGGCGCTCATAGCGTTCGAGATTGGCGCGCCCCTGCGCCAGCAGCGCCTGATCCTTCGCCAGCTGCGCCGTCGCCGCCGCCAGCGCCGCTTTCAGCGGCTCGGGATCGATCTCGAAAAGCAGCTGGCCCTTGCGGACCTCACTGCCCTCGACATAGGCGCGCTTGAGCAGGACACCGGCCACCCGCGCATTGACGTCGGCACTGCGGAAGGCCGACAGGCGTCCGACCACATTGCGCACCAGCGGCACGCTAGCCGGCTGCGCGGTCACGACGCCGACCGATTTCGGAGCCGGCGCCGGCGCGGACTCCTCGTTTGTGCCGCAGGCCGCGAGCAGCAGGGCCAGGCAGCAGGCAAGCAGGCGCGTCGCCAGGACGTCGATGCTCATGACCGACGAACGCCGGCGGGTGATCCGTGAGAGGTCCATGAAGAGGCTTCGATGAGAGTCATGCCTGCGGGATCCGGCTTCCGGGACGCATCGGGAAGCGGTAATGTACCTGACGATTTTCTGGCGGGTCACGGGATTCGTGCGAAGTTGCGGCGCCACCTTCGTCATCAGCGCCAAGGACCGCCGACTTCCCGGGGACGCCCGGACTCACGTCAGCCACCGGGATGAAGCTCCGGTCGGAAGCGGGTCGAGTGCCTGATCGAAGCTGTTGTCTGTGGCTCCCTTTTCGAACCGGGATGCGACGATCGGCAAGATCGAGGTCGTCACTTCTTGCGTTCCCCGGCCGTCGACATGGCGTCGATCAATGCGGAGTCGTCGCCGTCGAGCGTGATGCGCTTCTGCCGCTCAACGAACGCGAACCCCGTACCCAACTCGAGGAGGAACCGCTCGATCTCGTGGAGAATGGCTGACTCGAGATCCTTCTCGCTGTAAGTGTCGGCCAGCCCGAGAAATGGCAGCATATACGGGTCACGGAACACCAGAGACGGTGTGAGTTCACCATTCTCTCGAAGTGCTGCGAGCTCCTGGTGTATCAGTTTCTCGGGCTTCTTCGACAACGCTGTACGCTCGTAGAGCATGCTCTTCATGCGTTCCTCGAGCGTGCGGGTCGACCACCCTTCTATGCGGCACATCTCCGCGTAGAAGGAGCGCTTCAGCTCGTCGTCGACGTAGGAGAGCTGCTTGAAGTGGGTCCACGTCAATTGTCTCCGCAGCGCGGAGACAATTCTGGTGTCGGGGAACGCTACGGCGAACCGGATCATGTGACGCAGGCTCTTCTCGTTGAAGCCACTCCCATAGCGTGCTTCCAGATCTCGTCCGGCGGTCGCGACAATCTGGGCGCCGTAGGGCGCGCGGCGCTCATCGAGCACCTCGGTGTGGACCCGGTTGCCGACCTGCCAGTGGAGCGTCACGAGCGTAGTGTTTGCGTTGACGGCCACGTGCTTGCGCGCGGCATCGATCATCTCGCTGATATCGCGGACGAGCCGCGTAACGTCGATCTCGTCGTGACTCTTTGCGCCTACGGGAACGACGCTGCCGGATTGTCTCCGCACTGCGGAGACTTTCCCGGGGCTCGCCTTCGGCCACTTCTTCTGCGTGTTCACGTTGAGTCCCCCTCTTCATCTCACGAGGAAGGGATGGACTTCTCTCCCTGGACGTTCGCGACGAACTTGTCGAGTTCCTCGAACTGATGACCAGCCAATGCTTTCATCGGGCATTCGGCGTGACCCACAAGTATCCGGCGACCTTGTCACCCGAGAATCAGGGCTGCGTCATTGCAGCCCGTTTTGCCAGTACTCCCTCCCCAGCCATGAACAGTATCGTAAGACAGCTGCCCCGGAAAAAGCGCGAGGGACTGACCTGCCCCCATTTGCCGTACCACTGATTCGGAAGAAGTCCCGGTTGAAGGTGCCGACTTGAACGGAACGGCCGGCGCTCGATCCGTCGAATCGACTCGAAAGCAACAATTCAGTCAAGTTCATCGGCAAAGTATCGAATCATATACATCAAACTATAGAAGTTATATATTCGATACATGGATCCGCAAACGCTTCTAACGCGATTCGGCCAGTCGCTGCGCACCGCGCGCAAGCGGCGTGGCCTGACCCAGGCGCAACTGGCACAACTGGCCGGCGTGCCGCGCCTGAAAGTGATCCAGATCGAACGCGGCCAGGCATCGGTGGGAATCGGCGCCTACGCTGCGGTAGCTGCGGCCATGGGTCTCGAATTCACCCCGATACCGGCGCGCCGGCCCACGCTGGAAGAAGTTGGAGCGTTGCTGGGTGATGAGTAGCCCCGCTGCCATCGATCGCCTGCGGGTGGCAACACCGCAGGGCGACAGCGGCATGCTCGGGCGCACGGACGACGGCTATCTGTTCGGCTACCACGCCGAAGCACCGCGCGCGGCGGAGATCAGCCTGCTGATGCCGCACCGGCTGGAGCCCTATGTCGGCCGTGAACTGCTGCCGATCTTTCAGATGAACCTGCCCGAGGGCTATCTGCTCGAGCAGTTGCGCCAGCGTCTGGCCAAGGCGACGCCGACCGATCCGATGCTGCTGCTGGCCCTGACCGGGCGGGAAACGGCAATCGGGCGGGTACAGGTGAAGCCGTGGCAGGCGACTGGGAATGACGGTGACGTGACGCCGCCGGCCGGCGAATCGCTGGCGCAGATCCTGGCCTGGGACGGTGCAGAAAACCTGTTCGACGAACTGGCCCAACGCTATCTGCTGCGCAGCGGCATCTCCGGCATGCAGCCGAAGCTGCTGGTGCCCGAAGCGATTCCGGAGGGCAAGCTGTCACTGGCCACGTCCGAACTGATCGTCAAAAGTGGCGGCGCAGAGTATCCCGGGCTGGCAGTCAATGAATTCGTCTGCATGACGATCGCACGCGCCGCCGGCATCTCGGTGCCCGAATTCTTCCTTTCCGACAACCGGCAGTTATTTATCATGCGCCGCTTCGACCGTACGGCTGATGGCAGGGCGATGGGTTTCGAGGAAATGGTCGTGCTGATGGGCAAGGGCTCGCAGCAGAAATACGAAGGCAGCTATGAACAGGTGGCACGCTTTGTCAGCCTGTTCTGCGCACCGGGTCGACGCGTAGCGGCGC
>DAIUFU010000183.1:0-3843 GCA_036844405.1 Burkholderiaceae bacterium | reverse complement strand
GGTGATCTACGGCGTCGTGCGCATCGTCAATTTCGCCCACGGCGAACTGATGGCCGTGGCGATGTATGCGGCAGTCTTTGCTTTCGCGTTCACCGGGATTGATCCCCTGTGGATGCTGGTGCCGATCGCGCTGGCTTTCTTTGGTCTCGGCTATGCAATGCAGCGGATCATCATCAATCCGTTCATCGATCGGCCCGAACACTCGCAGTTCATCCTGCTGCTGGCGATTGCGCTGGTCATTGTCAATCTGCTGCTCGTCTCCTTCGGGCCGGATGCGCGCAGCGTGCAGGTCGATTACGCGCTCGATTCCTGGGAGGTCGGGCCACTGATCATCGACAAGGTACGGGTGATCTGCGCGACGGTCGCACTGGCCACCTGCGCGATCCTGTTCGCGATCTTCCGCTACACCTCGTTCGGCAAGGCGATTCGCGCCTGTGCCGACAATCTGCTCGGTGCGCAGGTCGTCGGACTGAACGTCAAGCATCTGTACGCACTGACGTTCGGCCTGGGCATTGCATGCGTCGGCGTTGCCGGCACGCTGCTGTCGATGCTGGTCGATGTCACCCCTGGCCTGGGGCCGGCGTACACGCTGCTCGCCTTCGTCATCGTCATCATCGGGGGGCTTGGCTCGATGGTCGGTGCGCTGGCCGGTGGTGTGCTGATCGGCGTGTCGGAATCGGTTGCCGGCCTGTTCATCGTGCCTTCGGCGAAGAGCATGTTTTCGTTCGCCCTGCTGATCCTGGTGCTGGCCTTCCGGCCGCAGGGACTGTTCCGTGCGCGCTGAACCGGACATTTCCGGCCCTGTCTGCCGATGATCGCTTCACCATGAACCGCTCCGTCATCGCATTGCTCATCCTGCTGGCCGGCCTGCTCGCGCTGCCCTTCGCGCTCGACCGCTATCTGCTGTCGGTGATGATCATCATCCTGTACTTCGCCTATGTCGGCCAGGCATGGAACGTGATGATGGGCTTCTGCGGGCAATTGTCGATCGGGCACGCGCTCTTCGTCGGCCTTGGCGGCTATACGGCGGCAGCGCTGTTCCAGCATTTTTCGATCGTGCCGTGGGTCGGCATGATCGTGGCCATCGTCGTGTGCGTCGTGATGGCATCGATCATCGGCTGGCTGGCGTTTCGTTTCGGCATCGGCGGAACCTATTTCGCCCTGCTGACGATCGCCTTTGCCGAATTCACCCGCATCGGGTTCGAGCATTTCGGCTGGGTTGGCGGCACCGGCGGCTTCTTCCTGCGGGTGACACAGCAGGAATACGTCGATCTCGTGCATCTGCGCGGGCCGCCGATCCTCTTCTACTACCTCGCGCTGGGGCTGGCAACGGCCGGTTTCCTGCTCTGCTGGTGGATGCTGCGCGGCCGGCTCGGCTTCTATTTCCGTGCCATCCGCGACAACGAGGAAGCGGCACAGGCAGCGGGCGTGAACGTGTTCCGCTACAAGATGTATGCCGTTCAGATCTCCGCCGCCATGACGGCACTGGCCGGCGTGTTCTTCGCGTTCTATTACAACAACCTGTTTCCGGAGCAGATTTTCCATATCGGCCGTTCGATCGAGATTCTGCTGGCGCCGATCATCGGCGGCATCGGCACGCTGTTCGGGCCGATCCTGGGAGCGGCGCTGCTGACGGCGATGTCCGAGGGCATCAATCAGGCGCTGTATCTGGCCGGCCACGAGGTGCCGGGCGTCAAGCAGATCATCTACGGGGTTGCGCTGGCAGCCGCCATGATGTTCATGCCCAATGGCATCTGGCCGGTGATCGCTCGCCGTCTCGGCTTCGAGCGCAAGGTGGAAGACCGTGTCTGAGCCCTCCCGGACGGTGTCGGTCGCAGCTGTTTCCGTGACGGTGGAAGCGGTGTCGGTGCGTCACCCGGAAGGGGCATCGGAGTCCGCCGGGCCGCTGCTCGAGGTCGATGGCGCATCGAAGCACTTCCAGGCATTGCGCGCGGTCGACAACGCGTCGCTCATTGTCGGCGAGGGCGAAATCGTTGCCCTGATCGGTCCCAACGGAGCCGGCAAGACCACGCTCTTCAACCTGATTGCGGGTGCACTGGCTCCGACCGCCGGCCATATCCGTTTTCTCGGTTCGGAGATCGGCGGCTGGCGTTCCGATCAGGTCTGCGCCGTCGGCATCGGGCGCACCTTCCAGATCGTCAAGCCGTTTGCCGACATGAGCGTGATCGAGAACGTCATGGTCGGTGGCTTTCGTGGCACCACGGATCGCCGCATTGCTGCCCGTCGTGCCGAAGCGGCATTGCGCATGCTCGACATGTGGGATCAGCGCGCTCGCCCGGCGTCGGCGCTGACCCTGCCGGACCGCAAGAGGCTGGAAGTGGCGCGCGCACTGGCGACCGAACCGAAACTGCTGCTGCTCGACGAAGTGATGGCCGGCCTGCGCCCGACCGAAACGGACCAGATGGTCGCCGCGTTCCATCGGCTCAACCGCGAACACGGCGTGACGATCCTGCTGATCGAGCACGTCATGCGCGCCGTGATGGCGCTGGCACAACGGGTCTATGTCCTGCACCACGGCGTGATCATCTCGTCGGGCACGCCGGCACAGGTAACCTCTGATCCGAAAGTGCTCGAGAGTTATCTCGGCACTGCCGAACTTCACTGAACGATCCCATGCTGTCGGTACGCGAACTGTCCGTGTTCTATGGTGATGCGCAGGCGCTCGATCGCGTGAGCCTGGAAGTGGCCGCCAACCAGATCGTCGCGCTCGTCGGTGCCAATGGTGCCGGCAAGACCTCTCTCATCCGTGCACTGGCCGGGATCCTGAAACCGCGTTCCGGGTCCATCCGCTTCGAGGGGCGGGAGATCGCCGGGCTCGACAGCTACCGCGTCTGCGATCTCGGCATCGGTCAGGTGGCCGAAGGGCGGCAGATCTTTCCGTCGCTGAGCGTGCACGACAACCTCGAGATCGGCGGTCTGCTGCCGCATGCGCGCCGCCATGTCAGCGAAGGCATCGAACGCGTGTTCGCGATGTTTCCGCGCCTGAAGGAGCGTTCGGGCCAGGCGGCCGGCACGCTCTCGGGCGGCGAACAGCAGATGCTGGCGATCGCGCGTTGCCTGATGGGCGCGCCGCGCCTGATCATGTTCGACGAACCGTCGCTCGGCCTGGCGCCCGCGCTGGTGGGCGAGGTGCTCGAGACCATCCGTACCCTGCATGGCCAGGGCATGACGATTCTGCTCGTCGAGCAGAACGTCGCCGCCTCACTCAAACTCGCCGATCGGGCCTACGTCCTGGAAAATGGCAATATCGTGCTGGAAGGAACCGGCATGGAATTGCTTGATGACCCACGCGTACGCGAGGCTTACCTGGGGCTGTAGCACCAGGCAGCAGTACCGGGCAATGCAGTATCCGGGCCGGTGACGATACCGCCGGGCCCGATGGGGCGATCCGGCACGGGCGGGGTGATCGGGAACACGGCGGCAGGGTTCGGCTTTTTCCCAGTTTGCCTCCTGTTCCCCATCTACAGTCGTACGCAGCGGCAGACACGACGACATGAAGGCAGTGACATCAGTGCAGGCGCGATCGTCGCGCCATCGCGTCGTGCGACCCGTGCGTGCGCTGCGCTGGCCGGATCGACTGGCCATGACGCTGGTCCTGGTTCTTGCTCTCGTGACAACGGCGACGGCTGCACCGGTGCAGGGCCCGCAGGCAACGGACGCGCAAGCAACGGATGATTTCCCGGGCTGGATGCACGGCACGCAGCCCGATCGCGGGTCGACACCGATGTTCGCGGTGCTGCCGGGCACGGCAACGAACGGACCAGGGACGGGGTCCGACGCCGTCGTCGAACTGACGCATGAGCACGTAGTCCGGCCGGGAGA
>DAIUFU010000182.1:0-3893 GCA_036844405.1 Burkholderiaceae bacterium | reverse complement strand
TCCTGTTCGCCGTACCCTGGCTCGGAAAGGTTCTGATCGGCACGACCGACACCCCGCGCAGCGACCGACCCGAGGAACCGGAGCCGCTGCCCGGAGAGCTGTCGTTCCTGCTGGCCGAGTCGGCACGGTATCTGGTGCGCGCCCCGCGACTGGAAGACATCCGCAGCCTCTGGGCCGGTCTGCGCCCGCTCGTGCGCCCACCCGGCAGCGACCCGGTGACGAGCAGCCGCATCAGCCGTGAGCACACGGTCTGGCTCGACGCCGACGGATTGGTGACGGTGACCGGCGGCAAGTGGACGATCTGGCGCACGATGGCCGAGGACGTGCTTGCGCAGTGTGCCCGGGCTGGACTGGTGCCGCGAAGCGCCGGCCGGGCAGCGGACAAAACCGGGCAGCAGACGGGCACAGATGATCCGGCGCCCCGGCTGGTTGGCACTCCGCACGACGGGGCAGCACGCATACCGTTGCATGCGCCACCGGGACCGCATCTGTACGGCAGCGAAGCCGCGGTCCTGGACGGGCTGCCGGGGGCGCAGCGGCAGCTTGGCGGAAATCTGAGCGAAGCGATGGTGCGCTTCGCCGCCCGTCATGAATATGCGCGTACCGTCGAGGACGTGCTGGCGCGACGCAGCCGGCTGCTGTTCACCGATGCCGTACTGGCGTCGGTAATTGCCGAAGAAACCGGATCCATCCTGCGCGACGAAACGGGACTCGACCCGCGGGAGGATGCGTTTCGCCGGCTGGCCGATGCATATTCGGGACGGCCGGGGTCGCCGGGCACCGCACGCCCCTGATCGTACGCGGGAAGCGGAAACACAGCGGCTGTTCACCCACCCGAAATCCGGGAGAAACGGGGCTGTCGATCGGTCGATGCACTCATTGTCGCGGACGAACCGCATCGCTATGATGACGCGCAATGACGCGCACGCAAGGTCTGTTCGCACGGCATTCGACAAGGCAGGACCGGAGGACATCAGCATGGCAGGCACCAATGGCTCGCTCGCACCGCGTCGCCGCGTCTATGCGGGCTACGAGGGAAAGCCGGACCCGAGTGAACGCGACCGCATCGTTCATCTGTTCCAGGCGTACCGGTCCACTGAAAGCTTCAACGCGCACTTTCTGACCAGGTGGGCGGAAGCCACGACCAATGAAGGCATGAAGGGCGGTCTGCGCACGATCCAGGCCCGCGAGGGAGCGCATGCCCAGCTGTTGCGGCAGCGCCTGCGTGAGCTTGGCGAGAAGACGATCATCGATGTCCCGCCGGAGCGCTACGAACGCGATGTGCCGTTTTTCGCCTCACCCGATCGCAGCGACCTCGAAAAGCTCGTATTCCTCGGGCATCTGTTCGAGGATCTGGACGACTTCTTCCAGCCCATTGCCGACCTGATCGCGGAGATCAGGGAGGATTTCCGGTCCCGGGAAATCCTGCGCACGATCCTGGATGACGAATACGCGACGGTGAAATGGTTTGCGCACATGCAGCGCAGCCTGGAGGCTTCTTCATAGCCCGTGGACGCCCGGCGGAAAACCGGGAGCCTGCACGACCGGCGTGGCCCGGAGATTCATTGATCAATGAATCTCCGATACGGAGCGCTGACGTATGGAAGGATATTGCTGGTGGGCGGTACTGGGATCGAACCAGTGACTTCCACCGTGTGAAGGTGGCACTCTACCGCTGAGTTAACCGCCCTGAAGAGGGATGCTGACGAAAGCCCGAACCGGTGTCCGGACCAAGTGCCGGAACCGGGACAGACCCCGATCCGCCAGACTGCGCGAACGAGACGAACTTCGCCCAACGAGGGGAGTTCCGCGTCGTGCAGGCAGAATTGTACGCAGTTTCCGGCCTGCCGATCAAACGCGTGGCCAGCGCCGGCCAGAGCGGGGCGCTCACGTAGAATGCGGGCATGATCCGCACCCGTTTCGCTCCCAGTCCCACCGGCTATCTGCACATCGGCGGAGCCCGCACGGCGCTGTTTGCCTGGGCCTACGCGCGCCATCATCAGGGCAGTTTCATCCTGCGTATCGAGGACACCGATCTCGAGCGTTCGACGCCCGAGGCGACGCAGGCGATCCTGGACGGCATGCGCTGGCTTGGCCTGGATGCCGACGAGGGGCCGTATTACCAGACGCAGCGCATGGCGCGCTACCGGGAAGTGATTGCGCAGATGCTCGCTGCCGGCACGGCGTATCGCTGCTGGTGCACGAAGGAAGAACTCGAGGCGATGCGCGCGCAGCAGGAGGCGCGGGGACTGAAGCCACGCTATGACGGTCGCTGGCGCCCGGAACCCGGGCGCGTGCTGCCAGCGCCGCCCACCGGGGTCGATCCAGTCGTGCGCTTTCGCAATCCACAGGAAGGTTCGACCGGCTGGAACGATCTCGTCAAGGGGCCGATCGCGGTCGACAATGCCGAACTCGACGATCTGATCATTGCGCGCTCGGACGGCTCGCCAACCTACAATTTCTGTGTCGTCGTCGACGATCACGATATGGCGATCACGCATGTGCTGCGTGGCGACGACCACGTGAACAACACGCCGCGGCAGATCAACATCCTGCGCGCGCTCGGCGCATCAGTGCCGGTCTATGGCCATCTGCCGATGATCCACGGCCCGGACGGGCAGAAACTGTCGAAACGTCATGGCGCCGTCTCGGTCATGCAGTACGACGACGACGGCTACCTGCCCGAAGCGGTGATCAACTATCTCGCCCGCCTGGGCTGGAGCCATGGCGACGATGAGATCTTCACGCGCGCGCAGTTCGTCGAATGGTTCGACGGCGAGCACATCAGCCGTTCGCCGGCGCGCTTCGATTTCGACAAGCTGCGCTGGGTGAACGCACATTATCTGAAGGCGCTGCCCGACGAGGAGCTGGCCGCGCACGTGTTGCCGCGGCTGCAGGCGCGCGGCATCGCGCCGGGTGCGGACGATGCCGGACTGGCGACGGTGTGTGCCTTGCTGAAGGAACGCGTACAGACGCTGGTGGAACTGGCCGATCAGGCGCGGATGTTCTATGCCGAACCGGTCATTGCCGCCGCAGACCGCGAGCGGCATCTTGCTGGTGGTCATGACGCCTTGCCGGCTGCGCTGTCGTCGCTGGCGCAACGGCTGGAGGCGGCGGCCTGGACGCGCGAAGCGATCGCTGCCGCGCTGAAGGAGACGCTGGCCGCGCACGCGCTGAAAATGCCGCAGCTGGCGGTTCCGGTGCGCCTGCTCGTCTTCGGCGTGGCGCAGACACCGTCCGTCGATGCAATGCTGGCGGCGATGCCGAGACAGACGGTGCTGGCGCGCCTGCGCTTTGCGCCTCGCCCGGCCGCTTCCTGACGAGCCTCCCGGGCGCGGCTGATCACTTCACACGTTCTGAGGAGCCGCCATCGTGTCGGGCAGCACTTTCGGTCACTGTTTTCGGGTCACGACTTTCGGCGAATCGCATGGTCCGGCGATCGGCTGCGTCGTCGATGGCTGTCCGCCGGGAATGGCGCTGTCGGAAGCGGACATCCAGCCTGATCTGGATCGGCGTCGCCCCGGAACCTCGCGTCATGTCACGCAGCGGCGCGAATCCGATCGCGTCGAGATCCTGTCGGGGGTATTCGAAGGGCGCACGACCGGCACGCCGATCGCACTGCTGATCCGCAATGAGGATCAGCGCAGCAGCGATTACGCGGAGATCGCGCGCACTTTCCGCCCCGGACATGCCGATTACAGTTACTGGCAGAAATTCGGCATCCGCGATCCGCGCGGCGGCGGGCGTTCCTCGGCGCGCCTGACGGCGCCGGCCGTCGCGGCGGGCGCAATCGCACGCAAATGGCTGCGCGAGCGCTATGG
This sequence comes from Burkholderiaceae bacterium, assembly GCA_036844405.1. Classification (GTDB taxonomy): domain Bacteria; phylum Pseudomonadota; class Gammaproteobacteria; order Burkholderiales; family Burkholderiaceae_E; genus Zeimonas. The sequence goes on along the minus strand of DAIUFU010000182.1, from coordinate 72 downwards.
CACCGACATCCATGGCTGCATGACCCAGCTCGGTCCGATCGCGATTCCGGTGACCGATCGGGATGAAGTGGC
>DAIUFU010000181.1:0-3908 GCA_036844405.1 Burkholderiaceae bacterium | reverse complement strand
GGCAACCGCGAATGGAATTTCCAGTTGCGCGGCATGAACGATCGGCAACTGCTGGCTGCCGCGCGCTGGGCCTGCAGCCGGCAGATCTTCGATCGATGCGTCAATACTGCCGACCGCACCCGCTCCGAGCATGATTTCGGACTTCGCTTCGTGGCGCCGTTCCGCGAGCGCATGCAACCGGCGGCGATGGCATCCGGCCTCGATCCGGCGTGGGTCTACGGTCTGATCCGGCAGGAATCGCGTTTCATCATGGACGCCCGCTCCCGGGTCGGCGCCCAGGGCCTGATGCAGATCATGCCGGCCACGGCGCGGTGGATCGCCGGCAAGCTCGGAGAGACCGGATTTCACGTCGGCAGACTGCACGATCTCGACACCAATCTGCGCTTCGGCACTTTCTATCTGCGCACGGTGCTCGACGAACTCGAAGGATCGCCCGTGCTGGCAGCGGCCGCCTACAACGCCGGGCCGGGACGCTCCAGGCGCTGGCGATCCCGCCTGACGCACCCGGTCGAGGGCGCGATTTTCGCCGAGATCATCCCGTTCGCCGAAACCCGCAACTACGTCAAGAACGTTTTCAGCAACACCGTCTACTACGCCGCCCTGTTCAGTGGCGAGCCGCAGTCGCTGCAGGAACGGCTCGGCTTTGTCGGCCCTCTCCGGGAAGTCACTGCGCAGGCCGACGTCGATCCCCGATGACGGACCGGCCGGGCTGGCGATGAAGATCTACCGGGTGGGCGGCTCGGTCCGCGACGAGTTGCTCGGGCTGGCGATCCAGGATCGCGACTGGGTCGTCGTCGGCGCGACCCCCGATGAACTCGTGGCGCGCGGCTTCCGGCCGGTCGGGCGCGACTTCCCGGTCTTCCTGCATCCGCACACCCATGAGGAATATGCCCTGGCGCGCACCGAACGGAAGTCGGCGCCCGGCTACCGCGGCTTCGAGGTGCACGCGTCCCCCGACGTCACCCTCGAAGAGGACCTGGCGCGCCGCGATCTGACGATCAATGCGATGGCCCTGGACGAAGATGGCGTGCTGATCGATCCGTTCGGCGGTCAGGGCGATCTGCGCTCGGGCATCCTGCGACACGTCGGCGCCGCTTTCACCGAGGATCCGGTGCGCATCCTGCGCGTCGCCCGCTTTGCCGCACGTTACCGGGATTTCATCGTGGCTCCCGAAACCCTGTCGCTGATGCAGGGGATGGTCGAGGCCGGCGAGGTCGACGCACTCGTCGCCGAGCGGGTCTGGCAGGAGATGGCGCGCGGCCTCATGGAAGACCAGCCATCACGGCTGTTCGAGGTCCTGCGGGCCTGCGGTGCGCTCGCGCGCGTGCTGCCCGAACTGGACCGGCTGTGGGGCGTGCCGCAACCGGCCAAACACCATCCCGAGATCGATACCGGCGTGCACGTCATGCTCGCGATCGATCAGGCCGCGGCGGCCGGGGCCACCCTGGCGGAACGGTTCGCCACCCTCGTTCACGATCTCGGCAAGGGCACGACACCGAAGAATCAGTGGCCACGCCACATCGGCCACGAACGACGCTCGGTGCCGCTGATCGATGCGCTTTGCGAGCGCCTGCGGGTGCCGATCGATTGCCGCGATCTGGCGCGCATCGTCGCCGCCGAACACGGCCTCGTGCACCGTGCGCTCGAACTGCGCCCGGAAACCATTGTGAGCCTGCTCGAGCGGATCGATTTCGCCCGCCGTCCCCATCGTCTCGACTCGCTTCTCGTCGCCTGCGAGGCAGATCACCGCGGTCGCACCGGCATGCACGAACGTCCGTACCCGCAGGCCACCCGCCTGCGCCAGGCGGCGCGGGCCTTCGCCTCGGTCGATGCCGGGGCGATCGCAGCGGCGCATCGGGATGAACCGCAGGCGATCCGCGCCGCGCTGCACGAAGCACGGACGCGCGCCGTCGCCGCTGCCCTTCGCGGCAGCGGCTAGAGCAGCCGGGCGAGCAGCATCGCCAGCAGTGACAGGAGAATCGTCGAGGTCAGCGGAATCGACCAGTGCCGCCCGAAGACGTGGAATTCGAAGTCACCGGGCAGGCGTCCGATCCCGAAACGGCGCAGCATCGGCATCAGGCCGGAAAACAGTGTCAGCGCAAGTGCGACGACCAGCAGCCATTTCAGCATCGTCCACTCCCCGGCAGATCCGGGCCGGCAGACTCGCCGGCATCGATCCGCAGCACCGCGCGCCGGTCACGCGAACGGAAGCCGACGGCATCGTCATCCAGGCCGCGCCCCAGTGCGATCACCTTGAACAATTCGCCCATCTCCGCTTCCGACAGCAGCCGCTGCACGGCTGCGGTCTCGCGTGTCCAGCGCACCGGGTCGTCGCGCGGCACGGACAGTGCCGCGTCGAGCAGGCCGCAGTCCAGCAGAAAGCGCGCCTGCGACGCATAGCCCAGCAGATTCAGTCCGGTGTTCCGGCCGGCCGCCGCAATGGCGGTGAAATCGACGTGCGCCGTGATGTCCTGCAGACCGGGCCAGCGAAACGGGTCATCGTGCGCACGATGCCGGTAGTGGCAGCGCAAGGTGCCGGTGGCACGCTGCGGATGGTAGAACTCGTGGCGCGGAAAACCGTAGTCGATGAGCAGCATCGCGCCACGCACCAGGCGTGAACCGGCACTGGCGACCCAGGCCTCGGCCTGTTCGCCCAGTTCCGACACATAGGCGGGGCCGGACTGCTGCGGAACCTGCGGGGTGTCACCGCCGGCATGCCCGTATCGCATCCAGGCCGTGCGCAGGCGTTCCTGTACGCGGGCGGCAAATTCCGCGTCGGCCGGACGCTCGGCCCACTGGAATCGACCGGCGTCGTGCACGACGCCAAGTTCGCCAATCTGCGCGTCGGTGCGGCGGAAGATGCGCACCGGCATGGCATCGAGCACTTCATTGGCGACGATCACGCCCTCGATCGATTCCGGCAGGCGGTCGAGCCAGCGCACGCGGTCGAGCCATTGCGGGACGGCGGCAGCAATCGTGCGCCGTTGCCGCTCGCGCAGGGACGCCGACAGTTCGACGATCAGGTACTCGGCGGGCCCGACCGATGTCCGGTCGAACGCGGCCAGCAGTTGTGCGGCCAGTGCCCCGGTGCCGGCGCCAAACTCCACGATCGAACCGCCGACCTGCTCCAGCCACTGCGCGCACTGCACGGCAATGCAGCCTCCGAACAGTGCAGACATCTGCGGCGCGGTCACGAAATCGCCCGCTCCGGTCTCGCCGCCGAAAATCGGGTTCGGGGCACTGTAGTACCCCAGTCCGGGTTCATACAGCGCATCCTGCATGTACCGGTCAAAGCCGATCCAGCCGCCGGCCTCGTCGATGCGCTCGACGATACGCTGGGCCAGTGCCGCCGAAGCCGCCCGCGCCTGCGCCGGCGGCTCCGGCATCGCGCCCCGATCGATCGACGTCATGATGCGGAACGCTTCATGTGCGGATTCCGCCCGCCCGGCCGGACCGGGCGAGCAGATCATCGATCTGCCGGTCCTTTTCGGCCCAGATCCCGTGCAGCCATGCCTGGACCTGCTTGCGCGCGCGGGAATCGGACATGGCATCGGTGTGAAAGAACGCCGGCGGGATCGGCCGGCGCTGCGCACGCACGACGATGTGTCCGATATCGCCGCACAGAAACTGCCAGAACCCGGGAATGCCTTCCGGATAGACGATGGTGACGTCGATCAGCGAGTCAAAGCGCTCGCCGAGGCTGTTCAGCGTCAGTGCCAGCGCAATCACCTTCGGCTTGAGCAGATGCCGGTACGGCGAACGCTGGGCCTCGTGCTTGGCCGGCGTGAAGCGCGTGCCCTCGACGAAATTCATGACGCTGGTCGGGTAGCGTGCGAATTTCGCGCAGGCGCGCCGCGTCGTCTCCAGATCCTGCAGGCGCTTTTCCGGATGGCGGCGCAGATAGCGGT
>DAIUFU010000180.1:0-3931 GCA_036844405.1 Burkholderiaceae bacterium | reverse complement strand
ACCTTGAAGTCCATGTCGCCGAGATGATCCTCGTCACCGAGGATGTCGGTGAGCACGGCGAAGCGGTTGTCTTCCTTGATCAGCCCCATCGCCACACCAGCAACGTGCGCCCGGATCGGCACGCCCGCATCCATCAGCGCCAGGCAGCCGCCGCACACCGATGCCATCGACGAAGAACCATTCGACTCGGTGATCTCGGAGACGACGCGCAGCGAATAGGCGAACTCCTCGGGCGTCGGCAGCAGCGGCCGCAGCGCACGCTTGGCCAGGGCGCCATGGCCGATCTCGCGCCGCTTGGGTGCACCGAAACGGCCTGCCTCACCGGTGGCGAACGGCGGCATGTTGTAGTTGAACATGAACCGCTCGCGGTACTCGCCATTGATCGCATCGATGATCTGTTCATCGCGCGACGTGCCGAGCGTGGCCACGACTACGGCCTGCGTCTCGCCGCGGGTGAAGAGCGCGGAGCCGTGCGCACGCGGCAGCAGGCCCGTGCGGATGGCGATCGGACGCACCGTGCGCGTATCGCGCCCGTCGATGCGCGGCTCGCCGGCCAGAATCTGCTGCCGGACGATGCGCGCCTGCAGATCGAACAGCATGTTCGACAGCGTGTTCGCATCCGGCGCGGCCCCGGCCGCCCCTTCCTCCTGCACGCTCAGGCGTTCGATCGTCTCCCGTTCGATCTCGCGGATCCGTACGGTGCGCTGCTGCTTGTCGCGCAGCGCATAGGCGGCGCGCATCGCTTCGCCAGCCGCTTCCTCGACGCGGGCGACGAGTGCGGAATCGGTTGCCGGCGCCTGCCAGTCCCAGGCCGGCTTGCCGGCGTCAGCCACCAGTTCGTCGATCGCCGTGATGACCGTCTGCATCTGCTCGTGACCGAAGGTGACGGCACCAAGCATGACTTCCTCGGACAGTTCCTGCGCCTCGGACTCGACCATCAGGACGGCGGCATCGGTGCCGGCCACGACCAGATCGAGCTTCGACTCCGCCATCTGCGAACGGGCCGGATTGAGCACGTATTCGCCGTTGAGGTAGCCGACGCGCGCCGCGCCGATCGGCCCGTCGAACGGAATGCCCGACAGCGCCAGCGCCGCCGACGCACCGATCATCGCCGGAATGTCGCTGTCGACGTCCGGGTTGCTCGACAGCACATGGATGATGACCTGGACCTCGTTGTAGAAGCCTTCGGGAAACAGCGGCCGGATCGGGCGATCGATCAGCCGGCAGGTCAGGATTTCGCGTTCGGTCGGACGCCCTTCGCGCTTGAAGAAACCGCCGGGAATACGACCGGCGGCATAGAATTTTTCCGTGTAATCGACGGTCAGCGGGAAGAAATCCTGCCCCGGGCGCGGCGTACGCGCGCCGACGACCGTCGCCAGAATGATGGTGTCGTCCATCGTGACCAGGGCCGCACCGGACGCCTGACGCGCAATCTCACCGGTTTCGATGGTGACCGTGTTGCCGCCCCATTGAAACGTCCTCTTTGCAATTTCGAACACTTGAATTCCTTACGAACAGTGCCAAAACAAGAAACCCGCAAGCAGGGCTTGCGGGTTCTGGCTCAGAACATGCGAAGTGACCAGCGCTGCCCGGACACGCATGCCGGGCGAACACATCGATCGCCGCACAGGTTCCCTCCGGTTTCAGCCGCGCAGGCCAAGTTTCTCGATCAATGCGCGGTAGCTGGCAGGATTTTTTCTCTTCAGATAATCCAGCAGCTTGCGGCGCCGGCTCACCATCTTCAGCAGGCCGCGACGCGAGTGGTGATCCTTCGCGTGGGTCTTGAAGTGCCCGGTGAGATCGACGATGCGGGCGGTCAGGAGTGCGACCTGGACTTCGGGCGAACCCGTGTCGTTGCCCGCACGCTGGAAGTCGGCGACGATTTTCGCCTTTTCTACAGTACCGATAGACATGATTTTCCCCTGGAACAATGTCTCTACTTGCGGCACCACCGGGACGCGGTGCCGTGCCTTGCCATGGCTGGTGACGACATCGTCGGACAGCACCCTGCGCTGCACCAGCCGGCCTGCGCCCGCCGTCGGATGGTGGCGCAGACCGCGATTTTAGCGCAGGTTGGCGTTCTCTCCGATCAGACCCCTGGCTGCGGGTGGATCCGCTCGACCGGTGTGTGCAACTTGTTCAGTGCATTGACGTACGCCTTGGCCGAGGCGACAACGATGTCGGGATCGGCGCCGATGCCGTTGACGATCCGTCCGGCGCGAGCCAGCCGCACCGTCACCTCGCCCTGCGACTCGGTGCCGGTGGTGATCGCATTGACCGAATAGAGCATCAGCTCGGCGCCGCTGGCCACGCGCGCCTCGATCGCCTTGAAGACGGCGTCGACCGGACCGTTGCCGGTCGCTTCGCTGGTTGTCTCCTCGTCACCGATGCCGATCGTCACGCTCGCATGCGGCCGTCCGCCGGTCTCCGAGGTCTGCGCCATGCCGACCAGCCGGTAGTGCTCGTCGGCCTCCTGATGCACCGCCTGGTCGGACACCAGTGCATGAATATCCTCGTCAAAGATCTCGGCCTTGCGATCGGCCAGATCCTTGAAGCGCTGGAACGCGGCATGCAGTTCCTGCTCGGATTCCAGCTCGATGCCCAGTTCCTGCAGCCGCTGGCGAAATGCCGTGCGCCCGGACAACTTGCCCAGCACGATCTTGTTGGCGCTCCAGCCGACGTCCTCGGCACGCATGATCTCGTAGGTGTCGCGGTGCTTGAGCACGCCGTCCTGGTGAATGCCCGAAGCATGCGCAAACGCATTGGCGCCAACCACCGCCTTGTTCGGCTGCACCGGATAGCCGGTGATGCTCGATACCAGCTTGGAAGCCGGCACGATCTGCGTCGTGTCGATGCCGACATCGAGCGCAAAGTAGTCGCGACGCGTCTTCACCGCCATCACGACTTCTTCGAGCGCGGTGTTGCCGGCGCGCTCGCCCAGCCCGTTGATCGTGCACTCGATCTGACGCGCGCCGGCTTTCACGCCGGCCAGCGAATTGGCGACCGCCATGCCGAGATCGTTGTGGCAATGCACTGACCAGATCGCCTGGTCCGAGTTCGGCACGCGCTCACGCAGCGTGCGGATACGCTCGCCGAACTCTTCGGGCACCGCATAGCCGACGGTGTCCGGAACATTGATCGTGCGCGCGCCGGCAGCAATCGCCGTCTCGAGCACCCGGCACAGGAAATCGAAATCCGATCGGCTCGCATCTTCCGGCGAAAATTCGACATCGTCGGTGAACTGGCGTGCAAAACGCACGCCCAGGCCGATCTGTTCGTGCACCTGCTCCGGCGTCATGCGCAGTTTCTTCTCCATGTGCAGGGCCGAGGTCGCCATGAACACGTGAATCCGCCCGGAGGCCGCCCCCTTCAGCGCCTCGGCTGCCCGCGAAATGTCGCGGTCATTGGCCCGCGCCAGCGAACAGACGGTCGATTCCCGGATCGCCTGGGCAATCGCCTGCACGGCCTCGAAGTCCCCCACCGACGCGGCGGCAAATCCGGCCTCGATCACGTCCACGCGCAGCTTTTCCAGTTGCCGGGCGACCCGCAGTTTCGCCTCGCGCGTCATCGACGCACCCGGACTCTGTTCGCCGTCACGCAAGGTCGTGTCGAAAATGATGAGCTTGTCGGCCATGGAACGCTCCTGTAATGCCAACCCCGCCCGTGCGGGAGGCAACGAAAGGCAAGAGAAAAGAGAGGGAGAGGGGGTAGGGAATCAGCGCGCGAAGCGCAGTAGCGGGCCCAGCGTCACCAGCAGACGCAGGCCGGCCCACGTCCGCTTGCCGGACGTGAAATCGGTACGGCTCGACATCATCGCGCAACGTGTGTCGGCGACGATCGGCGAACCGTGGAAGCAGCGGAGAGTTCCGCTTCTATCATGCATTGCAGCAATATAACGGCATTGCCGATAGCCTGCAAGAAAAAAGCCCCG
>DAIUFU010000179.1:1479-3935 GCA_036844405.1 Burkholderiaceae bacterium | reverse complement strand
AGCTTGCGCACGACGTTGGCAATCGTCGACGCCTTCTGACCGATCGCGACGTAGACGCAGATCAGGTCCTTGCCCTTCTGGTTGATGATCGTGTCGATCGCCACCGCGGTCTTGCCGGTCTGGCGGTCGCCGATGATCAGTTCGCGCTGGCCACGGCCGATCGGCACCATCGAGTCGACCGACTTCAGGCCCGTCTGCACCGGCTGCGACACCGACTTGCGCGCGATGACCCCGGGAGCGACCTTCTCGATGACGTCGGTCTCTTTCGCGTCGATCGGGCCCTTGCCGTCGATCGGCTCACCGAGCGCGTCGACGACACGGCCAATCAGTTCGGGACCGACCGGCACCGCCAGAATGCGGCCGGTGGCCTTGACCGTGGCCCCTTCCGAGATGTGCTCGTACGGGCCCATGACGACCGCGCCGACCGAGTCGCGCTCGAGGTTCAGCGCCAGTCCGTAGGTGGCCGCCTGGCCGGGTGCGGGCGGAAACTCGATCATCTCGCCCTGCATCACGTCGGACAGCCCGTGGATGCGGCAGATGCCATCGGTCACCGACACGACCGAACCCTGATTGCGCGTGTCGGCGGCAATGTTCAGGTTCTGGATGCGCGACTTCAGCAGTTCGCTGATTTCGGCCGGATTCAGTTGCATGGGATACCCCTTGACTCAAATCTTCATCGCGCTGGCCATCCGGGCCAGCTTGCCACGCACGGAGGCGTCGATCACTTCATCGCCGATGCGGATGGTGACGCCACCGAGCAGTTCGGCATCCACGTGGACCGTGGCCTTGACCTGCTTGCCGTAACGCTGTGCGAGCGTTGCGACGATGTCGTCGATCTGCGGCTCCGTGAGCGGATAGGCCGAACGGATCTGCGCGTCGAGAACTTCCTCGTGCGCATTGCGCAGCCGCTCGAACTGTCCGGCGATGTCCGGCAGCACGGCCAGGCGCTCGTTCTCCGCGAGCACCTGCACGAAGCGCAGCTGCTGCTCGTCGAGCTGACCGCTGGCGTCGGCCACGAGACCGGCCAGTTGCGCCGTCGTCAGGCCGGGATTGCCGATCAGCTCGCGTGCCTCGGCGGTGTCAAGCACACTGGCGAGACGGGCGAGTGCATCGGACCAGGACGGCAGGGTACCGGCTTCGCGGGCCAGTTCGAATGCAGCCTCGGCATAGGGCCGCGCAATCGTCAGCGATTCGGCCATGGCCTCAGTGCAGTTCGTTCTTCAGGTTCGACAGCAACTCGGCATGCCGGTTGGCGTCGATTTCGTGGCGCAGGATGCGTTCGGCGCCGGCCACGGCCAGTGCCGCCACCTGACCGCGCAGTTCCTCGCGTGCCCGCTGTGCTGCCAGCACCGCTTCGTCTTCGGCCGCCTTGCGGGCTGCCGCGATGATCTGCGCCGCCTCGGTACGTGCGTTCTCGACGATGCCGGCCGCCTGGCGTTCCGCTACCGAGCGGACTTCCGTCGCGCCGGCACGAGCCTGCTGCAGTTCCTTCTCGACCCGCTGCTCGGCGGCGGCCAGGTCGGCCCGCGCCTGGTCGGCGGCCGCGAGGCCGTCGGCGATCCGCTGCGCCCGGCCATCGAGCGCGCGCGTGATGGGCGGCCAGATGAAACGCGCGGTGAACCACCACAAGGCGAGGAAGACGACGATCTGGACAATCAGCGTCGCATTCAGGTTCACGGGTTACCTCCGGAAAACTGGATGGAGTGGATCGACGAGATCAGCCCACGAACGGGTTGGCGAACGCGAACATCATCGCAATACCGACGCCGATCAGGTAGGCGGCGTCGATCAGGCCGACCAGCAGGAACATCTTGGTCTGCAGCTTGTCCATCAACTCGGGTTGACGTGCCGCACCTTCCATGTAACGGCCGCCCATGATGCCGATTCCCACACAGGCACCGAGGGCCCCCAGGCCAATGATCAAACCGCAGGCGACGGCGACGAGAGCAACGTTGGTCATGGTTCAAGAACTCCGCTGAAAAAAGCTGTGAGTGTGGTTGTGAAAGGAAACGGAAAGGGGAAACGGAAAGGATCGACCCGGAATCAACCGGAACCATCCGGTACCGCGACCTGGAAGCATCGAACCGCGAATCTCCGTCGATTCCATTCCGTTCTCTGCTTCCGGGACGCTGTATCAGTGCTGCTCGAACGCCTGCCCCACGTACACCAGCGCCAGCATCATGAAAATGAAGGCCTGGATCGTGATGATCAGGATGTGGAAGATCGCCCAGCCGAGCCCGGTCAGGAACTGCAGGCTGATGCCCCACCAGGTGACGGTAGCGCCGAGCAGTGCGATCAGCATGAACACGAGCTCGCCGGCATACATGTTGCCGAACAGTCGCATGGCCAGGCTGACCGGCTTGGACAGGTATTCGATGACGTTGAGGCCGAAGTTCGCCGGCGCCAGCACGATCTTCATCAGCATGCCGTTGGCATGGAAGGGCGCGGTGAACAGC
>DAIUFU010000179.1:0-1469 GCA_036844405.1 Burkholderiaceae bacterium | reverse complement strand
TCTTGGCGACGAACTCGACAATCTGCATCGCGAAGTTGATCGGCCAGAGCAGGAAGTGCTTGCCGAACGGCGCCGTGAACAGCTCACGCGTGAAGCCCAGGCCGCCCTTGGCCTTGACCGCGTAATAGAGATAGGAGAAGAGCACGACGACCGCCATCGGCATCGGCCCGTTGAGATCGGCCGTCGGCAGCGCACGCATGTAGTGGATGCCGAAGAGCTTGTCCGCGAGGTACGGGAACAGGTCGACCGGGATCAGGTCGATCGTGTTCATGATGAAGATCCAGACGAAGCACACCAACCCGAGCGGCGCAATGTAGGTGAGATCGCCCTTGACGATCGAGCGCGCCTGTTCGTGCACGAATTCGACGATCGCCTCGATGGCGCCGACGAAGCGGCCGGGCACGCCGTCGGTGACCATGCGTGCGGCGCGATACATCAACCAGCCGGTCAGGATCGCGGTCAGCACCGACCAGAAGACGGTGTCCCAGTTGATCACCGTAAAATCGATCAACTTGTCCTGCGCCCTGCCCAGATTGTTCAGGTTGGTCAGGTGATGGACAATGTATTCGGAGGGGGTCGGAGCGTTTGCTGCGGCGGCCATGGACTCGTCTTGCTGCGGTGGCGGGAACCGGTTATCGGACCTTCATCACGGATGCGTTCAATCCTGAACTAGCTCTTGCCTCTCGCCAGCGGGCTGCGCTCGAATGCCAGTGCGAACAGCGGAGCAGTCAATGCGACGATCAACCCGATCAGCAAGGCCAGCCAGCGGATGTCGGTCTGTGTCCGGACGACCCAGTACAGCAGCAGGCCGGTCAGACCGATCTTGACAAATTCCCACAGGAAGAAAACGACCAGATACGACTCGGGCGGACGTTTCCTGTGCATCATCAAGCGCACGGCGAACAATGCGTTCGGGATGATCGCAGCGGCTCCGCCCAGCATGACGAACCGGGCGCTTTCCCAGCCTGCCCAGACCCCGGCACCCAACATGAGGACTGCGACAGCAGCGATCTGCAGTCCAACGGCTAACAACATCTCAGCAGCGATTTCAATGCAAAATCGGCCGTAGCCATTGACCCGCATGGGCAAAGACGCGAGATTCTAGCCTGCCGCCGCGAGCCGGTCAAACCAATGCTGCACAGCAACAGCGGAATCCTTGCGGCAGATCAATCGTGCTCGATACCGAGACGCTCGAGAATACCGAGCAATTGTTCGTGACTGGTGAAGCGGATGGTCATGCGCCCGCGTCCGTTGCCGGCCGAGTGCAGTCGCACCGGCGCCGCCAGTGCGTCGGCAATGCGTTCCTGCAGACGCTCGAGGTCGCGGTCGGCGCGTGCCGGCAGCGCCGTGCGTTCGCCCGGCATCTCCTCCAGACCGGCCTGGACGCGCTGCACCAGTTTTTCCGTCTGCCGCACCGACAGCCCGCCTTCGACGACGCGCTGCGCCACCGGCAACTGGCGTGCCTCGTC
>DAIUFU010000178.1:0-3938 GCA_036844405.1 Burkholderiaceae bacterium | reverse complement strand
TGAAGCCGCCGCCGATGATCGCGATCCGGGCACCGGGCTGCGCTTTCCGGCGCAGCGCGCGGTAGTCGTCGAGCGTGCGGAAATAGAGGATGTCCCGGCCGAACGGCAGGCGGCGCGGCGATCCGCCGGTGGCAATCAGCAGCTTGCGGTATTTCCAGGTGTCGCCGGCGTCGTCGCGCACCTGATGTGCCGCACGATCGATCGCCAGTGCGCGTCGACCCAGTTCCACCGTGGCGCGGGCCTTCGCCATCGGCCGCCAGATATCCTCTTCCTTCGCATCGTTCCAGAGTGCCTTGCTCAGCGGAGGACGATCATACGGAGGGTGCTGTTCTTCTCCGAGCAGAGCGATCGTGCCGCCGGTATCGGCTTCCCGCAGCGCCATCGCCGCCGTCGAGGCGGCCAGCCCGGCGCCGATGATCAGGTAGTCGAATTGATGTTCCATGTCCATGCTCCTCCTGGAGTCCGGACCAAGGCCGGATTGCCGACGATCTTACGCGCAACACCCTGCCGGGAATCGGGAAAACGGCAGCGGCAAACCGGTCAATATGCTATTCCGACAGACTTCTCTCCCCTCCTCACCGACTGAAAGGATCAGGTCATGCAACAACGCCTCGACTACAAGACACTTGCCCCCGATGCCTTCAAGGCCATGCTGGGTGTGGAGATGTACGTGCACAAGAGCGGACTGGAAAACTCCCTGCTCGAACTGGTCAAGACCCGGGCGTCCCAGATCAACCACTGTGCCTGGTGCCTGCACATGCACACCAAGGACGCGCGGGCACTGGGCGAAACCGAGCAGCGTCTCTACCTGGTGTCCGCCTGGCGCGAAGCGCATTGCTATACCGATCGCGAGCGTGCGGCGCTGGCACTGACCGAAGCCGTCACGGAAATCGCCGGGCATGGCGTGCCGGACGCCGTATACGACGAAGTCAGGCGCCACTTCAGCGAGAAGGAAACCGTGGACCTGCTGGTGGCAATCATTGCCATCAACGGCTGGAACCGGCTCAATGTGACGCTTCAGACGACCGTCGGCGACTACGTGAGTCCGCACAAGGCACGATCCTGAACGTGGTACGCAGCTGACGGCCGGCCGGACCGGAACATGGACCGGCCCGGCCGGACATTCACCCTGCCGGGCACTCGTCCGTGGGCCTCTGCCCGGGCAGACAGTGCCGGGCCCGTGACAGGCTTCCTGTGGGCGCGTCGTGTCCGATCGGATCGCCGACGCGTGCGTCGAACGGTTCGGGCCTAACCGGGCCGACCGTCCGGGCGCGGGCGCAGGAGGGCTGGTGCGTGGCGTACGGCAAACAGCAGGAACGCCGCCGACCAGAGTACGCCGGAATACACGGTGGCATCCATCTGTTGCGCCGGTGCGAGCAGCGGCCAGAAAACGCGCAGGACGGCCGCGGTGGCCAGCAGCACGCAGCAGGCCACGTCGGCGGCGTCCGCCGTCAGGGCACGGCCGGTCCAGGCCCGTGCCGTGCGGATCATCATGGCCATCGTCATGCCGCCGATGGTGCCGATGGTGAACGCGTGCACGGCCAGCGGCCGCGCAACCCAGTCGGCTTCATGCAGCGCGCGCAGCACCAGATGAACGGGAATCCATGCGTAGGCCAGGTACAGCACCCAGAGCAGCGGGACACGCAGGGCACTGCGGCAGTCCCACAGGCGCAGCCGCCAGGCGTGCACGAGTGCGGTCGCGGTCAGGACCACGATGAGCACGATCGCCGGCAGCGCCAGCAGGTCGGCGACCAGCAGGACGAACAGGCTGCCCATGGCCAGGCGCTCGACGTTCTGCGAGCGGCGTGCCCGGGCACCCGGAACGGCATTGTTCGCGTAGATCGGAACCACCCGACCGGCCACCGCGGCAATCACCAGCAGAATGCCATCGAGACCCGCCTGCAGACCGACCCAGGCCGGCAGCGCAATCCAGTCCAGTGCCGATAGATGGAACAGGACGAGGGCTGCGAGCACCAGCGCCAGCAAGCCGATGAAGAGATAGTTCTGCCGGCTGCGTGCCTGCCACAGCGGCACGGCGACACCGATCGCGACGGCGGTCATGAAGGCGATGTTGGCCAGCGCGATCGCCGCTCCCCAGGGGGTGTAGACCAGTACGCGGCCGGCCAGCCACAGCGCCACGATCAGTGCCAGTGCGGCACCGGTGGGCGTCGGGCGTTGCGTCCAGTTGCGCACGATGCCGAACAGAAAGCCGGCAATGACCGCCAGCGCGTAACCGAAGATCATTTCGTGGCCGTGCCACGGGGGGCCGGAATGTCCGACCCAGGGCAGGATTCCGGCAAACTGGGCCGTCCAGACACCCACTGAAATGGCCGCGAAAATCGCGGCCAGCAGGTAGAACGGACGGAAACCCAGTTGCCAGAGCGCGCTGCCGCGCTCTTCCGTCAACTGCAGCTGCCGCAGCAGTTGCCCGGGGCCTTGGCGATCCGCACGCGCCAGATTTCCGGTCCCTGCTCGAGATAGTCCCAGGTGAACAGGCCGTGGAAGCTGGACTTGAACTGGCGATTCAGCGGTACCGGGTCATGGTCGTTGACCAGTTCGAATGCGCCACCCTGCGGCAGTGCGTTGAACGCGGCAAAGATCCGTTCATGACGCTCGTTCGGTACGATCGTGCGCACGTCGATGGTCTCGGGGACCACTTCGGCCAGCGACGTCGATTCAGCGGTTCTCGAGCGGGTGACTTCTCTCATGATGTCGGGTTCTCCGGGGTCGATGGTTAAAGATGCGTGCAAAGTATATCTTCTTTGCCCGCCAGTGTCCCTGATTGTCTGATGGTCTCACGGACCTGGAGCGGCAGGTGAAAAAGCCGTGCGGGCGATCGCCGGGAAGCGCCGGCCGCACCATGATCCCGGCGTCAATGCGCATCCCCTCCCGCATCTCTTTCCGCATCTCCTTCCGTTTGCCGCCGGGCAAATTCGACGAACCATTCCAGCGCCTGCGGATTGGCCATCGCTTCGCGGTTCACGACCTTGTCGATCGGCTGGCCGAGCAGCAGCTTCTTGATCGGCAGTTCCTGCTTCTTGCCGGACAGCGTATGCGGGATCTCCGGCACGACGAAGATGTCATCCGGCACGAAGCGCGGGCTGAGCGAGGTGCGCACGGCGCCGTTGATGCGCTGGCGCAGTTCGTCGGACAGCTCTACGCCCTCGCGCAGCACGACGAAGAGCGGCATGTAGCTCTCGCGCCCGAGGTACTCGAGGTCGACGACCATCGATTCCAGGACTTCCGGCTGCGACTCGACCGCCTTGTAGATCTCGCTCGTGCCCATGCGCAGACCGTGACGGTTGATCGTTGCGTCCGAGCGCCCGAAGATCGTGCACCAGTCGCCCTCGCCTTTCTCGTCGCCGATCTGCAGCCAGTCGCCATGGCGCCAGACACTGCCGGCTTCGGCCGGAAGATCGCCGCCGCCAGGCCTGCGTCCGTGCCCGGGCGCATAAGTTTCGAAGTAACTGGCGATGTAGCGCCGGTTGCCTTCGTCATTCCAGAAGTACAGCGGCATCGACGGCATCGGCTGCGTACAGACGAGCTCGCCGACCTGGCCGCGCACCGGTTCGCCATCCTCGTTCCAGGCCTCGATTGCCGCGCCCAGCATCGGCGCCTGCATCACACCCGGCTTCTGCGGCAGATCGGGGGCTCCGGCGATGAACCCGCCGGCCACATCGGTGCCGCCGGAGATGTTGAACCACCAGATGTCCTTCTGCGCCGGCGTGGCCGCGATCGCCCGGAACTGATCGCTGCCCCAGCACTGCACGTCGGGAGTCAGCGGCGAGCCGGTCGAGCCGAGCGCGCGCACGGCGGACAGGTCGCCGCAGCGGGCCAGATCGACGCCGGCCTTCATGCAACTGGTATAGAAGGCTGCGCCCGCGCCGATGAACGTCGCCCGGTGGCGGGCCGCAAAGCGCCACAGCGTCGTCCAGTCG
>DAIUFU010000177.1:0-3943 GCA_036844405.1 Burkholderiaceae bacterium | reverse complement strand
GCCGCTTGTCCGCCGCCCGCTTTTTCTTCTTCGCTTTCCGGCCGCTCGTCGAGCATCGCCCGCTTGTCCTGCACGCTGCCCCAGCGCCCGGCATCGGGCAGTGCCGCCTTCTTGCGCGAAATCACCGGCCATCCCGGTGCGAGATCGGCATTGAGCTGCAGATACTCCTCCTGGCCCTCGGGAATATCCTCTTCCGCATAAATGGCCTCGACCGGGCACTCGGGGACGCAGACGGCGCAATCGATGCACTCGTCCGGGTCGATCACCAGCATGTTCTTGCCGGCACGAAAGGCATCCGTCGGACAGACATCGACGCAATCGGTGTGCTTGCACTCGATGCAGGCTTCGGTGACTACATGGGTCATGTGAACACTCCCGCGCGATCATGAAGATCGATACAAAGTAAATCTTATCGTTTGGGATTGACGATTGTCAAATCTCTTTCATAGTTTTAGTCAATTATCAGGTCTCTGCGATTCCCCTTTTCCCGACAGCGCTTCCACCGGCTTTTCCGCCGGTGCTCCCGACGCGGACGCGCGTCGATGATGGCACCGCACGTTTTCAGCGATCCGCGGCGCGGCCCGATTCTCCGTCAGCCGCCGACCTGGTCCGTGGCGCGGAGGCTCCGACGGGGCCGGCATCACCGGTATCGGCGCCGGATTCCTCGATCCATTCGCGCCAGACCGCCATCAGCACGGCCAGGATCACCGGCCCGATGAACAGACCGACCAGTCCGAATGCCGCCAGTCCGCCGAGTACGCCGAACATGACCAGCAGAAACGGGATGCGCGTCGCATTGCTGATCACCAGCGGCCGAACGAGATTGTCCACCCAACTGACGATGAGGGTCCCGTACAGCAGCAGGCCGACGCCGTTGAACAGATCACCCTGGGCGATCAGCCAGATGCCGATGGCGCCCCACGCAAACGGCGTACCGAACGGAATCAGTGCGATCGCCGTGGTCACGGCACCGAGCAGCACCGGCGCCGCCAGGCCGAACCACCAGTAGCCCAGACCGGCGACGACGCCCTGCGCGATCGCCGTCAGCAGCAGGCCCCAGACGACCGCCTTCGTCATGCTGCCGACCGCGGCCAGATACGGATCGACGCGCTCGCCGAGGAAGCGGTGCAGGACGAGCTGCGCCTGCACCAGCACGCGCTCGCCATCACGATAGAGGAAGAAAACGGTGATCAGCGCGAAACCGAGCTTGGCGGCATTGCGACCGACGCCGCCGATCAGGTTCAATGATTCGGCCGCCCGCGCCTCGACCCAGGTGGAAAGCTGGGCCCGGATCACCGCCGGATCGCGCGCAATCTCGTCGAGCAGCTGCTGCAGCCAGTCGCCGACCAGCGGCAGATCGGCCACGACGCCGGGCAGGTGGAACTCGCCCCGCGCAAGCAGGCGTGCCGCGCTCGAATAGAAGCCCGAGAGTTCCGTACGCAGCAGCAGTGCCACCCAGATCAGCGGCAGGATGAAGGCGGCACTGAGCAGTATCGTCATCAGCAGCGCGACCAGGGTGCGGCGTCCGGCCAGCAGCCGGCGCAGGCGCTCGACCAGCGGCCAGGTGACGTACGCGAGAATCAGCGCCCAGGCGATCGGTGCCAGGAACGGCTGCACGACCGCATAGGTCCAGAACAGCAGCGCGCCGAGCAGGATGCCGAGCACCACGCGGTTGGACAGGCCGCGAAAAGTCTTCGGACTCATGAGCCTCGTGCCGGACCGGACATCAGAAAGACGCCGATTGTCGCATCAGGCCGGCGCCCGGATTCGATCGCTCGGCTGGCGCGCGTCGCGGCCATGCCCCCTTGGGCCGGTTCTTCATGTGCAGCTTCCAGAAGACGCCCGGCCAGGTGTCGCCCCAGGACACCGCCTTGCGCGGCAGGGCCAGCGGATCGTCTCCCGGACAGCTGCGGGCGCGCACGCAGGTGACCGCGCTGTGATAGCCGGCCCGCGCCACGGCATCGAGCACGCGCCGCTCGTAGCTGCCGTACGGATAGCAGAAATGCGTGACCGGCTCACCCAGCAGATCCTCCAGAACGATCCGCGAACGCTGCACTTCGTCCTGCACCCGCCCGTCGTCCTGCTCGGCCAGGCGGACGTGGGTCGCTCCGTGCGAGCCGAAATCGACCCCTTCGCGGCGCAACTGGCGGATCCGTGCGGCATCCATCAGCGGCGGCGTCGCCCGGCCGTCGGCCGCAAACCACCGTGCCGGCTGGCCGATCAGATCGGCAATCAGGTAGACCATGGCGCGAAAGCCGTAGCGCTGCAATTGCGGCCAGGCGTATTCATGGAAATTCTCGTAGCCATCGTCGAAGGTCAGGGCCACGGCGCGCGGCGGCACCGGGCGACGTCCGGCCAGGCAATCGAGCACCTCGTCCATGCCGAGCACCGTGTAGCGCAGGCGATGCAGCCAGGCCATCTGGGCCGCGAAGCGGCGATGGTCGCAGTAGGTCGACCGATGCCCGTGCATCGGCGCGAACGCACCGACCTGGTGGTACATCAGAATGTCGATTCCGTCGCAGCGACGGGCCTCGGCCGCCAATGCTTCAACCTCCTGCCAATTGACGATACAGATCGCAATACTGTTCGATGATCACGGGCGCGCTGAAATCGTGCTCGACGCGTGCACGACCGGCCTGCACCATCTGCGCCGCCAGGCCGGGATCGCCCGAGACGAATTCGATGCCGGCGGCCAGCGCCCCGGCATCATCGCACGGCACGACCCAGGCATCCTCGCCGTGCCGGGTGATTTCCCGGGCGCCGCGGAAAGCGCTCGCCACCAGAGGCCGCGCGTGTGACCAGGCCTCGAGAATGACATTTCCCAGCGTCTCGGCATCACGCGACGGGAAGACGACCAGATCGGCCAGTTCGAACCACGGTGCCGGATCCGTCTGCCAACCGGCCCAGACGATCCGTTCGTCGACCCCCAGTGTGCATGCCTGCGCCCGCAGCGCACCGGCCAGCGGGCCGTCGCCGAGCAGCAGCAGACGCACCCGGCGGCCCGCCAGATACGCCGGCAGACGCGCCAGCGCCTCGATCAGGAAGCGGTGCCCCTTGACATCGATCATCCGGCCGGCGGTCATCAGCAGCCAGTCGTCCGGCTGTACGCCGATACGCTGCCGCAGTTCGACCAGCCGCTGCGACGCCACGGCGGCCGGCGCATCGATGAAATTGCCGATGTGGAACACCCGCTGCGCCGGCAGTCCCTGCGCGATCATCCAGTCGCACAGGCCGCGCGTGTTCCCGATCCAGGCATGTGCATGCCGGAACGGCGCCAGCTGGTAGTAACCGCCCAGGCGCGCGACATGCACCCGCCCGCGTCCCGGCTCGATCCGGGTGAGCCGACTGGCACGGCCCATGTAGGTCTGCACGATCGGCGCATCGCTCGCGCGGATCAGTCGCGCGAGCCGATGACGCGACCACGGATCCCACACCGTGCGCATCGGCGCGGTCTGCACCGGGACGCCGTCGAGCGGCTGCCGGGCAAGCTGCCCGTCGGCGCGTACCACGGCCTGCACCGGCTGTCCGTGCCGGCGCATCGCACGCAGGAAACGAAGGAACCAGCGTTCGGCTCCCCCCATCTCCTTGCTGCCGATGACGTGCAGCGAGGCGATCATGTCTGTCCGCGACGGCCCGGCGGTCGCCGAACGGCTACAGTATGCATTTCGCCTTTCCCGTGCAGGCTCCCGGGTGCGGCTCATGGAACCTCATCGACCGAAACGGCATTCCCGGCCGCGGAGGTTCCCGACGGCACGAACGCGACACGAGACTGCGCCATGACCGCCACCGGCACGACCGGACGACCCGACCCGACTGCGGACACGATGCCCACCCCGATGCCCAGCAAAGCCCACTCCCACCCGTCCAGCCATTTGCCCGGCCACTCGTCGGCCCATCCCCACTCTCCTCCCGATCCCCTGATGTTGCGCCGCGCCTTCGGCTG
>DAIUFU010000176.1:0-3984 GCA_036844405.1 Burkholderiaceae bacterium | reverse complement strand
GGGCCGATTGCTTCGACAGCAACCGAGGAAGACGCCGATGAATCCCGTTTCGCGCCCTGGTGTACTGGCCCTGATCGGCAATACGCCGCTGTTTGAGGTCACGCGCATGGACACCGGCCCGTGCCGGCTGTTCCTGAAGCTCGAGTCGGAGAATCCGGGCGGTTCGATCAAGGACCGGATCGGGCTGTGGATGATCGAGGCGGCCGAGCGACGCGGCACGCTGCAACCGGGTGGCACCATCGTCGAGGCGACCGCTGGCAATACCGGGCTCGGGCTGGCGCTGGTGGCGCAGGCCAAGGGGTATCGTGTCGTGCTGGTCGTGCCCGACAAGATGTCGAGCGAGAAGGTCCTGCACCTGAAGGCGCTGGGGGCCGAGGTGCACATGACGCGTTCAGATGTCGTTGCCGGTCATGCCGATTACTATCAGGACGTGGCACGCCGGCTGGCGGCCGACATTCCCGGCGCCGTGTTCATCGACCAGTTCAACAATCCCGACAATGCGGCGGCGCATCGCTGGTCGACGGCGCCCGAATTGTGGGCACAAAGCGGACACGAGATCGATGCCATCGTCTGCGGGGTCGGCTCCGGCGGCACGCTCGGCGGGCTGACGGCCTTTTTTCGGGAAGTCGCGCCGGAGGTCGGGTTCGTGCTCGCCGATCCGCAGGGTTCGGTGCTCGTCGACTATCTGCGCACCGGGAAAATCGGTGAGGCCGGTTCGTGGGCGGTGGAGGGCATCGGCGAGGATTTCGTGCCGGCGATCGCCGATTTTTCGCTGGTGCGGCACGCGTATTCGATTCCGGACGACGAGAGTTTCGGTGCCGCGCGCGACCTGCTGCGTGCCGAGGGCATTCTCGGCGGATCGTCGACCGGTACGCTGCTGGCGGCGGCGTTGCGTTACTGCCGTGAGCAGACCGAGCCGAAACGGGTGATTTCGCTGGTCTGCGATACCGGCACGCGCTATCTGTCGAAGTTCTACAACGACAACTGGATGATTGACCAGGGGCTGCTCGCGCGCGAGCACTTCGGCGATCTGCGCGACGTGATCGGCCGGCGCGTGACCGAAGGCAGCGTGATCCAGGCGCAACGCACGGATACTCTGCGCACCGCTTTCCAGCGGATGCGCTCGGCCGACGTGTCGCAGCTGCCGGTGCTCGAGAACGGACGCATCGTCGGCCTGGTCCATGAATCGGACGTGCTGTTGCGCGTGATGGATGATGCCGCGCGCTTCGACACGAGCGTCGAGTCGGCGATGACGCGTACGCTGCAGACCCTGCGCCCCGATGCCGGGCTGGATGCGCTGCGCGCCGTGTTCGATCGCGGCCTGGTCGCCATCATTGCCGACGACGAACATTTCTACGGGCTCGTCACCCGTTTCGACCTACTCAACTTCCTGCGCCGGACGCAGTCGTGAACGAGGAAAAGCAGATGCAGGACAAGAAGGAAACGGGCGATTCGTCCCAGCGCCACGCTTTCGGAACGCGTGTGATCCACGCTGGCCAGGCGCCTGATCCGTCCACCGGCGCGGTAATGCCGCCGATCTATGCGACCTCGACGTTCGCGCAGAGCAGCCCGGGCGTGCACCAGGGGCTCGATTACGGGCGCTCGCACAACCCCACGCGCTTTGCGCTCGAGCGCTGCATTGCCGATCTGGAAAACGGCGTCCAGGCCTTTGCGTTCGCCTCGGGCCTGGCCGCGATCGCCACCGTGCTCGAACTGCTCGACGCCGGCGCGCACATCGTCGCCGGCGACGATCTCTATAGCGGCACCTATCGCTTGCTCGAGCGCGTGCGCACGAAGAGCGCCGGCCTGTCGGTGAGCTACGTCGATCTGTCCGATCCGCAGGCGCTGGCCGCCGCCATCCGGCCGCAGACGCGCATGCTCTTCGTCGAATCGCCGACCAATCCGCTGCTGCGGCTGGTCGATCTGCCGGCGCTGGCGAAGATCGCCCGCGAGCACGACCTGATCAGCGTGGCCGACAACACTTTCGCTACGCCCTGGGTGCAGCGGCCGATCGATTGCGGCTTCGACATCGTCGTGCATTCGACGACCAAGTATCTGAACGGGCACTCGGACGTCATCGGCGGCGTGGCGGTCGTGGCGCCCGGTGCGCGTAATGCCGCGCATGCCGAGCGGCTTGGCTTCCTGCAGAACGCCGTCGGGGCGATTGCCGGCCCCTTCGACAGTTTCCTCACGCTGCGCGGCCTGAAGACGCTCGATGTGCGCATGCAGCGCCACTGCACCAGCGCACTGGCGCTGGCGCAGTGGCTGGAGGCGCACCCGCGCGTGCGCCGGGTGCGCTACCCCGGACTCGCGTCACATCCGCAACATGCGCTGGCGCAGCGGCAGATGCGTGCCTTCGGCGGGATGATTTCGATGGATCTCGATACCGATCTGGCCGGTGCCCGCCGATTTCTCGAAGCCTGCCGGCTCTTCACGCTGGCCGAAAGCCTCGGCGGCGTCGAGAGTCTGATCGAGCATCCGGCGATCATGACGCACGCGACGATCCCGCCCGAGCAGCGCGCGCGTTCGGGCATCGGCGATTCTCTGGTGCGCCTGTCGGTCGGCATCGAGGCGCTGGAAGATCTGCAGGAAGATCTGGAGCAGGCGTTCGCCGCGATCGACTGAGGAAGCAGCACCCCGGATCCGGGAACTGTGCAATAGAGCAAACATATCGTTTTCGCGTTTTGCGACAAATGTCGCTAACGGCTTCCTCTCCCGTGGCTAGACTGATCCAAACGTTGTGAAGGCTGGAAAGCAGGATGAAATTCCCGTCCCGTTCCGGCCGCATCGCAGCAGATCGGATTTCATGTCTACCTGTCACGGATCTCTCTCATGTCCCTGCGTCTGTCTTCGTTGACTGCCATCGCTGGCCTGGCTCTGGTCTGGGGGTCGGCTCATGCCGCTCCGGTACAACTCGATCCAACGTTGTCGATCAACACGGCGTACGCCAGTGGCGTACATGCCGTCTTTCGTTCTCTCGGGGAGCATGAGGACCCGGATGGAGACGCCCCGAAGTTTTCGACGGTCTACTGGGACAACGTGTCGGCGTCCTGTGAGGACATAGATACGAGGACGTCCGCCTGCTTCAGCAATGGTTCCGTTTCCAACTTCGTGCAGATCGGCACTCTCGGCTGGGGCACCGGCATCTGGGGGCTGAAGGACTGGGCCGCGATGCAGTCCGGGACAGTGCCCGGCTCCAGAGTCGATTTCGGCGGAACGGTGGCAACGATCAATCACGGCAACAGCAGCTTCGACAGCCACTGGTCGAATGGCTGGGGCGAGGCTGCCCCCTTGCCCGGCACGACGCCAGAAGACAACTGGACAGCCTATTACAGCGGCTATCTGCGTATCACCGAAGCCGGTGAATACAATTTCGGCGTGCTCTACGACGACGGCTTCTTCTTCACGATCTACGGCGCCGAAGGACAGTCCGAAACCATTTCGTCGGATTTCATTCTCGGTGCTCGCGAGCGGGTCGGTTTCGACACCGATCTGCTGCTCTCCGAGGGTCTGTACCGATTCGAACTCGGCGCCTACAACCGGCTGGAGGCAGGTGTCGTGCAACTCGCCTGGAAGACACCGGGTGCGGAGGATCTGACGCTGATTCCGGAAGACCACCTGGTTCACGTTCCGCTGCCGGGGACCCTCGGGCTGCTTGCGCTCGGCGGCCTGATCGGATGGCGTCGTTCGGTTCGCACCTGACGGGCGAGAGACGATGTCGACACGATCTCCGGCGCGTCTCGCGTCGCCGGCGAAGGTGGTTTTGCACGCGATCCTGCTGCTGCTCGGCTGGGCACTGCTGACGTACGGTTGGTGGCTCGTCGCGGCCCGCCCCTGGGACTCGTACGGACTGCGGATCCTGATTGTCGGCAGCCTGATCGTTTTTCCGCTGCTGAACGGCTTCTGGATACTGCACAACGTGACCCGCTATCGCGGGCGCAATCAGCGACACCAGGTGCGCCACGTCGAATCCCGCTACGAGCG
>DAIUFU010000175.1:0-4018 GCA_036844405.1 Burkholderiaceae bacterium | reverse complement strand
TTCCTGAAGATCCAGGTGCGCCTGCTGCGTGACGCCACCGCGCGTGCCGATGCGGCGGCCGTCGAACGGGCGGTGGCCGAGATCGATGCCGGCGTGCGCGAAAGCTATGGCGACGTGCGCGAGCTGCTGGTGCATTTCCGCACCCGGACCAGCGACGAGGACATCGAGCCCGCACTGCGCACCACCCTGTCGAAATTCGAGCATCAGACCGGCCTGCACGTCGATTTCGAGATCGATGGGCATGGCCTGCCGCTGGATCCGGCGGTGCAGGTGCAGGCGCTGCACATCGTGCAGGAAGCGCTGTCGAACGTGCGCAAGCACGCTGCGGCCGAGCACGTCTGGCTGCGTGTCCAGCGCGACCCGGTCTGGCGTTTCGAAGTGCGCGATGACGGGCGCGGCTTCGATCTGGACACGGCTGCCGGCGAGACGCAGGTCGGCCTGCACATCGCCCGGGAACGCGCCCAGCGCATCGGCGGCGAAGTGCTTGTCGAATCAACCCCGGGCAAGGGGACGAGAGTCTGCCTGACCATTGCGCCGGCGCCGCAGCCGGCCAGAAGCAGTACGTCCGTTGCGGACGCTGGCGTGCAGCAGACGGCCAGCGGGGCAGCGGGACAGTCATCCGCACCGGAGGGCACACCGGTGGCTGACGGTGTCGCGGTGATGACCGCACACGTTTCGGGCCGGTGAGCAACACCATGGGGATTCCGGCTGGCCGTACCGATGCCCGATCCGGGTCGATCATCCGTCTGCTCGTCGTCGATGACCACACCCTGTTCCGGCGCGGACTCGTCGCCCTGCTGTCGATCGAACCGGGCTTCGACGTCGTCGGCGAGGCGGCCGATGCCGGCGAGGCGCTGCGCCGCGCGCGCGAACTGCAGCCCGAGTTGATCCTGCTCGACAATCACATGCCGGGCGTACGCGGCGTTGCCGCCATCGAAGACCTGCTCGAAGCTGCGCCACGGGCACGCATCGTCATGCTCACCGTCAGCGAGGACGAGGATGACCTCGCGGCAGCGCTGCGCGCCGGTGCCCACGGCTACGTGCTGAAGACGATCGACGGGGACGAACTGGCATCGATGATCCGGCGCACGATGCACGGCGAGTCCGTCGTCAGTCCGGAGATGACCGGCAAGCTCGTGGCCGCGTTTCGTTCCGGTGCCGGCGCAAGCGACGCGGGTACCGACGAACCGCCGGCCGGCAAGACCGATCCGCTGGCGGCGCTGTCGCCGCGCGAGTACGAAATCCTCACCCACATCGCCCGCGGTGCGAGCAACAAGATGATCGCGCGCGAACTCGACATCGCCGAGACGACGGTCAAGATCCACGTGCAGCACATCCTGCGCAAGCTCGGACTGAATTCACGCGTGCAGGCGGCCGTTTTCCTCGCCGAACGCCAGAGCGAACGGTAAGCAGGCGCGGTAAGCAGGCGCAAATCCGGCCTCTGCAGCCGGCCTGCGACCCGGCGGGCCCGGGCGATAACCGTGCCTGTGCCGGAATGATGCGGCCCCGGCCGTCGACCCGATGATCACCCGGCAGTAGTAGTTCTTTCGGACGATGGTCCGGGCGGTGACCATCCTCCTTCCGCCGGGCTGCGGACACCTCTTCGCAGGATGTTCAGCGCAGGCACCACTCCCGACAATCGAAGCACAGGGAGAGGCGTCCAATGTCTGATACCGGATTCGAGGGAACACGCGCGCGACAGGGCCTGTCGGTGCTGATCTTCAGCACGCTGGCCTTCACCGTCTGCTTCATGGTCTGGATGATGTTCGGCGTGATCGGCATCCCGATCCGCGAATCACTCGACCTGAACGCAACCGAGTTCGGCCTGCTGACCGCCATGCCGGTGCTGACCGGCTCGCTGGTACGCGTGCCGCTGGGCATCTGGACCGACCGCTACGGCGGACGCATCGTGATGACGGTGCTGATGGCGCTGACCGTGCCGGCGATCTGGATGATGGCGTATGCCACGCAGTTCTGGCACTTCATCGTCATCGGCCTGTTCGTCGGTCTGGCCGGCGGCGCCTTCTCGGTGGGCACCCCGTACGTCGCACGCTGGTTTCCGCGCAACCGCCAGGGCTTCGCGATGGGCGTCTATGGCGCCGGCAACTCGGGCGCAGCCGTCAACAAGTTCGTCGCCCCGGCACTGGTCGTCGCCTTCGGCTGGGCGATGGTGCCGCAGGTCTACGCGGTGATCCTGCTGGTCACGGTCGTGCTGTTCTGGATGTTCACCTACAGCGATCCGGCGCATCGCGTCTCCAGCCAGGTCCGTCTGCGCGACCAGCTGGCGATGCTCCGGGATCCGCGCGTGCTCAAGTACTGCCAGTACTACAGCATCGTCTTCGGCGGCTACGTCGCGCTCAGCCTGTGGATGGTGCAGTACTACGTCGGCGAATACGGGCTGGACATCCGCTTCGCGGCGCTGCTGGCCGCCTGTTTCTCGCTGCCCGGCGGCATTCTGCGCGCCTTCGGCGGCTGGCTGTCCGACAAATACGGTGCCCACAGCGTCACCTGGTGGGTGATGTGGGTGAGCTGGATCTGCCTGTTCCTGCTCAGCTACCCGCAGACCGAATTCGCCATCACGACGATCGAGGGCGTGCGCAGCTTCCGCCTCGGCCTGAACGTCTACGCCTTCACGCTGCTGATGTTCGTGCTCGGTGTCGCCTGGGCCTTCGGCAAGGCGAGCGTCTTCAAGTACATCAGCGACGAATACCCCGAGAACATCGGCACCGTCTCCGGCGTCGTCGGCCTGGCCGGCGGCCTGGGCGGCTTCGTCCTGCCGATCCTCTTCGGCGTCCTGGTCGACCTCACCGGCGTGCGCTCGAGCGCCTTCATGCTGATGTACGGCGTGGTCTGGGTGTCGCTGATCTGGATGTATTTCACCGAAGTCCGCCGCACCGAGCTCATGGGCCCGCACCCGGCGCAGGCCCGATGAGAACGCGTGAAGTCATCGGCCGCGGCCTTGCCCGTTCCGTACATGCACTGACCCGTCTCATCGAGAGAGGATCAAGATGACCACGACTGCAACTTCGCTGCACGGCAGACGCGCCCGCCCCGGCTCGCTGCTGACCATCTGGACACCGGAAGACAAGGCCTTCTGGACACGGGAAGGCGAGGCCATCGCCCGCCTGAACCTGTGGATCTCGGTACCGGCGCTCTTTCTCGCCTTTGCCGTCTGGCAACTGTGGAGCGTCGTCGCCGTGAGCCTGCCGGCGCTCGGCTTCGGTTACTCGACCAACCAGCTCTTCTGGCTGGCAGCGGCCCCGGCGCTGTCCGGCGCAACGCTGCGCATTTTCTATTCGTTCATGATTCCGCTCGTCGGCGGCCGGCGCTGGACGGCGATCTCGACCGCATCGTTGCTGATCCCGGTGATCGGCATCGGCGTGGCCATCCAGAACCCGCAGACGAGTTACCCGGTCATGCTCGTGCTGGCGCTCCTGTGCGGCCTGGGTGGCGGCAACTTCAGCTCGAGCATGGCCAACATCAGCTTCTTCTTCCCGAAGGAGCGCAAGGGTTCGGCGCTGGGCGTCAACGCCGGACTGGGTAACCTCGGCGTGTCGGTGGCACAGTTCCTCGCCCCGATCATCATTGCCGTCGGTGTGTTCGGTGTCTTCGGCGGCGAACCGCAGACGATTGTCCGCAATGGTCAGACCGTCAACGTCTGGTCCCAGAACGCTGCCCTCGTCTGGGCGCCCTGGATCGCCCTGGCCGCCCTGGCCGCCTGGTTCTTCATGAACGACATCGCCGACGCCAAGGCCTCGTTCGCTGCGCAGGCGGCCATTTTCCGCCGCAAGCACAACTGGCTGATGTGCCTGCTCTACCTCGGCACCTTCGGATCGTTCATCGGCTTCGCCGCCGGCTTCCCGCTGCTGATCCGCAGCGAATTCCCCGACGTCAACCCGCTCGCCTATGCCTGGCTCGGCCCGCTCGTGGGCGCCCTGAGCCGGCCCTTCGGCGGCTGGCTCGCCGACCGGCTCGGCGGTGCCAAGGTCACCTTCTGGAACTTCATCGCAATGGCCGT
>DAIUFU010000174.1:1835-4019 GCA_036844405.1 Burkholderiaceae bacterium | reverse complement strand
CAAGGATCGGCTTGGGAATAAGGACGCCCTGCGAATTACCCATCTTGCGGATTGTCACTTCCATTGCATTTCCTTGGCCGAATCAATGTAAGCACAATGGTAGCACGTCAGGCACTGGCCCGACACACCGGATCCGGGATTTATGCGCAGCTTCGAGATCAGACCGACCACCTGCCGAGCCGGTCCGTCAGCCAGCTTGCCCCTGCCCCGCCTGATCCAGGCCTTCAAACACTCCCAGCTCCCGGTTCTTGCGTACATCATTCCAGGGCCGCGCGACCCCGTTCATCGCCACCCATACGCCTGGGGCGAGCGCGTGCGCATAGGCGATTGCCGCGCCGAGGTTGAAGCTGGCATCGGAGTCCTCGACGGAGAAGGGCACCATCGCGCCGGTCAGGACGATCGTTTTCGGCAGGGCGGCGTGCGCGAGCACGGCGGCGGTCTCGACCATGGTGTCGGTGCCGTGCACGATGACGAGGGCGGCTTCTGGCGCGGCGCGGGCGGCGGCGAGGATCTGCTGGCGGTGGGCGTCGACCATGTCCAGGCTGTCGATCATCATCACGGTCTGGATCTGCACGCCGGCGGCGGCGCGGGCGCGTTCGATGATGCCGGGCACGCAGGAGCTGCTTTCTCCTTCTTCTCCTTCTGCACCGAAGCCGAGGGCGCCGGTGACCGGGTCATAGCGCTTGTCGAAGGTGCCGCCGGTGAGCAGGATGCGCAGGTTCATGGCGTCACACCGCTTCGGCCGGGATGGCGCTGGCGATCAGTTGCAGCCAGGCGTTGCGATCGGCGGGCCAGTTTCGGTCGCCGCCTTCGTGCAACTGACGCAGGATCTGTCCGAGCTGCCAGGTGGGCGGCTGGCCGAGTCCGGCCGGTCGTTCGCGCCAGATGCGGCGGATGATGTTGTCGTGCACGGCGAAGCGCTGCGCGAGCGCTTCGATCGTGGCGCGGTCCTGGCCGCTGTCGATCGCCTGCCCGAGCACGGCGCTCCAGTACAGGCTGTGCGTGCTGGCCGAGCGGGCGGCGAGCGGGCGCAGTTCGAAGGTGGGCGTGGGCAGGTTGTCATCCCCCCGGCCATCCGCCGCCCATTCGTTGTGCGCCCGCGTGTCGTGTACCGATTCCTCGTGTTCTTCCAGGCGCCGGGCGTCGACCGGCACGAGCGCTTCGGCGAAGAAATGTGCGAAAGCCGGCAGGTGCGTGAGCAGGTGGGCGCGCGGCGCCGCGTGGCGCGGATCGATGTGCAGCCAGTTGTAGCAGCCGAGGTGGATGCCGCTGCCGGTGCGTGCCAGTTTGGCGAGGGTGACCGGATCGAGCGTCGATTCCAGTACGGCGCGCACGCGTGCGTCGATGGCGTCTTCGCGCAGGTCGATCGAGCGCAGCGCGCGGCCGTAGAAATCGACGTCGATGATGCCGTCGCGCAGGGCCGTGCGCAGGCCGGCGAGGAAGTCCGGGTAGCGGCCGGTGCGGTCGAACAGTGTTGCGGGGGCGTGTGGCTCCAGCCGATGTTCGCGATCGAGATGGCGCAGCCGTGCATCGGGGCGGCGTCCAAGCATGGTCAGCATTTCGCCGGCGAGCGTCGCGAAGAGCACGTCGAGCGCCTCGTCGGTGCGCCGGCGCATGCCGGGTGCGATTTCGCTGCGGGCGAGCACTTCGACGAGCAGGCGCAGCGTGCGGTCGTCGAGCAGTGCGCGGAAGTCGTGCACGAGGTGCTCGCGGTCGACGCCGATGAAGCGGGCGTTCAGCCCCCAGGCGCGCGTGAGCTGCGCGAAGACCGGATTGGTCAGCAGCGACAGGCGCGAGGCCAGCGGCAGCAGGATGACGAACAGCCGCCAGTCGGAGGACGGTTCGCGAAAGACGATCGCGCGCGGGCTGCTGATATAGGAGGCCGCCAGTTGCGCCAGTTCGGGCCCGGTCGTCCCGGCGTCCTGCAGTTCATGGTCGATCGGGGCGGCATCGACCGTGAAGAAACCGGTCTCGATCAAAATTCGTGATCAGCCTGCTTGGCCAGCCAGAGCAGACCCCCGCCGAACGCCAGCAGTGCCGTCGCCATCAGGACGCGCGTGATCGAGCCGCGCCACAGGGCCTCGGCAGCGAAGAGCGCGCCTGCCGTCAGCACGACCCGGGCCGTGCCGGCGGTACGTTGGGCGGGATTGAGACGGGTCATGTGGCTAATCTACCCCAGATCCG
>DAIUFU010000174.1:0-1735 GCA_036844405.1 Burkholderiaceae bacterium | reverse complement strand
CGGTTCTGTACCCCTTCGGGCGTGGACGGCGTTGTTCGTCCTGTATGGTGACGGTGTACACTCGGCCGATCCTTTTTCGACAGCCGGATACCCGCTTCAGGCGGTCGCCGGTGCCTTGTCGTTTCCAGCTTCTTCCGCTTTTCCCGTCTTTCCCGCTTTCTTTTTTTCGTACCCATGACCGAAGCCAGTCGAGACTCAGCCCCCAAGAAAACCCCGCCGCTGGCGCCGATGTGGCTGGGATCCAGCCTGGCCACCCTGCAGAGGAAGCTCAACGCGCCCGAGTGGGTGACCAACCGGCGCCTGCTGGAATGGGTGCAGTGGGTCTCCGGGCTGACCCGCCCGAGCCGCATCCACTGGTGCGACGGTTCGCAGGAAGAGTACGACCGCCTGTGCGAGCAGATGGTCGCTTCGGGCACGCTGCGCCAGCTCGATCCGGAGAAGCGGCCGAATTCCTGGCTCGCGCTGTCGGATCCGGACGACGTCGCCCGGGTCGAGGATCGCACCTTCATCTGCACCGAAGAGCGCGACGATGCCGGCCCGACCAACAACTGGCTCGAGCCGGCGAAGATGCGCGCCATCCTCGACGACGCCTTCGATGGCTCCATGGTCGGGCGCACGCTCTACGTCATCCCGTTTTCCATGGGGCCGCTGGGCAGCCACATCTCGCACATCGGCGTCGAGCTGACCGACAGCCCGTACGTCGTGGCGAGCATGCGCATCATGACGCGCATGGGCCGTGCCGTGCACGATCTGCTCGGCGAGGACGGGCGCTTCGTGCCGTGCGTGCATTCGGTGGGCAAGCCGCTGTCGCCGGCCGATGACGATGTGCCGTGGCCGTGCAACAAGATCAAGTACATCGTCCATTTCCCGGAGACAAGCGAGATCTGGTCGTTCGGCTCCGGCTACGGTGGCAATGCGCTGCTCGGCAAGAAGTGCTTCGCGCTGCGCATCGCGTCGAACATGGGCCGGGCCGATGCGGCCAACGGCGGGCCGGGCTGGCTGGCCGAGCACATGCTGATCCTCGCGGTGACTTCACCCGAGGGCAAGCGCTATCACGTGGCGGCGGCCTTCCCGTCGGCCTGCGGCAAGACGAATTTCTCGATGCTGATCCCGCCGGAAGGCTTCGACGGCTGGAAGGTGACGACGATCGGCGACGACATCGCCTGGATCAAGCCGCACGCCGATGGCCGTCTGTACGCGATCAACCCGGAGGCCGGCTTCTTCGGCGTCGCACCGGGCACGAGCGAGAAGACCAATCCGAACTGCCTGGCTTCATTGCGCGAGAACACGATCTTCACCAATGTCGCGTTGACCGACGACGGTGATGTCTGGTGGGAAGGCCTGTCGGAGCCGCCGGCGCACCTGATCGACTGGCAGGGCAACGACTGGACGCCCGAGGATGGCAAGGCCGGACGCAAGGCGGCACACCCGAATTCGCGCTTCACGGTGGCGGCGGCGCAGTGCCCTTCGATCGACCCGAACTGGGACTGTGTCGAGGGCGTGCCGATCGACGCCTTCATTTTCGGTGGTCGGCGCTCGACGACGGTGCCGCTGGTCACGCAGGCGCGTGACTGGACCGAAGGCGTCTACATGGCGGCGACAATGGGCTCGGAGACAACGGCCGCACAGGCTGGTGCGACCGGCATCGTGCGCCGCGATCCGTTCGCCATGCTGCCGTTTTGCGGCTATCACATGGGCGACTATTTCGCGCACTGGCTGGCGCTGGGCGAGCGGC
>DAIUFU010000173.1:0-4090 GCA_036844405.1 Burkholderiaceae bacterium | reverse complement strand
TGACGACGATCGAGGATCCGGCCGCCCTGGAGCAGTTGCGGCAGGCCGTGGGCGCGCCGGCGCAGTAACCCGCGGCTGGCAGCGAAGCGGCAGGGGTGCCGCAGCGGGCCTTTCCGGCTCGCGGCGATGCGACGTCTTCGGGTGTACCGCGCGCCGCGCTGCCTCCTGACGAGAGAGCGGCGCGCACCGGTCCGTGCCGGGTCAGGACCGCGCCGGCAGCATCGAGCGGGCGATCTGGTACAGCCCTTCGAGCACGAGTTGCTCGTGGTAGGTGAAGTCGATCGTCAGGCGCGGCCCGAGCGTGCGCGCCGCGCCGCCGGAGAGGATGCAGCGCAGATCGGGGTGATGCCGCCGGTGCAGGAAGAACAGGCGCTCGACGGCACCTGCCTGGGCGTGTGCGCAACCGGTGGCAATGGCATCGACCGTCTGGCGCGGGTGCTCGACGTATTCGCCCTGCGCGTCCGGCAGCGTTGCCGTGTTCTGGTGCAGTGCGCGCACCATCAGCCCCAGGCCGGGCATGATGCCGCCGCCCAGGAAACGCCCGTCGGCCGTCAGCAGATCCATCGTCGTCGCCGTGCCGCAGACGACGACGAGTGCTGCGCGTTCGCCGATCAGTGCATGCGCACCGATCAATGCCGCCCAGCGGTCACAGCCCAGGGCGGCTGGATTCAGGTATTCGTTGCGCACGCCGCACTGTTCGGCGCGCGACACGAGCCAGTTGGGCGCGGGCGTATCCGGCCAGACTTCGAGCGCGCGCAACACCGGGTTGACGACGGCCGTGCCGGCCACATTGGAGATGACGATCGCATCCGGAACCGGCTGACGCCGCCATTCCTTCGTCACCATCGGAATTTCCTCGAGCAGCACGCGGCCCGAGGCGATCGTGCGTTCCTCCGCGCCAGCCCGGGTTCCCGGCGCAGCCAACGAGCACGTTCCCCATTTAAGGAACGTATTGCCGATGTCGATGAGCAGACAGGCCATCCGCAGGAACCGTGTGGTGAAGGACGCAGGGGCAGATCGTACTGCAGGGATGGGCGGCGCGGGTGTGATCGGCTGCCCGCGTCAGGCGACCGGCACCTGTTTGCCGGAGATGCGCGCACGCCATTCGCGCGGTCCGGTCTCGTGCACCGACACACCGTTGGCGTCGACGGCGACGGTGACCGGCATGTCCTGCACCTCGAATTCGTAGATCGCCTCCATGCCGAGATCCTCGAAGGCGAGGACACGGGCCTTGCGGATCGACTTCGAGACCAGGTAGGCGGCGCCACCGACGGCCATGAGATAGGCAGCCCGGTGTCTGCGGATCGCCTCGATCGCCGCCGGTCCGCGCTCGGCCTTGCCGATCATTGCTACCAGACCCGTTTGCGCGAGCATCGTCTCGGTGAATTTGTCCATGCGCGTCGAGGTCGTCGGACCGGCTGGTCCAACTACCTCATCGCCGACCGGATCCACGGGTCCAACGTAATAAATCGCCCGATTCATGAAATCAACCGGCAGTTTTTCGCCGCGTTCAAGCATTTCGCTGATGCGTTTGTGCGCCGCATCGCGCCCGGTGAGCATCCTGCCGGACAGCAGCAGCATCTGCCCCGGCTTCCACGAAGCGACTTCCTCGCGCGTGAGCGTATCCAGGTTCACCCGCTGCGACAGCGCGATATTCGGCTTCCAGTCGACCTGCGGCCAGGCCGACAGCGGCGGCGGCTCACAGAAAGCCGGGCCGGAGCCGTCGAGCACGAAATGGGCATGACGGGTTGCGGCGCAGTTCGGGATCATCGCCACCGGTTTGGAGGCGGCGTGCGTCGGATACGTCGCGATCTTGACGTCGAGCACGGTGGTCAGGCCGCCCAGGCCCTGTGCGCCGATACCCAGTGCATTGACCTTTTCGTAGAGTTCGACGCGCAGCTCCTCGAGCGGGTTCGATGGCCCGCGCGCGAGCAGATCGAACATGTCGATCGGCGCCATCAGCGATTCCTTGGCCAGCAGCATGGCCTTCTCGGCAGTGCCGCCGATGCCGATGCCCAGCATGCCTGGCGGACACCATCCGGCGCCCATCGTCGGCACGGTCTGCAGGACCCAGTCGACGAGCGAATCGGACGGGTTGAGCATCACGAATTTGGTCTTGTTCTCCGAGCCGCCACCCTTGGCGGCGACCGTGACCTCGACAGTGTCGCCGGGCACGAGGTCGAAATGAATGACGGCAGGTGTGTTGTCGCGCGTGTTGCGCCGCTCGAAGAGCGGATCCCCGACGACCGAGGCGCGCAGCGTGTTGTCGGGATCGAGATAGCCGCGACGCACGCCCTCGTTGACTGCATCGGCAATCGATCCGGAAAAACCGTCGAAGCGCACGTCCATCCCGACCTTGAGAAAGACGTTGACGATGCCGGTGTCCTGGCAGATCGGCCGGTGGCCTTCGGCGCACATGCGCGAATTGGTCAGGATCTGCTCGATGGCATCGCGCGCCGCGGGGCTCTGCTCTCCGTGCCAGGCGCGGGCCAGATGATCGATGAAATCGCGTGGATGGTAATAACTGATGAACTGCAGGGCGGCAGCAATCGATTCGATCAGATCGTCCTGGCGAATGACGCGCATCGGCGGGAACCTCGTCCGGTGAGAAAGATTTCCTGGAGCAGCGAAAACCGGGGAGGTGGTGCTCCCGCGGTGCAGGTCGTCCGGCTGCGGCCGATCACGCGTCCTGCCCGTGCTGCACCGGGATTCTAGCGGATCGTGGATATCGGCAGCTTGCCGACAGATGCGGATTATGCTGTCAGAGTGGCATGATTACGGCGGAGACAGCACAAGAGGAGGATGAACCCATGTCCGCACAACTGGATTCGGTATTGCAGGAAGAGCGCCTGTTTGCTCCTTCGGAAGAATTTGTCCGACAGGCGACGATTTCCGGGATGGAGCAGTACAAGGCGCTTTGCGCAGAAGCGGAAAAAGATCATGCGGGTTTCTGGGCGCGGCTCGCACGCGAGCACCTGATCTGGCAGGAGCCGTTCACGCAGGCCCTCGACGAGTCAAATGCGCCGTTCTACCGCTGGTTTGCGGACGGCAAGCTGAACGTCTCGTACAACTGCCTCGATCGCCATCTGGGTACGCCGGTCGAGAACAAGGTCGCGATCCACTTCGAGTCGGATGATGGCAAGGTGACCGATGTCACCTACAAGGAACTGCATCAGCGTGTCTGCCGGATGGCCAATGCGCTCAAGGCGCTGGGCTATCGCAAGGGCGATCGGGCAATCATCTATCTGCCGATGTCGGTCCAGGGCGTGGTCGCGATGCAGGCCTGCGCGCGGCTGGGCATCATCCATTCCGTCGTGTTTGGCGGCTTTTCGGCCAAGAGCCTGCACGAGCGCATCGTTGACGTCGGTGCATCGCTGGTCATTACCGCCGACGAGCAGATCCGCGGCGGCAAGCGCGTGCCGCTGAAGAACGCCGTCGACGACGCGTTCGCGATGGGCGGCTGCGAAGCGGTGCGCAAGGTGATCGTCTACCAGCGCACGGGCGAGGGCGCAAAAATGCAGGCCGGACGGGATCTGACCTGGGACGAGGCGATTGCCGGACAGGGCGACGACTGCCCGCCCGAGTGGGTCGAGGCCGACCATCCGCTGTTCATCCTCTATACCTCCGGCTCGACCGGCAAGCCGAAAGGCGTGCAGCATTCGTCGGCCGGCTTCCTGCTGGGCGCGGCCATCACCGTCAAATGGGTGTTCGATCTCAAGCCCGACGACGTCTACTGGTGCACGGCCGACATCGGCTGGGTCACCGGGCACACCTACATCGTCTACGGCCCGACCGCCTGCGGCGCCACCCAGGTCGTCTTCGAGGGCATCCCGACCTATCCGGACCCGGGCCGCTTCTGGGAGATGATCGACCGTCACAAGGTGAGCATCTTCTACACGGCGCCGACGGCGATCCGCTCGCTCGTGCGCGCCGGGCAGACGTCGCCAGACCATCATCCGCTCAAGTACGATCTGTCGTCGCTGCGCGTGCTCGGTTCGGTCGGCGAACCGATCAATCCGGAAGCCTGGATGTGGTACTACGAAAACGTCGGCCGCCAGCGCTGCCCGATCGTCGATACCTGGTGGCAGAC
>DAIUFU010000172.1:0-4109 GCA_036844405.1 Burkholderiaceae bacterium | reverse complement strand
ATCAGCCAGGTGGCCAACGTGACCGTCCAGGATGCGCGCATGCTCGGCGTGCAGCCCTGGGAGAAGAAAATGGTCCAGGCGATCGACAAGGCGATCCGCGAATCGGATCTCGGCCTGAACCCGGTGACCACCGGCGATCTGATCCGCGTGCCGATGCCGCCGCTGTCGGAAGAGCGCCGGCGGGAGTTGACCAAAGTGGTCCGGCACGAGGGCGAGTTGGCGAAGGTCGCCGTGCGCAATCTGCGGCGGGAAGCCAACGAACAGCTGAAGAAGCTGGTCAAGGACAAGGAAATCTCCGAGGACGACGAGCGCCGGGCGACCGATGAAATCCAGAAACTGACCGATCATCATGTCGAGGAGATCGATCGCATACTGGAGACGAAGGAACGCGAGATCATGACGGTGTAGGGCGATGTTTCCCGCATCGCTTCACGTTGTGCCGGATTGCGCCGGGCTGCATCGGGCCGCCGCCGGTGCGAAGCAGCCGGCCACGCTTCGATGACTTCGATGGATTCCGCTACGAGCACGACGATTTCCGTGCCGCCGCCGCGTGCGGTCCCGCGTCATATCGCGATCATCATGGACGGCAACGGTCGCTGGGCGACGCGCCGGCATCTGCCGCGCGTGGCGGGTCACGCCCGCGGCGCTGACGCCGTGCGCCGGACCGTCGAATCGTGCGCGCGTCGCGGCGTCGAATACCTGACCCTGTTTGCCTTCAGTTCCGAGAACTGGCGGCGCCCGGCCGAGGAAGTGTCGGTATTGATGCGCCTGTTTATCACGGCGCTCGAACGTGAGGTCGCGCAACTGGATCAGAACGACATCCGGCTGCGCGTGGTCGGCGAACTGTCGGTCTTCGAGCCGCGTCTGCGCCAGTTGATCGCGCAGGCCGAGAAACGGACGATGAACAACCGCCGCCTGACCCTGACCATTGCGGCCAATTACGGCGGACGCTGGGACATCCTGCAGGCGATGCGCTCCCTGCTGCGCGCCAGTCCGGGTCTGGCTGCCAGGCCGGAAGAGCTCGGCGAGCAGGCCCTGCTGCCGTATCTGGCAATGGCCTATGCGCCCGAGCCCGATCTGTTCATCCGCACGGGCGGCGAGCAGCGCATCAGCAATTTCCTGCTCTGGCAGCTGGCCTATACGGAACTGTATTTCACCGATACGTTCTGGCCGGACTTCGATGCGGTGGCACTCGATCGGGCCATCGAGTCCTTTCGCCGGCGCGAACGGCGCTTCGGGCGCACGAGCGAGCAGGTTTCTGCCGCGCAGCCGGGCTGAGAGCGGGTCATCGACCCGATCCGGACGACGCTCCGATGCCCGGCAGGCGTATTGTCACCGCCCTGGTTCTGCTGGCGCTGCTGCTGCCGGCGATCTTCGTTGCCGAGCCGCGCGCCTGGGCGGCGCTGACACTGATCTTTCTGGTTGCCGGCGCCTGGGAATGGGGACGGCTGCTGGCGGGCCGGCGCGCAGCGGCCATTCTTGCGGCCGCCATGGCACTCATCGGACTGGTCCTGTTCGTGCGCCTGCCGGCACCGGGCTGGCCGCCGTTGCTGCTCGATCTCATCGGTGCGCTGGCGACCGTGCTCTGGCTGGGGCTCGGGTCGTGGCGCCTGCACACGCGTAATGCCCGCGCCGGCGGACCGGCGGCCGGACTCCTGCTGGCCGGCGTCTGGCTGCTTGCCTGCTGGCTGGCGCTCGTGGAACTGCACGCGATCGGTCCCGTGCCCCTGCTGGTGGCCATGGCCATCGTCTGGGTCGCCGACACGGCCGCTTATTTCACCGGACGCCGCTTCGGGCGGCACAAGCTGGCGCCGGCGATCAGTCCGGGCAAGACGCGCGAGGGCGCGATCGGCGCCATCGTGATCACGGCACTGGCCGGATGGGTGGTCGCGCTGGTGCCGG
Source organism: Burkholderiaceae bacterium (assembly GCA_036844405.1). Taxonomy (GTDB): domain Bacteria; phylum Pseudomonadota; class Gammaproteobacteria; order Burkholderiales; family Burkholderiaceae_E; genus Zeimonas. Next base: position 2,207 of record DAIUFU010000172.1, on the reverse strand, counting down.
CCTGGCCGGCGACACTGCCGGCCCGTCTGCTGGATGTATGGGGCCTGCCGGCCTGCCTGTCGGTGCTGATGGCGCTGGTCGTGCTGTCGATCATCGGCGATCTGCACGAATCGCTGCTCAAGCGCCAGGCCGGGGTCAAGGACAGCGGCGTGCTGCTGCCGGGCCATGGCGGCGTGCTCGACCGGATCGACGCGCTGGTGCCGGTGATGCCGGCAGTCATGCTGCTGCATCGCCTGCTGGGATAATCGCTGCTGCATGATCGACACGACATCCGCCCATCTTCCGCCCGTGCAGTCGCTCGCGATCCTCGGCGCGACCGGCTCGATCGGACGCAGCACGCTCGATGTCGTTGCCCGCCATCCGGAGCGCTATCGGGTATTTGCGCTGACCGCATGGCGCAGCGCCGACGACATGTTCGAGCTGTGTCGCCGTTTCGCGCCGCGCTACGCCGCGCTGGCCGATCCGCAGGCCGCGCACCGGCTGGCGGAACGCACGGTGGCTGCCGGTCTGGCCACCGAAGTGCTGGCCGGCCCCGATGCGCTCGTCGATCTGGCCGGACATGATGAAGTCGACACCGTCATGGCGGCGATCGTCGGCGCCGCCGGCCTGGCGCCGGCCCTGGCGGCCGCCCGCGGCGGCAAGCGCATCCTGCTGGCGAACAAGGAATCGCTGGTCATGGCCGGCGACGTCTTTCTGCGCGCCTGCCGAGACGGGGGTGCGACCGTCCTGCCGATCGACAGTGAACACAATGCGGTCTTCCAGTGTCTGCCGACGCAGAGCGAACCGGGCGGGACCCGCTGTGCGGCGGGTGTGCGGCGCATCGTCCTGACGGCCTCGGGCGGACCGTTTCGCGAAGCTTCCCGGCAGGACATGAAGCACGTGACGCCGGAGCAGGCGTGCGCGCACCCGAACTGGTCGATGGGGCGCAAGATTTCGGTCGATTCGGCGACGATGATGAACAAGGGTCTCGAACTGATCGAAGCCTGCTATCTGTTCGATGTACCCGGCTCGCAGCTGGAAGTGCTCGTGCATCCGCAGAGCATCGTGCATTCCCTGGTGGAATACGTCGATGGCTCGGTGCTGGCGCAGATGGGCAATCCGGACATGCGCACGCCGATCGCGCAGGCGCTGGCCTGGCCGCAGCGGATTGCCAGCGGCGTGTCGTGGCTCGATCTGGCAGCGGTCGGACGCCTCGAATTCCAGGCACCGGATCTGCAGCGCTTTCCCTGTCTGGTACTGGCCCGCGATGCACTCGAGCGCGGGGGTGGCGCGCCCTGCGTGCTGAACGCCGCCAACGAGATTGCGGTTGCTGCCTTTCTCGAGCGCCGGATCGGTTTTACCGACATCGCCGCGGTGGCCACGGAGACGCTCCAGGCACTCGGCGACCGGCAGGCCGGGGCCGACATCGACGAAGTGCTCGAGATCGATCGCGAGGCGCGCACGCGCGCCCGCGCCTTCGTGTCCGCTTCAGAGTAGCCGTGCCGGCCCGCAATGGATGGAAGCCATGCTGACGATCATCGCTTTTCTCGCCGCCCTGACCGTGCTGATTTTCGTGCACGAAATGGGCCATTACCTGGTCGCCCGCTGGTGCGGCGTCAAGGTGCTGCGCTTTTCGATCGGCTTCGGCCGGCCGCTGCTGAGCTGGCGGCGCGGGCCCGACCAGACCGAGTGGACGATCGCCTCGATTCCGCTGGGCGGCTACGTGCGCATGCTCGACGAGCGCGATCCTGAGTGCGCGCCGATCGCGCCGGCGGACCTGCCGCGGGCCTTCACCCGAAAATCGCTGCTGCAGCGCTCGGCCGTCGTCGTGGCCGGACCGCTGGCGAACTTCCTGCTGGCAATCGTCCTGTACGCCGCACTCGGCTGGGTGGGCGTACCGGAGCCGGCAACGGTCGTCGACCAGCCGGCCGGTGGCACGGCAGCAGCGGTGGCCGGCCTGCAGGAGGGTGATCGCATCGTCGCCGTCGATGGCTCCGACGTGCGGTCGTGGAACGAGCTGCGTCTGCGGCTGATCGGCCCGGTCATCGAAAACGCCCGGACGACGCTCGACGTCGAACGGGCCGGCGGCCGCACGAGCCTGTCGCTCGATGCCGGCGGGCTGGGTCCGGACGCGGCGGAGGACGACTTCCTGCGCCTGCTCGGCATCCGGCTCGCACCGGCCGACGTCGTCATCGGCAACGTCGTGGACGGCGCCGCCGCACAGGAGG
>DAIUFU010000171.1:0-4112 GCA_036844405.1 Burkholderiaceae bacterium | reverse complement strand
CCGGTCGTGCCGCTCGAGTAGACGATCCACAGCGGGTGCTCGAACGGCAGCCATACCGGTTCGAACATCGTCACTTCGGCGTCGTCCCTGGCGCTGGCCTCGGCAAAGTCCGTGGCGTCGGGCACCGGCGCCGCACCGGCGAGATTGTGCACGCCGATGACATGCCGGACGCTGGGTAACCCGGCCCGCAGTTCGCGCACCACGTCATTGCGGTCGATATCCTTGCCGGCCCAGTGAACGCCGTTCACCGCGATCAGGACCACCGGTTCGATCTGTGCAAACCGGTCGATGACCGCGCCCGTGCCCATGTCCGGGGCGCACACGCTCCAGATCGCCCCGATACTCGCGCAGGCGAGAAAGGCGATGATGGCTTCGGGGATATTGGGCAGCCAGGCAGCCACCCGATCGCCCGGCTGCACACCCTGCGCCTGCAGATGCAGGGCCAGCGAGGCCACCTGACGCTTCAGTTCCAGCCAGTCCAGTTCGAGTTCGCGGCCGGCGCCGTTTGCACTGATGATCGCCGGCATGCCGGCGGCGTGTGCCGCCGGCGCGTGGCGCAACACCTGATGCGCGTAATTGACGCTGGCACCGGGAAACCAGCTGGCACCCGGCATGACGTTGTTCGCCAGGGCGGCGTGGTGCGGCGTCGGCGAAGACAGTTCGTGATGGTCCCAGATGCTTTGCCAGAAGGCATCGAGTTCCGTGACCGACCAGCTCCACAGCGCGTGATAGTCGTCAAACGAAAGACCGCGTCGCGCTTCGAGCCAGTCCCGATAGAGGCGGATCTGCGAGACGAACGGTGCCTGCGGCGCCGTCCCGGTGGATGAATCTTGACTGGGCATGACTGAAACCGATCGTGGAGAGGACCTGTGCACGACGCGTGCGCGTGCGCCGGGGAGCGCAAATGCTAACCAGCAGGACCGATCATCGCAAACCTGAACGCGATCCTCTTCAGCTCAGCGCGGGAGCCGGAAGATTCCCCATGCCGCGCCAGGTCTTGACGCAGGCAATGAACATCGGCAGCGCGCCGGCAAAGATGAACACCATGTCACCCGGGAAGCGCAGCCACTCGAAGGTCAGCGCCAGGGTGCTGCGCGTGTAGCCATGGCCACGCGCGTGCCAGTAGCCGTTTTCCAGCACGTCCCACAACTGCATCACGCCGCCGGGCAGCAGGCTCATCAGCAGCATCATGGCCAGGCCGGTGTTGGTCCCCCAGAAGCCGATCCGGATCCAGCGCTCGACGCCGGGCCAGCAGTGGTCCTCGCAGACGCCGCGCAGCGCCAGCGTCATCATCGCCAGCGCCAGCATGCCGAACACGCCCATCAGCGCGGCATGCGCATGATTGGCGGTGAGGATGGTGCCGGCCTCAAAGTAACTGACGATGGGCGTATTGAGCAGGAAGCCGAAAACGCCGGCGCCGAGAAAGTTCCAGAAACCCACGGCCATCAGGAAATACAGCGTCCACCGATAGGTCAGATGGACCGGGCGGCCCTGGGCATCGACCTGCCGACGCGTGGCGGTGATGAAATCCCAGGCATCGAGCGTGAGCAGGGTCAGCGGCACGACTTCGAGTGCCGAGACGACGGACGCGATCGCCATGTTCACGTGCGTCTGACCGGTGAAGTACCAGTGATGGCCGGTGCCGAGCAGGCCGCCGCCGAAATACAGGATCGCGTCCAGGTAGATGACGCGCAGCGCGGTGTTGCGCCGCGCGAAACCGAGTTGATAGAAAACCAGCGCCACGGTACAGGTGGCAAAGAACTCGAAGAAGCCCTCGACCCACAGGTGCACGATCCAGAAGCGCCAGGTGTCGACGACGGTGAAGTTCGTCTCGGCGCCGTAGAACACCGCCGGAATGTAGAAGACCGGGATGGCCAGCGCCCCGAACAGGAACATGCGCACGATCGGCCGGGCATTGGGGTCGGCCACCGACCGCGGGCGGGCAACCCACAGCAGCAGCGCGAACCAGGCGAACAGGCCGGCAATGAGCAGGTATTGCCACAGGCGACCGAGTTCGAGGAATTCCCAGCCCTGGTTGCCGATCCAGAACCACCAGTCGCCAAGCCACTGCAGGATGCCGGCCCACTCGCCGAGCAGGCTGCCGAAAATGACAATCGCAAAGGCGGCGAACAGCAGATTGATCAAGCCGGTAAAGCCGGCCGGCTCGTCCTTGCGCAAGGTGCGCGCGAGAAACAGCGCCGCCGCAACGTAGGCGGTCGCGATCCAGAAGATCGCCGTCTGCAGGTGCCAGGTGCGCAGCAGATTGCTCGGGAGGAGTCTCTCCAGCGGCAGGCCGTAGAAGCCGTCGGGCTCGATGCGGTAATGCGCGATGGCGCCGCCGAGCAGCGTCTGTCCGAGAAATAGCAGGCCGACGACGACGAAGAACTTGACCAGCGCACGCTGCCCCGGGCTTGCCTGCCCGGGCGGCAGGCGCAGTTCGGCGCGCTGCCCGTGCGAGATCCAGCCCAGATAATCGAACTTGCCGAACACCATCAGGACGGCGGCAATGCCGCCCAGCAGGGCGATGAAACTGAGCGCACTCCAGACCAGCGCGCCGCTCGTCGGGTGATTGCCGACCAGCGGATCGTAGGGAAAGTTGTTGGTCCAGGAAAAATCCTTGCCGGGACGATTCGCCACCGACGCCCAGGCAGCCCAGTTGACGAAGGCGCTCAGCTGTCGAAGTTCTTCCGGATCACTGACGAGTCCGGCCTTCAGTCCGGCATTGTTCGCCGGCGCGCGGAAGTATTCCTGCCAGTGCGCCGCTTCCTGCAACCAGGCGCCTTTTTCGGCATCGGTGAGCACCAGCGTGTCGGTCGTCTCGTCGAAGCGGTTGACCCGCAGAATCGCCCTGACCTGCCCCTCGACCGCCGCGTGCTGCTGCGCATCCAGCGCATCGAGCGGCTGGCCGGCGGCCAGTCCGTACGCCTCTTCGGCAATGGCCCGGGCAGTGGCGATGCCGAAACGATGCAGGGTCTCGGCCGAATAGTCCGGGCCCAGATAGCCGCCATGGCCCCAGATGCTGCCGTTGGCCATCAGGCCGTATTTCAGGAAGACCGACTGTCCGGCGCGAATGTCGTCACCGGTGAACAGGACCGTGCCGGTGCGGTCGACGATCTGTGCGGGGATCGGCGGCGCATTGCGGTAGGCCAGGCTGGTGATCCACAGCAGCGCAGCGAGCCCGACGACGATGACGATGGCGACCGAACGCAGCCACCACGGGGAAAGCTCGCCTTCGTCGCGGTCCATGGCGGGAATGTCCGGGTTCATGGTGCTCATCGGGGCGATCCTCGGTGGCCGGGAATCCGTGCGACGGACCCCGCGTGGTGACTGATCCGGCGCGCGGCGGATCCGCGAGTGGCCGGTCGCCAGGAGTCTGGGCGCCAGTATCGCCCGTTCGGGGCGCCTTCCGGGCGAATCCGGGGGCGCAGACAGGGATTCGGCAGGCGGTGACGCACATCGGCGGCGCGCGGACGTGCGCCATAACATTGATGCAAGAGCGCTCTTCCGCGGATCGGCTGCGTTCCTGTGGCTATATAGGCTCGGGAGCCGGCAATACGGACTCTCAGGCCTCGCACATGAAAATTCCTGGCCGCCGGATCCGGGGCCCCGGCGGCGGCGAAAACAAGGAGCAGATCATGAGCACGCTTTTTCTGCGCAAGGGCGGCAGACTCGAATTGACCGACTGGGACGACACCTCCGCCGGCTCGGGCCCTGGCCACCGGGAAACCAGGGACGTCAGCACGACGGCGACACGCTTTCTCTTCACACCGCTCGAACTTGATCCCGACGTCACCCTGCGCGATCTCTTCCTGCTGCTGCGGGCGAACCCGTCACTGGCTGAAGTCATCGGCGGCGATACGGCGACCAACCTGGTCGAAGAGGGATTGTTGTCAGACCCGGCCAACAAGGTTACGCCCGATCAGGAAATCGAGTATCTGGAGATCTATCGCATCTGGGATCGCGACACGGCTGGCGGGCAGATGGGGCGCACCGACCTTGCGCACTTCCACGGCGTGACGCCGGTGCTGTCCGACGTCGTCGATGAACCGGCCGGGCTGAAGCACCCGGAAAAGACGCGTCGCCACGTCTCGGTCGCGTTCAGCTCGCCGATG
>DAIUFU010000170.1:0-4149 GCA_036844405.1 Burkholderiaceae bacterium | reverse complement strand
CCCAGGTGCTCACCGGCAGGTCATCGAGCAGGACTTCGCCGCTCGTCCACGGCCTGATGCCCAGGATGGTGCGCGCCAGCGTCTATTTGCCCTAACCGGAAGGCCCGAGCACGACGGTGACGGTGCCCGGCTGCGCCTCCAGGCTGACCCCGTCGAGAATCGGTGCTGCACGGCCCGGCGCCGTTGCCGTGACGTCGCGCAGCACCAGTGCGCCCTTCGGCGCGACGCGATGCAGATTCGGGTCACGCTCGGGGTTGTCGCGCAGCAGTTGTTCGAGCCGGCGAAAGGCCGAACGCGCGCCGAGAAACGGGCGCCAGGTGTTGACCAGTTGATCGATCGGCGCCAGTGCCCGTGCCATCAGGATGTTCGAGGCGATCATGCCGCCGGGGGAAAGATGGCCTTCGAGCACGAGCAGGCCGCCGGCACCGAGCGCCAGCGACGATTGCGAATAGCGGATGAACTTGCTTATCGCGGTGATCCGGTGTGCAAGTGACTGCGACGCCGACTGCAGCCCGAGCGTGTGCGTGTGGCGCTTCTGCCAGTGCGCACGCAGGGCATCGACCATGCCCATCGATTCGAGCACTTCGACGTTGCGCAGCTTGCCGTGCAGATACGCATCGGTTTCCGATGTTGCCTGGCTCGCCGCTTCGGCCGGCGCCAGCGTGTGCCGGTGTCCGAACCAGGCCAGCCCGGCCTGCACGAACGAGAACCCGATACCCATCCAGCCGAGCAGCGGATGCATGAAAAACAGCGCCGCGATGTAGATCGGGAACCAGGGCACGTCGAAGAAGGCGAACCCCCCGTTTCCGGTGAGGAACTGGCGCACCTGGAGCAGGTCGCCGAAGGCACGCGACGGTCCGCTGCCCACCTGGCGCAGCCAGGAATCGAAGCTGGCGTTGAACACGCGCGAACTGAGCACGGCGTCCAGATGCAGTCCGGTGTGAACGAGGACGCGCGAGCGCATGCGCTCGGAGAAGGCCATCACGCCGAAGAGAAACAGCGTGATCAGCGACACGACGAGCAGCGTCATCTCGCTGCGGCTCATCAGCACGCGGTCGTAGACCTGCAGCATGTAGATCGTCGGCATCAGCATCAGCAGATTGGCGACGAAACTGAAGATGCCGACGACCACGAACTCGCGCCGCAGGCGCCACAGTACGGCGGAAAGTTCGCCCCGGCCGCCGGTTTCCGGTTCGGATGACTGGATCATGCTTGCTGTCGCTGAGGTGTGGTGGATGAGGCGGTATCGTGAATCGGACGGCGTACGGATCAGGCCGCGTCGCCAACCGGCCCCTTGCCGCGCGGCGCGGCTCCCGGGGGAATCTGGCGTTGCCGCGGGGGAAGGGGCGGCGCGCCGCGCCGGGGCCGTGCCGGGGCGGCGCCGGCGGGCAACTGCGGGGGCTGGCGCAGCGCGGCCAGGACTTCGTCGCGCGGGCCGCTGAACTGCATCTGCCCGTCACGCAGGACCAGCATCCGGTCGGCCACGGCGAGCACGCTGGTGCGATGCGTCATGACCACGAAGGTCGTGCCCTGCGCCTTGCGCCGGGCAATCGCCGTGGCCAGTGCGGCATCGCCTTCCTCGTCCAGGCTGGAGTTGGGTTCATCGAGGACGACGAATACCGGGTTGCCGTACAGCGCCCGCGCCAGCGCCACGCGCTGGCGCTGACCGCCCGAGAGCACGGTGCCGCCGTCACCCACCGGTGTATCGTAGCCCTGCGGCAGCGCCATGATGAGGTCGTGCAGCCCGACATCGCGGGCGGCGGCTTCCACCTTCGCGGGATCGATCTTTCCGAAGCGCCCGATGTTCTCGGCGAGCGTGCCTTCGAAGAGTTCGACTCCCTGCGGCACGTAACCGACATGGGCGCCGAGTTCGCTCTTGTCCCACTCGTGCACATCGGCGCCGTCCAGACGCACCTTGCCGCCGGACGAGGGCCACAGGCCGGTCAGTGCACGCGCCAGCGTCGACTTGCCCGAGGCCGAAGGGCCGACCACGGCGAGCACCTGCCCCGGCTCGACCTGAAAGGTCACGCCGCGCAGGATCGGTTCCGTGGTGCCCGGCGCGGCCACGAGCAGCGGCTCCACCTGCAGCAGGCCACGCGGCGCCGGCAGGGCCATGCCGGCCTCGTGCGCCGGCACTGCCGCCAGCAGTTCCTGGAGCCGCGTCCACGACTCACGCACCGCGACAACTGCCTGCCACTGCGTGACCGCCTGCACGAGCGGCGCCACCATGCGCCCGCCGAACACCGATGCCATGATCATCATGACGTCGCCGCCGTTGAGCGAGCCTTCGAGCAGAAACCAGCACGCCAGTCCGAGCAGCCCCGAACTGAGGGTCGTCTGCATGAATTTCATCATCGACTGGTAACGGCCCGCCAGCCCGGACGCGTGCGCCTGCAGGCCGAGAAACTCGCGCTGCTTCTCCTGCCAGCGCGCGTGAATGCTGCGCAGCATGCCCATCGACTCGATCACTTCGGCATTGCGCAGCATCCCGTTGGCGTACTGCTGCGCGGCGACCGATCCCCGGCTGGCCTGCCTCAGCGGCGGCCGCGTGCTGCGTTCGTTGAGCCAGGCGATGAACACCATGACGCACGCCAGCGCCAGCGCCGTCCAGCACAGCAGCGGCTGGATCCAGAACAGCAGCACCAGCATCACGAGCGAAATCGGCGCTTCCAGAATGCCGAGCAGCACCGGCGAGAACATGAATTCGCGCACCTGCTTCAGATCGCCAAGCACCTGCGGCGTGCCGCCCGGCTGCTGGCGCAGGCGCGCATCAAAAATCGCGCGGAACAGGCGCCCACGCAGATGTTCATCGAGCTGCACACTGGCCGAGCGCATGATCTCCGTCCGTGACCAGTCGACCACTTCGAGCACGACGTAGGTCGCCAGGATCATGATCGTGAGCATGGCCAGCGTCAGGTGACTGCGGCTCTCCACGACGCGGCCGTAGACTTCCAGCATGTAGGCCGAAGAGGCCAGCACCAGTGAACCGGTGATCAGGCTGAACCAGAACACGCGAACGAAATGCGGACGCAGCAGCGCCAGCGCCTCCTGCAGTTCCGATGGCGCCTGTCCGCCGCCTTTTGCAGTGCTCATACGGTTTCTTCCACTTGCACGTAATCGGGGATCCTGGCCATCGGCGGCACCGCATCCTGTTCGGTCGCCGTCGTGTCGCCAAGACGGAAAGTGAGTTCGAAGACGCCATCCTTGCGGCGCAGCAGCACGATTTCGCGCAGACGCTGCGCAAGCAGCGCCCGCTCGCTTTCCGGCTTCAGCGCCAGATCGAAATGCATGCGCCCGTCCAGCGTGAACATCGAGATCCGGCCGTTCTTCAGGCTCAGCGTGTGCCGGTCGAAATAGACGGGCGAGTCATCGCTGAAGCGCAGCAGCGGCAGTGGTGCCTCGCCCAGCTTCGACAGATGAAACGGGCTTCTGGGGTGCTGGAAGACGATCCGGCAGGTGCGCGAGACCGAGTAGATCGCGTTGCACACCATCTGCGAACCCATTTCCGGGAAACGCGTGCGCAATTCACGATAGGCCAGATGATGCAGGGCCACACGGTTCCAGATGCGCGTGCGCTGCGCCAGCGGCGTCAGTGCGTTGCACAATTGCGCAAAGCCGCGCTGCAGCTCGACCAGACGGGCGGTCTGCGCTTCATCCGCATGCAGTGGAACGTGCAGGGTCGACTTCATATAAGAAGCGGAGTGTAGCACTTCCTATATGAAGTTCTGCAAGCAAAAAAAGAGGCTGTGATGCGTGGACGCGACAAGGTGGAACCGGGGTGAAGCGACAAGCCGGTTCGCGATCGCTTGCGATGATGGATTCACGAGGCCCGGGGCAGGAGTGTGGTGTCGGGGTGGACTCATCCGCCCGATCAGCGCCCGTTACATGCACGCAAAGGAGGCGAGCAAGTATGAAGCGAGTACCTGAATTCAAGACCGACGCCGAGGCCGAAGCATTCCTGGAGCAGGATCTGTCAGCGCTGGACTTCAAGCAGTTCAAGCCAATGCGGTTTGAGGTGGCGAAGAAGGAAGCAACTCTGAACATGCGTGTGCCCACTGTTTTGATGGACGCAATACGGGCCAGGGCCAAAGCCAGAGGCATCCCTTATGCCCGCTATGTCCGCATGGTGCTGGAAGAGGATTTACGGCG
>DAIUFU010000169.1:0-4152 GCA_036844405.1 Burkholderiaceae bacterium | reverse complement strand
GTGGCGTCACGAACGCGCGCAAGCGCGGGGCTCGGCAGGCAGGCCCGGGATTCCGTTCCCGGAGATTGCCGATGACACCGGACCACTGGGGAGTAGCCAAGTTGGTTAAGGCACCGGATTTTGATTCCGGCATGCGAGGGTTCGAATCCTTCCTCCCCAGCCAGATTCTCTAGCGGAACCACTCACCGTGCACGGCTACCGCCGCAACAGCGATCTCGTCGATCCTGAAGGTCTGATGATCTTCACCGGCAATGCCAACCCGTTGCTGGCCGCCGACGTCGCACGCAACCTGTACATCCATCTCGGCAAGGCTACGGTCGGGCGTTTCTCCGACGGCGAGGTCATGGTCGAGATTCTCGAGAACGTCCGCGGCAAGGACGTTTTCGTCGTGCAGTCGACCTGCGCACCGAGCAACGAGACGCTGATGGAGATGCTCGTCATGGTCGACGCGCTGCGGCGCGCCTCGGCCGGACGCATCACCGCCGCACTGCCGTATTTCGGCTACGCCCGCCAGGATCGCCGGGTACGCTCGATGCGCGTCGCGATCACGGCCAAGCTCGTGGCCAACATGCTGCAGACGGCCGGCATCGATCGTCTGCTGACGATGGACCTGCACGCCGAACAGATCCAGGGATTCTTCGACATCCCGGTCGACAACGTCTACGCCGCGCCGCTGCTGCTGGCCGACGTGCACAAGCAGCAGTTCCCCGACCCGATCGTCGTCTCGCCGGACGTCGGCGGCGTGGTGCGCGCGCGCGCCCTGGCCAAGCGGCTGGATTCCGATCTGGCGATCATCGACAAGCGCCGCCCGAAAGCGAACGTCGCCGAGGTCATGAACATCATCGGCGACGTCAGGGACCGCACCTGCGTCATCATCGACGACATCGTCGATACCGCGAACACCCTGGTCAAGGGCGCCGCGGCACTGAAAGAGCGCGGTGCGCGCCGCGTCGTCGCCTACTGCACGCACGCCGTGCTCTCGGGCGGCGCGGTCGCGCGGGTCGCCAACTCGGCCCTCGACGAACTGATCGTCACCGACACGATCCCGCTGTCGCCCGAAGCCGAGGCCTGTGCGCGCATACGGGCACTGTCGTGCGCGCAGCTGCTCGCCGAGACGATCCTGCGCATCAGCCGGGGCGATTCGGTGTCGTCGCTGTTCGTCGATTAGCAGGAACGTCCGGCGCCGTCGGCCGCGCGCCCGCACGGCGTGCCGGTGGACGGCGAAAATTCCGGATTCAGGAGAGAAACGGGCAGGCATGCAGGAGACGGACACGGATCGCGCCGACATGGCGTGATCCCCGTCCCGGATTGCCGCCGTTGCTCGCAATTCCGGCGCATGCCGGTTAACCAGCCCGTCATCTGGTCGCGGATGCAGGGCATCGACAGGAAGGAAAACGATGAAAGTCGTTGCACAAATTCGTCAGGAGCAGGGATCGAGTGCGAGCCGCCGCCTGCGACGCACGGGCCATGTGCCCGGTATCGTCTACGGGGCCGGTGGCGAAGCGCTGCCCATCTCGATCGAACACAACCCGCTCTACCACGCACTGCGCGTGGAAGCTTTCCACTCGTCGATCCTCGATCTGGAAATCGGCGGCGAGCATACCTCGGTCCTGCTGCGGGACGTCCAGTGGCACCCGTACCGGCAACAGGTGCTGCACGTCGACTTCCTGCGCGTGGCCGCCGACGTGAAGATCACGATCAAGGTACCGCTGCATTTCGTGAACGAGGAACTCTCGCCGGCGGTCAAGCTCAGCTCGGCGATCATCGGTCGCGTGCTGACGGAAATCGAGGTCAGCTGCCTGCCGGGCGCACTGCCCAGCTCGATCGAGGTCGACCTGTCCCGGCTCGAAGCCGGCAAGTCGGTGCATCTGAGCGAGATTGCACTCCCGGAAGGGGTCACGCCGACCCTGCTGGCCGGCGAGAACCCGGTGCTCGTGACGGCGACCGTGCCGGAAGCCGCGGAAGAACCCACGGACGGCACCGCCGCCGGCGCTGCGTCCGAGGGTGCCTGAGGCCCATCCGTACGGCATCGCGGACACCGTGACGAACCCGCCACCCGCGGCCGCCGCGGGTGGCGGCTCCCGATGAATCCCGACGCCAGACACCTGTGGACCGCGCCGCGCTGGGCGCTGGCCATCCTGCTGGCCACGCTCGGGATGCTCGGCCCGTTCTCGATCGACACTTTCCTGCCGGCCTTCGCCGGCATCCGTCAATCGCTGGACGCCACCCCGCTGCAGATGCAGCAGACGCTGTCGGTCTACCTGTTCGGCTATGCGTTCATGAATTTCTTTCATGGCGCGCTGGCCGACAGTTTCGGCCGCCGTCCGGTCGTGCTCTGGGGCGTGGGCATCTTCACGCTGGCGTCGGTCGGCTGCGCGCTGTCGCCGACGATCGGCTGGCTCATCTTCTTCCGCCTGCTGCAGGGTCTGTCCACCGGCGCCGGCATCGTCGTGTCGCGCGCGATGATCCGCGACATCTTTCCGCCGGACGAAGCGCAGCGCGTGATGTCGCAGGTGACGATCTTCTTCGGCGTCGCGCCGGCGATCGCGCCGATCATCGGCGGCTGGCTGTTCGTGCACGTCGACTGGCGCGGCATCTTCTGGTTCCTCGCCCTGGGCGGCACGACACTGCTGCTGTCGAACTGGCGCTGGCTGCCGGAAACGCTCGCCCATGCCGACCGGCAGCCGTTTCGCGTGCAGCCGCTGGCGCGCGGCTACTACCAGCTCCTCTCCGATGCGCGTTTCCTGCTGCTGGCACTGGCCAGCGGCGTGCCGTTCAACGGCATGTTCCTGTACGTGCTGTCGGCACCGGAATTCCTCGGCACGCACCTGGGCTTCGGCCCGACGCAGTTCTTCTGGTTCTTCGGCTTCACGATCAGCGGCACGATGCTGGGTGCCTGGCTGAGCGGCCGGCTGGCCGGACGGATCTCGCCGCCTCGGCAGATCCGCTGGGGCTTCACGGTCATGTTCGTCATCGGCGTGCTCAATCTCGGCGCCAACCTGCTGTTCGAGGCGCAGGCCTGGTGGGCGATTCCGCCGATCGCCATCTTCGCCTTCGGCTGGGCGCTGAACGTGCCGGTGGTCACGCTGATGGTACTGGATCTCTTTCCGCAGCGGCGCGGCATGGCCTCGTCGCTGCAGGCGGTCGTCGCGAGCTTTGCCAACGGCCTCGTCGCCGGCGTCATCGCGCCGGCGGTCATGCATTCGACCGTCGGCCTGGCGGCCACCTCGCTGGCCATGCTCGGCATCGGACTGGCCGCCTGGCTGCTGCTGCGCCGGCGTTTCCCGGCGGTCATCGAAGCCGCCGACCTGCCGCCGGCACCGATTCCCGGAGCGCGCACGGCATGACGGCCATCCGCCTGATCGCCGGGCTGGGCAACCCCGGCGCCGAGCACGAACAGGATCGGCACAATGCCGGCTTCTGGTTCGTCGACCAGCTTGCCCGCGCGCAGGGCGCCAACTGGACGCGCGAAGCAAAGTTCCATGGCCTGACCGCACGGGCGCGCATCGGTGCGGATACCGCGGATACCGTTTTCCTGCTGCAACCGATGACCTGGATGAACCGCTCCGGTCTGGCCGTCGCTGCGCTGGCCCGGTTCTACCGGATCGAAGCGGCGCAGATTCTCGTCGTGCACGATGAGCTCGACCTGCTGCCCGGCCAGGCGAAATTCAAGCAGGGTGGCGGACACGCCGGCCATAACGGCCTGCGCGACATCCAGGCGCAACTGGGCAGTACCAACTTCTGGCGTCTGCGGCTGGGCATCGGCCATCCGCGCAGCCTCGGACTGGCCCAGGAAGTCGTCAGTTTCGTCCTGCAGCGGCCCGGACGCGAGCAGCGCCAGCAGATCGATGAAGCCATGGCGCACGCGCTGGACGCGCTGCCGCTGCTGGTCAGTGGCGACCCGGAAGCGGCGATGCAGCAGCTGCACAGCCGGAACTGAGGCCATGCGACGCATCATCACGCGCCGTTCCGCCATTCACGGCAATGGCGTGTTCGCCGCCATCGACATTCCGGCCGGCACCCGCCTGATCGAATACAAGGGGTGTCTGCTCACGCAGGCAGAAAGCGACAGCCAGTACGGCGGCGACGCCGACAGCGGACACACCTTTCTCTTCACGTTGAACGAACACTACGTGATCGACGGCAACCGCG
>DAIUFU010000168.1:0-4168 GCA_036844405.1 Burkholderiaceae bacterium | reverse complement strand
GGGGCTTCCCCCTATACCCCGACAGCCCTGACGCTGCGCATCGGCCCGCGCCGACGCCCGCACCGGCTCTGCGCACAGAACCGCGCTTCAGCCTCAATCCCGCACGCAATCCACAAAATACCGCGCTACCCCGGCATCCGGCTCCACCACCAGCCCATGCACATCGGTCTCGAACCCCGGGAAGCGCGCATTGAAATCCCGCGCAAACTGCAGATACTCGACAATCGGCCGATTGAACCGCTCCCCCGGAATCAGCAGCGGAATCCCCGGCGGATACGGCGTCACCAGCATCGTCGTGATCCGCCCTTCGAGCTCATCGATCGGCACCCGCTCCACCTGCCGATGCGCCAGACACTCGAACGCATCCGACGGGCGCATCGCCGGCTGCATGTTCGACAGATACATCTCGGTCGTCACCCGGGCGATCCCGTAGCGCCGGTACTGCTCGTGGATCTGCGAGGCGAGATCGCGCAGCCCGATTTTCTCGTAGGCCGGATACGCCTGCACGAACTCCGGCATCACCCGCCACAGCGGCTGATTGGTGTCGTAATCGGTCTTGAATTGCTGCAGCTCGGTCACGAGCGTATTCCAGCGCCCCTTCGTGATCCCGATTGTGAACATCACGAAAAACGAATACAGCCCGGTCTTCTCGACGACGACGCCGTGCTCGGCCAGATATTTCGTGACGATCGACGCCGGAATCCCCCACGGCGAGAAACGCCCGTTCATGTCCAGACCGGGCGTGACGATCGTCGCCTTGATCGGATCGAGCATCGTGAAATGCGTCGCCAGCTTGCCAAAGCCGTGCCAGCGGTCGCTCGAACGCAGGAACCAGTTCTCGCGCCGGCCAATGCCGGTGCTGGCCAGATCCTTCGGCCCCCAGACCTTGAACCACCAGTCGTTGCCGTACTCGTCATCGACCTTGCGCATCGCCCGACGGAACTCGAGCGACTCGAAAATCGACTCCTCGACCAGCGCCGTGCCGCCCGGCGGCTCCATCATCGCCGCCGCCACATCGCACGAAGCGATGATCGCGTACTGCGGACTGGTCGACGTGTGCATCAGGAATGCTTCATTGAAGCGGTGCCGGTCGAGCTTGCGCCCGAGCGGATCCTGCACGAGGATCTGCGACGCCTGCGACAGGCCGGCCAGCAGCTTGTGCGTCGACTGCGTCGAGAAGATCATCGATTCGCGCGCGCGCGGCCGGCCGCTGCCGATCGCGTGGAACTCGTGATAGAA
The DNA here is from genome assembly GCA_036844405.1 of Burkholderiaceae bacterium. GTDB lineage: Bacteria > Pseudomonadota > Gammaproteobacteria > Burkholderiales > Burkholderiaceae_E > Zeimonas. The sequence continues at coordinate 2,929 of DAIUFU010000168.1, read as the reverse complement.
CGAGTGGAAAGCCGCATGCGGCAGCCACGCCTCGTCGAAATGCAGGTTCTCGATGTGCTCGCCAAGCGTGCGCTTGATCGTCTCGACGTTGTAGATGACGCCGTCGTAGGTCGACTGCGTGACCGTCATCAGGCGCGGACGCACGCTCTTGTCGGTGATCAGCGGATTGGCGTCGATCTTCTTCTGGATGTTGACCGGGTCGAACTCCTCCAGCGGAATCGGCCCGATGATGCCCAGATGATTGCGCGTCGGCTGCAGGAAGATCGGGATCGTCCCGGTCATCGTGATCGCGTGCAGGATCGACTTGTGGCAGTTGCGGTCGACCAGCACCACGTCGCCGTTGCCCACCGTCGCGTGCCAGACGACCTTGTTCGAGGTCGACGTCCCGTTGGTGACGAAGAACAGGTGATCCGAGCCGAAAATGCGCGCCGCATTGCGCTCGGAGGCCGCCACCGGGCCGGTGTGATCGAGCAGCTGACCGAGCTCGTCGACCGCGTTGCACACGTCGGCGCGCAGCATGTTCTCGCCGAAGAACTGGTGGAACATCTGCCCCACCGGACTCTTCAGGAAGGCGACGCCGCCCGAGTGCCCCGGACAGTGCCAGGAGTACGAACCGTCGTGCGCGTAGTGGACCAGCGCCTTGAAGAACGGCGGCGCGAGCGAATTCAGGTAATGCGTCGCCTCGCGGATGATGTAGCGCGCGACGAACTCCGGCGTGTCCTCGAACATGTGGATGAAGCCGTGCAGCTCCTTCAGCACCTCGTTCGGAATGTGCTGCGACGTGCGCGTCTCGCCGAACAGGAAGATCGGGATGTCGGCGTTGCGCCGGCGCGTCTCGGCGATGAACTTGCGCAGCTCGGTGACGGCCGCAGGCTCGCCGTTGCCGTCGACGCTGACTTCCTCGTCGTCGATCGAGACGATGAAGGCCGAAGCGCGCGCCGCCTGGTTGGCCACCATCGTCACGTCGGTATAGGTGAAGCCGCCCACCACTTCCCAGTGCTGCTCTTCGATCGCCTTCGCCAGCGCGCGAATACCCAGGCCGCTGGCCGAATCGGCGCGCCAGTCCTCATCGATGACGATGATCGGAAAACGGAATTGCATGGAGGAAGCCCCCGACATATCGGTGACGACAGGGTGATGACAGAACGCGCGATCTTAGTCCGAATCGCCCGGACTGCGCGCATGCGGTACTTCGGAACGTGCCTTCGATACGGGACTGCCCGCACACATTCAGCGCCAGCGGGAAGCGCAGGCCCGCCCGTGGACCGGCGATCCGGTCGGGAGGCGCGGCGGGCATGCCCTCCCCGGCAGTCCCATCGCGCACGCGCAGTACCATTGCCCGCACGAAACACGAACGCGAGGAAGCCGCGATGCAACCCTCCCCCTGGCCGCGCGTTGCCGTCTACGGCGCGGGCGCCGTCGGCTGCTATTTCGGCGCGAAGCTGGCCGAGGCCGGCGCGCCGGTCACGCTGATCGGGCGCGCGACGCACATGGACGCGATCGCGCGCGACGGGCTGCTCTTCGAAAGCGGCGGCGCGCAGCGCCGCATCCGCGTCGAGACGGCAACCCGGTACGACGCCGTACGCGAGGCCGACGTCGTGCTGGTCTGCGTCAAGACGCGCGACAGCGAAGCGGCGGCGGGCGACATCGCGCCGCTGCTGCGCCCGGACGCCATCGTCGCGAGCCTGCAGAACGGCGTCGACAACATCGAGCGGATGCGCGCCGCCGGCGTCGACGCGCTGGGCGCCGTGGTCTACGTGGCCGCCGCGATGGCCGGGCCGGGGCATCTGCGCCATTCCGGGCGCGGCGATCTCGTCGTCGGGGAATCGGCCGCCCCGGCGTTGGCGCCGGCGCCGTCGGCGCGCGCCGTCGCCATCCGTGATCTGTTTGCGCGCGCCGGCGTGCCCTGCCGCGCCGAAACGGACGTGCGCGTCGCGATGTGGGACAAATTCGTGCTGAACTGCGCGTACAACGCGATTTCGGCGCTCACCGGTTCGCGCTACGGGCCGATGATCGACGCGCCGGACGTCCGCGCGCTGATGCGCGGAATCATCGACGAATGCGTCGCCGTCGCGCACGCGCAGCGCGTGCCGATCACCGATGCCGATGCGCAGTACGACGCCGCCATCCGCCTGGGCGAGGCCATGCGCGGCGCCAGTTCATCGATGGACCAGGATCTGTCGAGCGGCCGGCGCACCGAAATCGACGCAATGAACGGCCATATCGCGCGCTGCGGCGAGACGGACGGAATCGCCACACCGGTCAACCGGATGCTGACGACGCTCGTGCATCTGGCCGAGCGGGCAAAGACAAAATAAAGGAAACTGTCGCACAAGGTTGAACGGCCCCGTCCGCGATCGCTCCGGCGCCTCTGACGGCCCGCGCCGCTCTTCAACGGCGGCTCGATCCGCCTGTCACCACGCCGGCAGTCGCTGCGCCGCGTGTTTCACCCGCAAAATTTCCACGGTGGCGACGTCGTCCAGCACGCGATAGAACACGATGTCATTCCGGTGGACGATCAACTCGCGCACGAACGCAGGCAGGCCCGGTCGGCCAGTGCGGCCCGTTTCCTGATGTTGCGCAAGCAGCAGAGTCCTGTCGCGCAGTTGCTGGCCGAAGCGGCGCGCCCGCGAAGGCGCGATCGCCGTGCCGGCCTCGCTGGCCGTCCGAAGCTGTTCGATGGTCATGCTCTGCATCACAGTCTCATTGGACAGCTATATTGCCCGATACGTACATGACTTATTGAAAACGTGCAATCCCTGCCCGCTTACGACCGCCCCAGCGCCTTCGACAGCGCGTCGCCCAGCGCCGTGGGCGCCGCCCGTCGGCGGTCGCGGGACGGGCGTCCGTCCGCCTCCGGGCGGCTGCCGTCGTCCGGCCGGCGCGGACCGCCCGATCCCGGCTGACCCGGTTGACCTGCCTGACCCGG
>DAIUFU010000167.1:2652-4194 GCA_036844405.1 Burkholderiaceae bacterium | reverse complement strand
CGTCGAGGACATCGAGACGGACACGCCGGGACTGCAGCAACTCTATGACCGGCTCATCGCCGGCGAGCAGGTCGAGGCATGAACACGTCCGTACGCACCCTGGCAAACCCGACAGCAGGCGTATCGGCACCGTCTTCGGTCGATACGCGCGATCGTGCGCGCCCCGGTGCGCTGTCGCATGTGATCACCCTGGCCACACAGGAAATCCGGATCGGCCTGCGCAACCGCTGGGTGCTGGCCACGACCGTGCTGATGGCGACGCTCGCCCTGTCGCTGGCGCTGCTGGGCAGCGCGCCGGTAGGCACGGTCAAGGCCGATCCGCTGGCAGTCACGGTGGTGAGCCTCGCCAGCCTGACGATTTTCCTGGTACCGCTGATCGCCCTGCTGCTGTCGTTCGATGCGATCGTCGGCGAACACGAGCGCGGCACCCTGATGCTGCTCCTGTCGTACCCGCTCGCGCGCTGGCAGGTGGTCGTCGGCAAGAGCCTCGGCCAGATGGTCATCCTGGCCGTGGCCACGCTGATCGGCTACGGTGCCGCCGGGGTTGCGCTCGGCCTGCAGCACGGGATCGCCGCCGGAACCTGGTCGGCCTGGCTGGCCATGATGGGAACGTCGATTCTGCTCGGCGCGGCATTCATCGCGCTCGGCTGCCTGGCGAGCACCCTGGTGCGTGAACGGGCGACGGCTGCCGGACTGGCGATCGGCCTGTGGCTGTTCTTCGTGCTGATTTACGACAGCGCCCTGCTCGGCCTGCTGGTGGCCGATCAGGGGCGGATGATCAGCCAGCAACTGCTGCACATTCTGCTGCTGCTGAACCCTGCCGATGCCTACCGCCTGTTCAACATGACCGGCAGCGAAGCGGTCGCCCTCTACAGCGGCATGGCGGGCCCCGGTGATCCGGCGACACTGCCGCCTGGCGCCTTCCTGCTGGCCCTGCTGGCCTGGATCGCGCTCCCGCTTGCAGCGGCGATCGCCATCTTTCGCAAGCGTGCCGTATGAACGATCAAGCCCGTTCAGCGCCCCGCCCGCGCTTCGTGCTGCATCCGGCATGGATCCGCCGCCTCCTGGCGCGAGGCATTTCCCGGACACTTCCACAACGTATGCCGGCGCTTGCGCTGATGCTTTGCGTCCTGGCGCTGCTGTCGAGTGGCTGTCAGCGGGAAACGACGGTCGCGACCCCGCCGACACCCTCCGAGGTGCTGGCCGAGGCGACCGGGTATTACTGCGGCATGCGCCTGGCCGAGCATGACGGCCCGAAGGGTCAGATCCGCCTGGCCGGACGCGACGACCCGATCTGGTTCTCGTCCGTGCGTGATGCCATCGTCTTCCTGCGTCAGCCGGAAGAGCCGCGCGACGTCGCCGGCGCCTGGGGCAACGACATGGGGCGCTCCACGCACTGGGATCAACCTGATGCGGGCGCCTGGGTCGAACTGCGCGAGGCCTGGTTCGTCATCGACAGCCGCGCGCACGGAGGCATGGGTGCGCCCGAAGCTGTGCCGTTTTCAGAACGCACGCAGGCCGAGGCGTTTCGCGAGCAGAACG
>DAIUFU010000167.1:0-2642 GCA_036844405.1 Burkholderiaceae bacterium | reverse complement strand
GGACGCCGCGAGCTGCCGCACGTCGACCTCGGTTTCGTCGAGCGGCGCGGCGTCCGCCTCGATGACATCCCGGACACATGGGGCTTCGGATCGACAGCGGAAAGGTCCGGAACGCACTGATGCGGTCAGGGCGGATTCGCCAGCCGGGCACGGCTGGCGGCCAGTTGCGACCGGATTCACGTGCGGCTGATCTGGATCAGTACCGTCGGCGCTGTGGGTGAAAGACTTGATGCGCGGACAACGACATCGTCTTGACCTTTCGCCTGGACGGAAATGCCTTGCCTGCATCCCTGCAACAAGGAATCCATCATGCAAATCCGGAAACGCAGATCACTCGTTCTTGCACTGACATTGCTCGCCGGCACGGCACTTGCGCAACCCGCACAACCGCCCTCGGGCTCCATGCCGCCCGCCGGCTATCGAATGGGACCCGGCATGATGGGACAGGGGCCCGGTTACCGGAGTGCTCCGGGAATGCCGGGTGCACCGACCGCCGGCTACGGCATGTATCGGGGAATGCCCGGTGGCTGGTCATCGGGCTGTCCCGTGGGCCCGGGCATGGGCGGCTGGGGTCCGGGGGTCGGCATGGGCCCTGGCTATGGTATGGGTCCTGCCATGGGCATGGGCGGCGGCTGGGGAGCCGGTTACGGCATGGGGCCGGGAATGCCGGGTTTCGGCATGATGGGTCCGGGCATCGGCCGCGCGCAATGGCTGCCGGATCTCGATGACAGTCAGAGAAACCGCCTGCTCGATCTCCAGGAAGAACTGCGCGCACGGCACTGGGAAATCGCCGGCGAAGCCCGCAAGGAGCTTGCCAGGTTGCACAATACGTGGCGCGCCCCGAAACGCGACCGCGAGGCCATCCTTGCGGCCTGGCAGCGACTCGGCGAATTGCACCACAAGGCCGTCGAGCAATCGCTGGACGCAGCCGATCAGATGGACGCGATCCTGACCGACAGCCAGCGCGCGGAACTGCGGAACTGGTCCTGGTGATCGCGCCGGTGATCTCCTGACCGGTTCCGGATGGAGTGAAAACCCCTGACCGTCGCAGACCGGGGCTTTCGATTCAGCCGAAAATCGATTCCGGCAGCAGGGCCGACACGACGTAGTTCGGCACGTCGACCACATTGCTCACATGCAGGTCGACGGCCACACTGCAGATCACGTACGCCTGGAGCGCGCTGAAACCGCGCTCCTGCAGCAGTTCCATCATGTTCAGCACCGCATTGCGTGCGGCAAGCGTCAGGTTTTCACCTTCATTCTCGCCATTGGCGTGCAGGGGCATTCCCATGACGCCGAGCACCTGCTGCGATGCGGCCAGGTGTGCTTTGCTTGCCGGCCGGGTGAAACGGAATACCGGCGCCTCGAAGCGGCGCCTGGCCGCCAGCCCCGGATGACGCTTGAAGCGCATCGCGACGGTGGCTCCCATCTCGATGGCGTTGATGCAGACTTCTCCGTCTCCCTGTGCAAAATGTCCGTCACCGGTGGAGAACAGGCCGCCGTCGACATACACCGGCAGATACAGCTTCGCGCCTCGCGTCAGCTGCTTGACGTCGAAATTGCCGCCGTTCTCCCGTGGCGGCAGCGTGCGCAGTCCGCTGACGCCGCAGGCCCCGGACGGAATGGCACCGGCCGGATCCGGCAGCATCGCCATGCCACCGCGCTCACACCATTGCTTTTCCCGGGCAGTCCACTCCACGAGTTTCTGCAGGGAAGGCGCCACCGCCGAAATGCCCATGAACGGTGCCGCCGGGATGCGTACGCCGGGAATCTGCTCCGACGTCGCCCAGCCGTCACGCAGGTACCAGTGCACGAGGAAAGGTTCGGTCATCAGGTCGCGCAGGAAGCCGAGTCCGGGCAGCACGCAGGTGAAGCCCGTCGGCTGCGGCACGATGTCGAGAAATTCGATTTCCAGGACGTCGCCGGCCTTCACTCCCTTGACGTATACAGGCCCGGTCAGCGGATGCAGGCCACCGGGATCGATGTTCGCAAAGTCGGCCACCGTCGAACCGGGGCCGATCTGGCCGTCGATGGCGTCGCGCGTCTCGAGCACGACTTCTTCGCCTTCACCGACTTCCAGTACCGGCTCGATGTCCGGGTGATAACGGTTGTGCCCGCAGTGCGGTTCGGCAGCCAGCGGTTTGCTCCGATCGATGCGGATCGCGTGCATCTGTGTCTCCCCTGTTTTCTTGTGTCTTCCGGCGTCGCGGCTGATTTTCCCGATTTTCGCCGGTGGGCATGGTCATTCGCCTGCCGATGTGTGCGTCGACAAGATCGGCGGAAACTCATTTCAGTGAAAGATCCACCCGCATGGATGTCGGAGTCGATGCCGGGGTGGAGGTGGATGCCGTGTCAGCCGCTGGTGCCTGCATGCCGCCCGTTTCGTTCGGACCCGCCGCCGGAGCGGTCTGCGTCCGTGCACCGCTTTTTTCGTCCTTGCCGGCGGCGACGATGAAAATCCGCTCGCCGGAGATGCCGCCACGCTCGACGAGCCAGTCCTTGACCTGCTGGGCGCGTTCATTGCCCAGGGCGGCAAGTTCGACGTCGCCGACCTCGATGTGTTCGAGCATCATTCGCTCCATTTCCGCGACCGGCTGCTTCTTCACCAGTCCGATCGCGTTGCGCGGCTTGTCGAATTTCGC
>DAIUFU010000166.1:0-4200 GCA_036844405.1 Burkholderiaceae bacterium | reverse complement strand
ACGCCGAGCAGGCGCGCGGCGCGGCTGAAGCTGCCCAGTTCCGCGACCTGGACGAAATATTCGAGCTGACGCAGATTCATCGTGATCCGACGATAGCGCGAAATGCGCGCGGCATGGGTACAGGTACTAGAATGCCTCGCCGTCGCCTGTTCCGCGCCGTTCGCATCATTCCGCCCGCCCCCCTTCCCGGAGATTTTCAGGATGTCCGCCGATTCCCCGCCCGAGTCCGAACCTGGGCCCGTACCCGACCCTGCACCGGGTACGGTGTCCGGACCCTCCCTCGCGCATCACGTGACGCCGGCACTGAAGGCAGCGATCCTGGTCGAGGCAATGCCGTACATCCGCCGTTTCCACGGGCGGATCGTCGTCGTCAAGTACGGCGGCAATGCAATGATCGACGAGACACTCAAGCAGAGTTTCGCACGCGATGTCGTGCTGCTGCGGCTGGTCGGACTCAATCCGGTGGTTGTGCACGGCGGCGGTCCGCAGATCGAGCAACTGCTGGCCCGGGTCGGCAAGAAGGGCGAGTTCGTGCAGGGGATGCGCGTCACCGATGCCGAAACGATGGACATCGTCGAGATGGTCCTCGCCGGCCAGGTGAACAAGGAAATCGTCGAACTCATCAACACGGCGGGCGGTCGTGCCGTCGGCCTGACCGGGCAGGATGGCGGACTCATCCGTGCGCGCCGCATGCGGCTGCCGTCGAAGGACCGGCCGGAAGAATCGATCGACATCGGGCAGGTCGGCGAAATCGACCGGATCGACCCGGCGATCATCCGCACACTGACCGAAAACGGTTTCATCCCGGTGATCGCACCGATCGGGTCGGGCGAAGAGGGCGAGACCTACAACATCAATGCCGATGTCGTCGCCGGCCGGATCGCCGAGGTGCTTGGTGCCGAAAAACTCATGCTGCTCACCAATACCCCTGGTGTGCTCGACCGCGAGGGCAAGCTGCTCAGCGGCCTGACGCCGCGCGAGATCGACGCGCTGTTTGCCGACGGCACGATCTCCGGCGGCATGCTGCCGAAGATTTCCTCCGCGCTCGAGGCAGCACGCGGAGGGGTGCGCTCGGTGCATATCATCGACGGGCGCGTGGCGCACTGCCTGTTGCTGGAAATCATGACCGACCACGGCGTGGGCACGATGATCCGGGGTGATTGAGCGCATGCCTGACGCCATGCCTGAGACGCTGCGCACCAGGGCTGCGAACGTCGCGCACGACCTTTCGCTGCGCGAGGAGCCGGGCTGGTCGAAAGACGACCCTGGCGTCGACCTGGCGGCACATGCAGCCGACGCCTGCCGACCGCGCCGGGCGACAGCCGATGAGCCGGTCTGGCTGTTCGATCTCGACAACACCCTGCACGACGCCGCCAGCGAGGTCTTCCCGCGGATCCGCGATGCGATGGCCGAATTCATCGCGCGCGAACTCTCGCTGGATTTGCGCGCGGCCGAGGATCTGCGCACGGACTTCTGGCAGCGTCATGGTGCCACCCTGCCCGGACTGGTCGAGCAATACGGCATTGACGCCGACCGCTTTCTGCATGAAACCCACGCCTTTCCGGAACTGTGGCGCCTGGTGCCGCGCGATCCGCGGCTGGTGCATGCATTGCGCCGCCTGCCGGGGAGGCGCATCGTCTGTACCAATGCTCCGCGTGAATACGCGCAGCATGTCGTCCGTCGTCTCGGCATTGCTCCGTGGATCGACGCGATCATACCCATCGAGTCGATGCGCTTCGCCGGTCGCTACCAGCCCAAGCCGTCCCGTTCGATGTTGCGACGGGTCGTCGCCTGGCTGCAGGTATCGGCTGCCCGCTGCATCCTCGTCGAGGATACGCCGGCCAATCTCGCCGCTGCGCGCGCCCTCGGCATGCGGACAATTCTGGTGCGCGGCACGACCGGTCGCCCGTTTCGTCCCGCGCACCGCCTGCGCGCCGGCAGCTCACGGCACATCGGCCTTCAAGTACAATCCGTTGCACAGTTGCCGCGCAAGGCGGTCGGGGGCGAGACTTCGTCGCGCACCGACGCCGTATCCCGACCGGAATGAACGACTCGACAACGCCCCCTCCGCGATCGACACGCCTGAAGCGGGGCGAGCGACGGCTGCAGATCCTGCAGATGCTGGCGAAGATGCTGCAGGATCCCGAAAACGATCGGGTGACCACCGCTGCGCTCGCGGCCCGGCTGCAGGTCTCCGAAGCGGCGCTGTATCGTCATTTCGCCAGCAAGGCACAGATGTTCGAGGGCCTGATCGAGTTCATCGAATCAACGGTCTTCGGCCTCGTCAACCAGATCACGACCCAGCACGCCGATGACGGCCAGCGTCAGCTGCGCGGCATCGTCGCGATGCTGCTGACCTTCGCCGAGAAGAATCCGGGCATGACGCGGGTACTCGTCGGCGATGCACTGGTCACCGAAGACGGGCGCCTGCAGGAGCGGATCAATCAACTGACCGATCGCCTCGAGACCTCGCTGAAGCAGGCCTTTCGCGTGAGCATTGCGCAGGGCCAGCTGCCGGTCGATACCGACGTGAGCGTACGCGCTGCGCTGGTGTTGTCGTTCGTGCTGGGCTGCTGGCTGCGTTTTGCCAAGGGTGGCTTTCGTCGCACGCCCGGTGAATATTTCCCGCAGCAGGCGACGTACCTGTTTTCCTGAGTTCTTTGCGGATACGATGACATGCAGGCCGTCTGGCTCACGTTGGTCGCCATCATTCTGTACCTTGCGGCCGATCGCATTCTCGATGCGCTCGAGCGCCGTGCCGGTCGGCGTTTCGAGTACCGGTCGCTGATTTTCTTCGGCCTGATCCTGGGGCTGGCACTGATCACGTTCGCATTGATCCAGCGATACACCGTGCCCTGATCCTCAGCGCTCGGGGTCGGCCCGGACTCGAAAGTCTGTCCGGCGTTCGCTCACCATTGCGTTATGATGTCGGCTGTCGCGTGGCGGATTCTCATTTTGCCGCCACGCCCTGCGGCGCAGTCGCCAGTACAGCACCTCATGCTGTGCGCCGCCGCTTTCCGGCTCCCGCCGGTCTGTCGTTCCATCCCTTTTCGTCTGCCCGCGACTGGCGTCGCAGCGCCGATGCGTGAAGTGCGCATCGTGTGCCCCCGGCCGATGTCGCTGGAGAAACATGTCCTTTTCCGCACTGGGCTTGTCTGAAGCCCTCGTTCGTGCCGTATCCGCTCTTGGTTACGACACGCCCACACCGATCCAGGCGAAGGCGATCCCCGCCGTTCTGGCCGGCGGTGACCTGCTGGCCGGCGCCCAGACCGGCACCGGCAAGACCGCCGGGTTCGTCCTGCCGATCCTGCAGCGCCTGCAGGACAGTGCGCCGGGTGATCGTCGGGTCGATGAGCCGGCCGCGGGACAGATCGCGACCGGTCAGCATGCCGGCGCCGCCGGCCGGCCCCGTCCGGCTGCATCCCGCGGCGGGCGGCCGATCCGCGCGCTGATCCTGACGCCGACCCGCGAGCTCGCCGCGCAGGTCGAGGAAAGCGTCCGCCTGTACGCGAAATACACCACGCTCACGTCCACGGTCGTCTTCGGTGGTGTCAACATCAATCCGCAGATCGACCGGCTGCGTCGCGGCGTCGACGTGCTGGTCGCCACGCCCGGCCGCCTGCTCGATCTGGCCGGCCAGCGCGCGGTCGATCTGTCCGGCGTCGAAGTGCTGGTGCTCGACGAGGCGGACCGGATGCTCGACATGGGCTTCATCCATGACATCCGTCGCGTGCTCAAGCTGCTGCCGGCGCGCCGGCAGAACCTGCTGTTCTCGGCGACTTTTTCGGATGAGATCCGGACTCTGGCCGATACGCTGCTCGACCGGCCGGCACTGATCGAGGTGGCGCGCCGCAACGCACCGGCCGAAAGCGTCGCGCAGCGCGTGCTGCCCGTCGATCGATCCCGCAAGCGTGAGTTGCTGTCACATCTGATCCGCGAGCATGGCTGGTTCCAGGTGCTCGTCTTCACGCGCACCAAGCACGGCGCCAACCGGCTGGCCGAGCAGTTGTCGAAGGACGGCATTCCGTCGCTGGCGATTCATGGCAACAAGAGCCAGAACGCGCGTACGCGGGCGCTGGCCGGGTTCAAGGCCGGCACCCTGCAGGCGCTGGTGGCGACTGATATCGCTGCGCGTGGCCTCGACATCGTCGAACTGCCGCACGTCGTCAATTTCGATCTGCCGAACGTGCCCGAAGACTA
>DAIUFU010000165.1:0-4204 GCA_036844405.1 Burkholderiaceae bacterium | reverse complement strand
GCGGCGATGTCTACCACTGGGGTCCGCTGCTGGCCGGAGCGCTGATCGCCAGCATGCCGGTAGCGGTTCTCTACACCTTCTTCATCGACCAGCTGGTGGCCGGTCTGACTGCAGTGGCGCGCTGACGGAAACACGTGCAGCAAACGCGGCCGTGAGGAATGTTATCCTTGGCAGGTTTTGCAATTTCACCGGTTGACGCCTGATTTTCGGCGATCACCGTGCTGAATCCGTCGTCCATCAGCATCCGTCCAGGCGGATGAAGGCGGCTTCGGCGCCGGGCCACGACACGGATGCCGGACCACGGCACTGGTGCCGGACACACCACAGCACCGGCGCCAGGCAGGGCCGTGCCGGTTCCTGCGGCGCCAGTGCCCGACACATGGCCGGCGCGGTTCAGCTTCGGGGCGCACCGGTAACCGTCCAGGAGTCTCCGTTGCCCGCCCAATCCGCCAGCCCGCCCGACCAGACGTCCGGTGCGGTCCATTCCCTGCGCCCGGCACATTCGCGTTCGGCCCTCATTCCGGCTTCTGCGCCGGCCGTGCTCGTGCTGGCCGACGGCACGGTCTTTCATGGCCGATCGGTCGGGGCTGCCGGATCGGTCTTCGGGGAAGTCGTCTTCGATACGGCGATGACCGGGTATCAGGAAATCCTGACCGATCCGGGCTACTGCCGCCAGATCGTCGTGCTCACCCACCCGCATATCGGCAATTACGGCGTCAATCCGGAAGACGTCGAGGGGGCGAAGGTCCACGCCGCCGGCCTGGTCGTCAAGGATGTGCCGCAGCGCCTGTCGAACTGGCGCAGTGTCGAGTCGCTGCCCGATTATCTGCAGCGCGAAGGCGTGCCGGCCGTGGCCGGGATTGACACCCGCCAGCTCGTGCGTCATCTGCGCGACCACGGCGTGCAGATGGCCGGACTGGTGGCCGCCGGTCAGCCGGACGAGCGCATCGACGAAGCTGCCGTACGGGCTGCCGTCGTCGCCGCAGCCGGCGGCGAAGACCCGGTCGGCGAAGTGTCGGCAGCCAGCCCCTATGACTGGTCCGAACGTTCCTGGCGGCTCGGCGAGGGCTTCACGAGCCTCGCGGATCCGGCCGCCGGCATGCGCTACCGGGTCGTTGCACTCGACTTCGGTGTCAAGCGCAATCTTCTGCGCCTGCTCGCCGACCGCGACTGCGCGGTGACGGTCATGCCGGCGCGCTCGAGCGCGGCCGACGTGCTCGCCCGGTCGCCGGAAGGAATCTTCCTGTCCAATGGTCCCGGAGATGCACGCGCCTGCACGCAGGCCGTCGAGACCGTACGTGAACTGATCGCGCACGGGCTGCCGGTGTTCGGCGTCGGTCTTGGCCACCAGCTGATCGGACTGGCGTCCGGTGCCGGCATCAGCCGTCTGGACGTGGGTCACCGGGGCGCGAACCACCCGGTGCGTGAACTGGACAGCGGCCGGGTGCACATCAGCCGGCAGAACCACGGTTACGTGATCGACAGTGCCGCGCTGCCGCCGAATCTGCGCATCACCCATTTGTCGCTCTTCGATGGATCGATCCAGGGGATCGAACGCACCGACCGTCCGGTTTTCGGTTTCCAGGGACACCCGGGCGCCGGCAGTGAACTGGCTGGTGCCGCTCCGGCGGGTCTCGCCCCGGCGGGTGCCGCCCCGGCGGGTCCCAATCCATCCGCCAACGGCGCGCACGGGCTCCCGGGTCTCTTCGACCGGTTCGTCGCCATGATGGAGCAGCGCCGGTGAGCGGGCTGTTTCCGCTGTCCGGCCTGCGCACGGGTCTGTTCGTGCCCACGTCTTTCCCCGCCCGGTTTTTCTCCCTCGTTCCTCTCCTGTCCCTGGCCTTGACCCTGCCGGGTCATCGCCCTGCCATCGCTCCCGGATCTTCCGGTTCTTCCGGCCCCTGGTTCTTCCGACCCCTGGTTCTTCCGACCCTCTCCCCGATTCCCTGCACATCATGCCCAAGCGCACAGACATTGAAAGCATCCTGATCATCGGTGCCGGTCCGATCGTGATCGGTCAGGCCTGCGAATTCGACTACTCGGGGGTGCAGGCGTGCAAGGCACTGCGTGAGGAAGGCTATCGGGTGATCCTGGTCAACAGCAATCCGGCGACGATCATGACCGACCCGGGGCTGGCGCATGCGACCTACGTCGAGCCGGTGACCTGGCCGATCGTCGAGCGCATCATCGAGAAGGAACGCCCGGATGCGATCCTGCCGACGATGGGCGGGCAGACGGCGCTCAACTGCGCGCTCGATCTGCACCGCAACGGCGTGCTGGAAAAATACGGTGTCGAACTGATCGGCGCCTCGCCCGAGGCGATCGACAAGGCCGAGGACCGGCAGAAGTTCAAGGACGCGATGACGCGCATCGGGCTGGCCTCGGCGCGTTCGGCGACGGCGCATACGCTCGAGGAAGCCTGGGCGGCGCAGCGCGAGATCGGCTTTCCGGCGATCGTGCGCCCGAGCTTCACGCTCGGCGGCACGGGCGGCGGTATTGCCTGGAACGCCGAAGAGTTCGAGACGATCTGCAAGCGCGGCCTGGAGGCTTCGCCGACCAGCGAACTGCTGATCGAGGAATCGGTGCTCGGCTGGAAGGAACTGGAGATGGAGGTCGTGCGCGATCGCGCCGACAACTGCATCGTCGTGTGCTCGATCGAGAACTTCGATCCGATGGGGGTGCACACCGGCGATTCGATCACCGTCGCGCCGGCGCAGACGCTCACCGACCGCGAGTACCAGATCCTGCGCACGGCGTCGATTGCGGTGCTGCGCGAAATCGGCGTCGACACCGGCGGCTCGAACGTACAGTTCGCAATCAGCCCGGTCGACGGGCGCATGATCGTCATCGAGATGAATCCGCGCGTGTCGCGCTCGTCGGCGCTGGCCTCGAAGGCGACCGGCTTTCCGATCGCCCGGATCTCCACGCTGCTGGCGGTCGGCTATACGCTCGACGAGCTGGCCAACGAGATGACCGGCGGCGCAACACCGGCCTCGTTCGAGCCGACGATCGACTACATCGTCACGAAGGTGCCGCGCTTCGCCTTCGAGAAGTTTCCGCTGGCCGATTCGCACCTGACGACGCAGATGAAGTCGGTGGGCGAGGTGATGGCGATCGGGCGCACCTTCCAGGAGAGCCTGCAAAAGGCGTTGCGCGGCCTGGAGACGGGCATCGACGGGCTCGACGAGCGTAGTGACGATGCCGAGGAGATCGCCACCGAACTGGGCGAGCCGGGGCCGGAACGCCTGCTCTACGTCGCCGACGCGTTCCGGGCCGGCATGAGCGTCGAGCAGGTGCAGGAGGAATCCGGCATCGATCCGTGGTTCCTCGCCCAGGTGGAGGAGCTCGTCGACATCGAGCAGCGCGTGCGCGAACGGTCGCTGGAGACGCTGACGAAGGACGAACTGCACTGGCTCAAGGCGAAGGGCTTCGCCGACCGGCGCCTGGCGCGCCTGCTCGGCACGAGTGCCGACGCGGTGCGGGCACGGCGCTGGCAGCTGGACGTGCATCCGGTCTACAAGCGCGTCGACACCTGCGCCGGCGAGTTTCCCACCGAGACCGCCTATCTGTACTCGACCTACGAGGAAGAGAACGAAGCGCGCCCCAGCGACCGGCGCAAGGTGATCGTGCTCGGCGGCGGGCCGAACCGCATCGGCCAGGGCATCGAGTTCGACTACTGCTGCGTGCACGCGGCGCTGGCGCTGCGCGAGGACGGCTACGAGACGATCATGGTCAACTGCAACCCGGAGACGGTGTCGACCGACTACGACACCTCCGACCGGTTGTACTTCGAGCCGCTGACGCTCGAGGACGTGCTCGAGATCGTGGCGCTGGAAAAGCCGGTCGGCGTCATCGTGCAGTATGGCGGGCAGACGCCGCTGAAGCTGGCGCTGGCGCTGGAGGCCAACGGCGTGCCGATCGTCGGCACCTCGCCCGAATCGATCGACGTCGCCGAGGATCGCGAGCGCTTCCAGCAGTTGCTGAACGAACTGGGGCTCAAGCAGCCGCCAAACCGGATCGCGCGCACCGAGGAGGACGCGCTGGCGCTGGCCGGCGAGATCGGCTATCCGCTGGTGGTGCGCCCGAGCTATGTGCTCGGCGGGCGGGCGATGGAAATCGTGCACGAGCAGCGCGATCTCGAGCGCTACATGCGCGAGGCGGTGAAGGTCTCGGAGGACAGCCCGGTGCTGCTCGATCGCTTCCT
>DAIUFU010000164.1:0-4209 GCA_036844405.1 Burkholderiaceae bacterium | reverse complement strand
CCATGAACATCGGACGGCGCCGGCGCGCACGGGGCGCCCGTTCGATCATGCCCAGGCCGATGATCGGCAGCGAACTGGCGGTGCATGAGACGACGATGTCGAACTGGTCGATGCACTCGCCCAGTTCGGCCAGCCGCAGCGCGCTCGCTCCGAGACGCTGCGCCAGGCGCTTGCTGCGCTCGAGCGTGCGGTTGGCGATGACGATGCGCCCGGGGTGCTGCGCGGCGAAGTGCGTGGCCACGAGATCGATCATTTCGCCGGCGCCGACGAACAGCACCCGGGTCTCGCGCAGATCTTCGAAGATGCGCCGGGCCAGCCGCACCGACGCCGCCGCCATCGATACCGACTGCGAACCGATCTCGGTCGTGCTGCGCACTTCCTTGGCCACCGAGAACGAGCGCTGAAAGAGCTGGTGCAGGTTCGAGCCGAGTGAGCCGGCGCCGTGCGCGATGCGCATCGCCTCCTTCATCTGGCCGAGGATCTGCGGCTCGCCGAGCACCATCGAATCGAGGCCCGAGGCGACCCGGAACGCGTGTCGTACCGCTTCATCGTTCGGCAGCGCGTACAGATGGGTGCGCAGCGGATCGTCCGGCAGCAGGTCGGCGCTGTCCTGGCGCCGGTGCAGCCATGCGGCGATCTCCCCCTGTGCCTGCTCGGGTTCCCGGGTGGCGCAGTAGATCTCGGTGCGGTTGCAGGTCGACAGGATCGCCGACTCGGGTGCAACCGGATGCAGACGCGCACGCAGGTCCGCCAGCGCGGCCTTCAGCGCATCGCCCGGAAACGACACCCGCTCGCGCAGGCTCAGCGGTGCGGTCCGGTGATTGAGTCCGAGAGTCAGCAGTTCCATAACTGACTGAATTTTAACGGAAGCTGCCGTTCAGGTGGGCGCCGAGAAAGAGTCGGTAGGCGGGATGCTGCGATTCGTCCTGATAGGGGTAGCCGAGCGTGTCGAGGAAGCGGGCGAATTTGTCGTCATCGTGCGCCGGCACCTGCATGCCGACCAGGATCCGGCCGTAGTCGGCACCGTGGTTGCGGTAATGGAAGAGCGAGATGTTCCACTCCGGGCTCATGCTCGAGACAAAGCGCATCAACGCGCCGGGGCGCTCCGGGAATTCGAAGCTGTAGAGCCGCTCGTCGCGCGCCAGCGCGGAGTTGCCGCCGACCATGTGACGCAGGTGCAGCTTGCCGAGTTCGTCGTCGGTCAGGTCGACGGTACGAAAACCGGCATCCGAGAAGATCCGGGCGAGTTTCTGCGCTTCGCCCGGCTGCGAGGTCTGGATGCCGACGAAGATGTGCGCTTCCTTCGGGTCGGCGATGCGGTAATTGAATTCGGTCACGCTGCGCGCACCGATCAGGCCGCAGAAGCGGCGCAGGCTGCCACGTTCTTCGGGAATGGTGACCGCGAAGATCGCTTCGCGTCGTTCGCCGATCTCGGCGCGCTCCGAGACGAAGCCGAGCCGATCGAAATTCATGTTGGCGCCGCTGGCCACGGCAATCAGCGTCCGGTCCCGGCTGTTTTCGCGCTCGACCCAGGCTTTCAGACCCGCGACCGACAGCGCACCGGCCGGTTCGAGGATCGAACGGGTGTCCTGGAAGACATCCTTGATCGCCGCGCAGATCGCATCGGTGTCGACGACGACGATGTCGTCCAGCAACTGGCGGCACAGGCGGAAGGTTTCCGTGCCGACCTGCTTGACGGCAGTGCCGTCGGAGAACAGACCGACATCGTGCAGGGCGATCCGTTCGCCGGCCGCGATCGACTGCGCCATGGCACTGGAATCGTCGGTCTGCACGCCGATCACGCGGATTTCCGGGCGTACCTGCTTCAGATAGCAGGCAATGCCGGATGCCAGGCCTCCGCCGCCGATCGGCACGAACACGGCCTCGACCGGACCGGGGTGCTGGCGCACGATTTCCATGCCGATCGTGCCCTGGCCGGCGATCACGTCCGGATCGTCGAACGGGTGCACGAAAGTCAGGTTCTCGCGCTGCTGCACGGCCACGGCGACGGCGGCGGCATCGCTGTACGAATCGCCTTCGAGCACGACCTCGCCGCCGAGCGCGCGCACCGCGTCGATCTTGACCCGCGGCGTCGTCACCGGCATGACGATGACGGCACGGCAGCCGAGCCGGCGGGCGGCCAGCGCGACCCCCTGGGCGTGATTGCCGGCCGACGCGGCGATCACGCCGTGCGCGAGCGCGTCGGCCGGCAGGCAGGCCATCCGGTTGTAGGCGCCGCGCAGTTTGAACGAGAAGACCTCCTGCATGTCCTCGCGCTTGAGCAGCACGCGATTGGACAGGCGAGCCGAGAGAATGTCGGCAGGCTCGAGTGCGGATTCCTCGGCGACGTCATAGACCCGCGCGGTCAGGATCCTCTTCAGGTAATCGGACGGCATGGCAGCGGATTCTACCGCTGCCGCCGGCATCTGCCGGGCCCGATCCGGTCTTTTCGCTGTGCCGACCGACCCCGCCGCTGGCACCGAACCCCGGGCTTCGGACGGCCGGAGTGGACGGCGAAAGCGGATGGCAGGCGGGAGTGACCGCGTGCGGACCCGGAGGTGAGGCGGTCAGACATCATGGCCGCGGCAGTCCGGAAAGCCACCCGGCGAGCGGGATGAAATGGCGGAACACGATTTGAATCGCGGTACCATCATCCGGACCATCCTTCACCACTTTCTCCGAACAGACCATGGCCGGAATGAATGCCAGCACTCCCACGGCGATCAAGGTTGTCGTTCACCGGGTTTCGCGCGTGCTTGAACTCGAGTATTCGGACGGACGCAACTTCCGTCTGCCTTTTGAATATCTGCGGGTGTATTCACCATCGGCCGAGGTGCGCGGCCACGGACCCGGCCAGGAAGTGCTCCAGGTCGGCAAGGAAGACGTGACGATCCAGACGATGGAGACCGTCGGCAACTATGCCGTGCAGCCGGTCTTCAGCGACGGGCACAACTCGGGCATCTACACCTGGGATTATCTGTATTATCTCGGGCACTCCTACAATCGCCTGTGGCCGGAGTACCTGGCCCGGCTGGAGAAAGCCGGCAAGAGCCGCCAGGCGGCCGGAGCAATGCAGTCGAGCGCCGTCCAGCGCCCGCACTGAAGTTTCCGCCGGGATTCGGGTCGGGTACAGCGCCAGATCCCGATCCGGGGTCGCGGCGGGTCATCCGTTGTCGATGCCCGTCCCGGCAAGCATGGATCCCTTTGATGCCGTCACCGCAGCACACGCATTTCGGATTCGAGCAGGTCGACGAACGCGAAAAGGCGGGACGTGTCGCCGGTGTCTTCCATTCGGTCGCGAATCGCTACGACCTGATGAACGACCTGATGTCCGGCGGCCTGCACCGCTGCTGGAAGGCGTTCACCATCGGACAGGCCAATGTCCGCCCGGGAATGCGGGTGCTCGACGTCGCCGGCGGCACGGCGGATCTGGCGCGTGCCTTTGCCCGTCGGGTGCGCGATCGCGGCCAGGTCTGGCTCACCGACATCAATGCGTCGATGCTGCGCATCGGCCGTGACCGGATGATCGACGAGGGTCTGCTGCAGCCGGCGGTGCAGTGCGATGCCGAGCAGCTGCCGTTTCCCGACCATTACTTCGATCTGGTCAGCGTTGCCTTCGGCCTGCGCAACATGACGCACAAGGAGCGCGCGCTGGCGGAGATGACACGCGTGCTGCGTCCCGGCGGACGCCTGCTCGTGCTCGAGTTTTCCCGGGTTCGCAAGGAACTGGCGCCGCTCTACGACCGCTATTCGTTCGACGTGCTGCCGCGGATCGGTGCACGGATCGTCGGCGACGCGGACAGCTACCGCTATCTGGCCGAATCGATCCGGATGCATCCGGATCAGGACACGCTCAAGGCGATGATGGAGGCGGCCGGCCTGACACGCGTGCGCTACCACAATCTCACTTTCGGCGTCGTCGCCCTGCACGAGGGCACGCGTTCGTGACGGGGGGCGAGGCGTGGTGGCCACTCCTTGCCCTCGTCCCCATCCTGCTTTCGTTCCCCCTCGTCCCTGTTTTCCGCCTGAGCGCTTCGGCGGGTCACACGCGACCGAACCCGCAGCGTCCGGTTCAGGTACGCTTCCTTCGTCATTTTTCATGTCCTGCGCCGCCGGAGCCCTGTCCCGGAGTGCAGTCCTGCCCCTTCATGGAGTCGAGATGAAACGGTTTCTTCGTTGTCTGTCGGTGCTGGTCATTCTGGTGGCCGG
>DAIUFU010000163.1:0-4227 GCA_036844405.1 Burkholderiaceae bacterium | reverse complement strand
GGTGGCGATGATGGTCAGCGAGCCGCCTTCCTCGATGTTGCGCGCGGCGCCGAAGAAGCGCTTCGGGCGCTGCAGCGCATTGGCGTCGACGCCGCCGGTGAGCACCTTGCCCGAGGACGGCACCACGGTGTTGTAGGCGCGCGCCAGGCGGGTGATCGAGTCGAGCAGGATGACGACGTCGCGCTTGTGCTCGACCAGCCGCTTGGCTTTCTCGATCACCATCTCGGCGACCTGGACGTGGCGCGTCGCCGGTTCGTCGAAGGTCGAGGCGACGACTTCGCCGCGCACCGAGCGCGTCATTTCGGTGACTTCCTCGGGGCGTTCGTCGATCAGCAGCACGATCAGCACGACGTCCGGGTAATTGGTCGTGATCGCGTGCGCGATATGCTGCATCAGCACCGTCTTGCCGGCCTTCGGCGGCGCGACGATCAGGCCGCGCTGACCCTTGCCGATCGGCGCGATCATGTCGATGATGCGCCCCGTGATGTTCTCTTCGGCCTTGATGTCACGCTCGAGCACCATGCACTCGTCGGGGTGCAGCGGCGTCAGGTTCTCGAACAGCAGCTTGTTCTTGCTGGCTTCCGGCGGCTCGCCGTTGATCTTGTCGACCTTGACCAGCGCGAAATAGCGTTCGCCTTCCTTTGGCGTGCGCACTTCGCCTTCGATCGAATCGCCGGTATGCAGGTTGAAGCGCCGGATCTGCGACGGCGAGATGTAGATGTCGTCGGTGCTGGCCAGGTACGAGGTCTCCGGCGTGCGCAGGAAACCGAAACCGTCGGGCAGCACTTCGAGACAGCCATCGCCGAAGATCGTCTCGCCCGTTCGGGCCTTGCGCTTGAGGATGGCAAACATCAACTCCTGCTTGCGCATGCGCTGCGGATTCTCGATTTCCAGGCTGGACGCCAGCTCGATCAGTTTCGAGATGTGCAGTGACTTCAGTTCGGACAGATGCATCGGGAGGTTCTCCCCGCAAACGGGCGGGCTGATGCCGCCGGGCAGCGGGCGCGCAGGAAAGATGCACGGCTTGCTCGCGGCCAGGTCGGCTGGGGGGCGATCATGAAACGCAGTGGGTGAATGCGGTGGACAGGCGCAATCATCGAGATACGGTGAATCGGGGGAACAGCCGACGGGACCATGGACATGGGGGCTGGCGTACTGTCCGGCTGCCAGCGGCAACCGGGCCACATGCCATCAGGAACCAGTCATCGACGACCCGTGACGAAGCAGGACTGCGCCTGCCGGTCCCGCGCGTCATTTCGCACGGGAAGGAGCGCCTGCGGCCAGCGCCACGGTGAAACTCGATGGAAGTCTGCTGTGGGGCCTGCCGCAGACAGGCATGCCCTGCATTCCTGCCGGCAGCCGCCGGTCTTGCGTCTTGCCTGCCGGCCGCGGCACCCCGATGCGTCATGCATCGGCAGTGAACGGCGGAAAATGGCGGCCGACGGATGCAGCAGATCTGCCGGACGGCCGCACACCTCAGCGGGCGGCCGTCACTCTACACCCGATCAGAGGTTGCTGTCCAGAAAGGACGAGAGTTGTGATTTCGACAGGGCGCCGACCTTCGTCGCGACGACTTCGCCGCCACGAAAGAGCATCAGGGTCGGAATGCCGCGGATGCCGTATTTCGCCGGCGTCGTCTGGTTTTCGTCGACATTCATCTTCGCGATCCGTACCTTGCCTTCGTAGTCGTTCGAGACTTCCTCGAGGATCGGCGCGATCATCTTGCACGGGCCGCACCATTCGGCCCAGTAATCGACGAGAACGGGCCCTTCGGCCTGCAGGACGTCCTGTTCGAAGGACGCATCGGAGACATGCTGGATCGCCATTCTTCCTCCTGTGTCGCGACGCCGTTTCGGCGGCGGCGAAAAATGAAGACAATGGCCGAATGGTACACGCGCATGCCCGCGGTGCGCGGCGCCTGCGGCGCGGTCGGTGGCGCGGCGGCCCGGCTCGGACACCTGGCCGGCGCCGGGCCCTCCGGGCTGTTAGAATCGGCGCGGGCGGGCCTCCCCGCAGTGCGGCGTGGTCAACCTGGTCAGGTCCGGAAGGAAGCAGCCACAGCCATTCCCCGCGCGTGCCGGGGTTCGGGCTCGCCCACCCGCCACCCCGTCCGCCGGCTCCGGTCGATTCCGGCCGGGATCCGGGGTGCGGCTGAATTCACCGGTCGCACATCCGTCGATGAACGCTGATACGATCCCCGCCGCTTCTTCGTCCCGTTCACCGTCGGCGTCCGCCGCGACCGTGCCCGAAGCTCTTGTCTCCTCCCCTGTCTCCGCTTCTGCCCATCTCGCGCTGGCGCGCAAGTGGCGGCCGCGCAATTTCGGCTCGCTGGTCGGTCAGGAACACGTCGTGCGTGCGCTCACGCATGCGCTCGAGACGCAGCGGCTGCATCACGCCTATCTTTTCACCGGTACCCGCGGCGTCGGCAAGACGACGATTGCCCGCATCCTGGCCAAGGCGCTGAACTGCGAGCAGGGGATGCGGGCACAACCGTGCGGCATCTGCGACGCGTGCACCGGGATCGATGCCGGACGTTTCGTCGACTGCATCGAACTGGATGCGGCGTCGAACCGCGGCGTCGACGAAATGACGCAGCTGCTCGAAAACGCCGTCTATGCGCCGACCGCGGGGCGCTACAAGGTCTACGTCATCGACGAAGTGCACATGCTGTCGACGCATGCCTTCAACGCGATGCTCAAGACGCTGGAAGAGCCGCCGCCGCACGTCGTGTTCGTGCTGGCGACCACCGCTCCGCAGCGCGTGCCGGTCACCGTCCTGTCGCGCTGCCTGCAGTTCAATCTGAAGAACATGTCGGCGCCGGCCATAGCGGCCCACCTGGCGACGGTGCTCGATGCCGAAGGAATCGGGTACGACGCGGCCGCGCTCGAACTGGTCGCGCGTGCGGCCACGGGCAGCATGCGCGATGCCCTGTCGCTGCTCGATCAGGCGATTGCCTTCGGCGCCGGCAGCGTGCATGCGGGCGATGTGCGCGAGATGATCGGTGCGGTCGATGCCGACTGGTACGAGCGCATTCTCGATGCGCTCGTCGCCGGGGACGGCCGCGCGCTGGTGGCGATCGCCGATGCCATGCTGGCGGACAATGCGCCGTTCGAGCGCGCACTGGCCGGCCTGGCGCGGATGCTGCAGCGCATTGCACTGGCGCAGGTGGGTGCCTTCGGCGACGCCGGCGAGAGCGAAACGGCGCTGCTGACGCGCTTTGCACAGGCGATTGCGGCCGAGGATCTGCAGCTCTGGTACCAGATCGTCACGCACGGCGCGCGTGAACTGGCACTGGCGCCAGATGAACACACCGGGTTCACGATGGTCCTGTTGCGCCTGTTCGCCTTCCGCCCGGACACCACGGGCGGCCGCGACCCGCAGGGCAGCCGCCAGCCCCGACCCGATCGGCCGCAGACAGCGCCCGGACAGGCGCAGCCCGATGGTCACGAGCCGACGGGAACCCCGGCGACGACATCGGCGGCCGGGGTGCCGGCGCAGCCGCCGGTCGTCTCCTTCGATGGCGACTGGCCGGCGCTGGCGGCACGGCTTCCGGTCAGCGGCTTCGTGCGTCAGTTCATGGAGCAAAGTGAACTGCTCGCGCTCGACGGCGGCCGGTTCCGCGTGCGCGTGCCGATCCGCGCGCTGGCCGAGGAAGCGACGGTGCGGCGCGTGCGCGCGGCGCTGACCGCGCACTTCGGGACGCCGGTGCGGCTCGATGTCGAGGTCGGCAGCGTCGAAGGCGACACGGCGGCCGGGGCGCTGGCCCGGGCGCGTGCCGAGGCGCAGGCACAGGCGGAGCGCTCGATCGAATCCGATTCCTTCGTGCGTTCGATGATCGACGAATTTGGCGGGACGGTGGTCGCAGGATCAGTGCGCCCGCGTGACCCGGCCGGATGAACCGGCCGGTGAGCGGCTTTTTGAGGAGAAACAGGCAATGAAGGCACAACTCGCCGGGCTGATGAAGCAGGCCCAGCAGATGCAGGAAAACATGAAGAAGGCGCAGGAGCAGCTCGGCCAGATCGAGGTCGAGGGGCAGTCGGGCGCCGGGCTGGTCAAGGTGACGATGACCTGCCGCAACGATGTCAAGCGCATCGTGATCGATCCGTCGCTGCTGGCCGACGACAAGGACATGCTCGAGGATCTGATCGTCGCCGCGATGAACGATGCGCTGCGCAAGGCCGAGCAGACGGCGTCCGAGAAGATGGGCGCGATGACGGCCGGCCTGCC
>DAIUFU010000162.1:878-4240 GCA_036844405.1 Burkholderiaceae bacterium | reverse complement strand
CGTGGACTGTCTCATACCTGACCGGTTCGGGCCAGGTTTTGCAGAGGTTCCCTAGCATGACAGTAACCGGACTACCCGCGGACGGGCCGACGCTGAGATAGTGTGAGGTGTCGCCCGACGGCGATGCGTACTGCCCGCTCACCGAACCCTGAACAATGTTGCCGGCTGCCAGCGTGTACGCGGCGCCGCAGTCATTGCCGGCAGTGCCGTCGTTGAAATCGATCGTACAGGTGCCGACGCTGGATATGTAGCCATTGCCGCTTGACGTCTGGTCTACGCCGCCGATCGTGATCGTGCCGGCATTCGCGGCTGCAGCAACGGTAAACAGGGCAATGGTCAGCAAGTTCTTCATGTTTTCACCAGTGTGTGAGCAATAACGGTTTCCCCCATTATCTAAGCAAAATTCGTACCAGACATACAAGTTGCTGATAATACTGAAAACTTCCTGGTGTCTCGACGGATCCGAGCACCGATCGTCAAGTATTCCGACAGTCCAGATCAGCCGAAAATGAGATGTAACCGGGACAGCCGTCTGCCTCGAGTCCTGCACGCGAGGACGGGCGACGGCGTAGCGACCGCCGTCAAGCGCCTCCCTCCCCGGTTGACAGTGCCGGTCGCCAGACATTGCGGCAACCGGTCTCCCGCACGAAAAATGCGGACAACGCTCCGAGCGCCGCAAAAACGGCCATCAGGGCCAGGCCGCCGCGGTAATCGGCCGCGCTGTACAGGCGTGCGCCGTCAAGCATTGCACCCTGCCATCCGCGGTCCATGACCCACCCGACCAGCGGCTGCAGGATCGACGGTCCGAGGAAAACGCCGACGTTGACGACGCTGGTGGCCATGCCGGACGACAGCGGCGGGTTGACCTCCTTCGCACACGCCCATGACAGGGTCAGGCTGGCCGTGACCACACCCATCGCGAAGCACAGGCCAAAAGTCACGGTCGGGGGCAGCGCCCCGGTGCCGAGCCACAGCCACCAGCCCAGCGCGTGCAGCACCGCGCCGCCGATCATCAGCGGCTTGCGCCGCCGGATCCGGTCGGACAGCGGACCGATCAGGAGGCAGCCGAGCGCGAATCCGCCGAAATAGACGCTGATGTGATGCGACGCCAGGGTGCGCGACATGCCGTGCACCTGCATGAAATACGGTACGGCCCACAGGCCGGCGAAGGCGAAGAAACTGCCGGCGACGCCGACGTTGACGAAAAAGCCCGGCCAGGTCGCGCGATTTCGCAGAATCGAGGCGAGCTGGCCCAGCCAGGCAGAACGACTCGCCGGCGATGGCGCGTGTGACGCCGGGGCCGGCTCACCGGGCCGGTCCTGCACGAAGAACCAGGACAGCACACCGATGACCAGCGACAGCACACCAATGATCACGAATACGCCGCGCCAGCCAGTAGCCGCCTGCGCCGCCCAGGCCAGCGGCGTGCCGGCGGTCATCGTGCCAACGTTCCCCAGGAACATCATCGTTCCGGTCAGCGTCGCAAAGCGGCTCTCGTCGTACCAGACGGCGATCAGCTTGAGCATCGCGATGAAGGCGACCGAGACGCCGAGCCCGACCAGCGTGCGGCCGACCAGTGCAAGCTCGAAGCCGGGCGCCAGGCCGAAGAGCAGCGAGCCGACGCCGGCAACCACGCCACCGAGCGTCAGGATCCGGCGCGGCCCGAGCGTGTCCGCGAGCACGCCGGTCGGCAACTGCATCAGCGTGTAGACGTAGAAATAGGTCGCCGCCAGCACGCCGAGCGACGTCGCACTGACCTCGAAGGCGGCCGAGAGATCCTGCGCGATCGCCGCCGGTGCGACCCGGTGGAACATCGACATCAGGTAGGAGCCGAGTGCGAGCAGCAGCACGAGTACGCGCAGACGCTTCTGGGCCGGAGTCAGTTCGACGGCAGTCATTTTTTCGGATTCTTCGTGCTGGCCGTTATCCGGAACAGCCCCGAGCGCGCAGCATACCGCGGCCTCGGAAGGAAGTCAGAAAAATCGCGGGGCGGTCGGCACGGATGGATGCGCTTCAGGATCCGCCGGCCGCTTCCTGCGCCGGCGTGCCCGCCTGCCGACCACGACCCGGCCTCGCCGGCGGGCGCACGTCGGGCAGGAAGACCGCGAACAGGCCGAGCAGCGGCAGGAAGGCGCAGATCTGGTAGACGAAGGT
Organism: Burkholderiaceae bacterium; assembly: GCA_036844405.1. Classification (GTDB taxonomy): domain Bacteria; phylum Pseudomonadota; class Gammaproteobacteria; order Burkholderiales; family Burkholderiaceae_E; genus Zeimonas. Next base: position 2,086 of record DAIUFU010000162.1, on the reverse strand, counting down.
GATGCCGTAGTGATCGGCCAGTACGCCGAGCACGGCGGCGCCCAGGCCGCCGAGGCCGAACCCCAGGCCGAAGAACAGGCCCGAGACCATGCCGATGCGGTGCACGAGCAGGTCCTGCGCGTAGACGATGATGGCCGGGAAGGCCGAGGCGAGGATGACGCCGATGACCACGCTCAGGGCAACGGTGGCGTGCAGACCGACCCAGGGCAGCGCGAGTGTGAACGGTGCGCAGCCGAGGATCGAGAACCAGATGACGCGCCGGCGGCCGATGCGGTCGCCGAGCGGACCGCCGAGTATCGTTCCGAGCGCGACGGCACCCAGGAATACACCCAGCAGAACTGCCGAGCCATGCGTCGTGACGCCGAACTCCTGGATCACGTAGAACTCGTAATAGCTGTTGATGCTGGCCAGATAGAAGAACTTCGAGAACATCAGCAGCAGCAGGATGCCGATCGTGCGGCGCACGACCTTCGGCGGATACAGCGAGGCTGCGGCTGCCGGTCGACGCCGGCCGGTCGGCGGCCGATGGCGGCTGTACCAGCGGCTGACCTGCAGCAGGACGATGATCGCCAGCAGTGCCGCCGAGCCGAACCAGCCGACGTGCGCGCGGCCCAGTTGCAGGACGACGGCGGCGGCGAACAGCGGCCCGAGCGCCTGACCGATGTTGCCGCCGATCTGGAAGATCGACTGCGCAAGCCCGTAGCGGCCGCCGGCGGCCATGCGCGCGACGCGCGACGACTCGGGATGGAACACCGACGAGCCGCAGCCGATCAGCGCGACCGCTACCAGCAGCGTCGGATAATCCGGTGCGACCGATAGCAGCAGCAGACCACAGAACGTGAAGCCCATGCCGACCGGCAGTGACCATGGCAACCGGTAGCGGTCGGTCACCATGCCGACGATCGGCTGCAGCAGTGATGCGGTGAGCTGGAAGGTCAGCGTGATCAGGCCGATCTGCACGAAGCTCAGGTCGAACTCGGACTGCAGCAGCGGATAGATCGCCAGGATCACCGACTGCATCATGTCGTTGAGCATGTGCGCGAAGCTGATTGCACCGACGATCGGCAGGCGGATGCCGGCGCCGGCTTCTGCACCGGGTCCGGCCGGCCCGACCGGCATCGAGGGCACGGGCAGTGCAACCGCGCCGCCGGCTGCGTGCAGCGCTGCGGCCGATACGGCCGACGCAGCCGGCGATGATGCGGAAGAAG
>DAIUFU010000162.1:0-868 GCA_036844405.1 Burkholderiaceae bacterium | reverse complement strand
GGCAGCGCTACCGCGCCGGCGGCCTCGTGTGGCGCGGCGGCCGTGGCCGCGGATGCCGCTGATGCCGCTGATGCAGCCGATGCAGCCGATGCAGCCGATGCAGCCGATGCAGCCGATGCAGCCGATGCAACCGATGCAACCGATGCAACCGATGCAACCGACGATGATGCGGGAGAGGCCACAGGTGACAGAGTGGTGGACGTCCCGGTCACAACAACGGCGGGATCGGTCGGCAGCGATGCGCTCACCGGCGTTCCGTCGAAGCCTGCGCGGCGACCTGGGCGAGCGCCTGCTCGAAGACGTCCGCCGGTTGCCCGCCGGAGACCCGGTAGCGCTCATCGATGATCACCGCCGGCACCGAGTGGATGCCGCTTGCGTGCGCCCAGCGCTCGCGTTCGCGGACCTCGTCGGCATGGTCCGTGCCGGCCAGCATCGTGCGTGCGGCCTGCGCATCCAGTCCGGCAGCGCCGGCCAGACGGACGAGGACTTCGTGATCGGCCACATTCTCGTGCGTGACGTGATAGGCGTCGAACAGTTGCTGCTGCAGCGCCAGCGCCTTGTCATTGTCCTGCTGGCCGGCCCAGTGCAGCAGGCGGTGCGCATCGAAGGTGTTCCAGACGCGGGCGTCGGCGCCGTGCCGGATCGTGACGCCGGCAGCGGCCGCGCGCTCGCGCAGCGCGGTGCGGTTGGCCTCGAGCCGGGCTTCGTCCATGCCGTATTTGCGCATCAGGTGCACGGCGGCATCGGCGCCGTCGAACGGCATGTCGGGTTCGAGTTCGAACGGCTGGAGGTGGATTTCCACACGCAGGCTATCGGCCAGCCGCTCCGCAGCCGTGCGCAGACCGGCAAAACCGACCACGCACCACGG
>DAIUFU010000161.1:0-4297 GCA_036844405.1 Burkholderiaceae bacterium | reverse complement strand
CGCCGTCGACGACCGTACGCGACGGCGAGCGCACGCCCGGCAAGGTCGTCGTCTACGCGACCTGCTACGTCAACTACAACGAACCGGGCATCGGCCACGACCTGCTCGCCCTCCTCGCACACAACGGCATTCCGTACACCTTCCTGCAGGGCGAGGCCTGCTGTGGCATGCCGAAGCTGGAGCTGGGCGACCTGGAGTCGGTCGAGAAGGCGAAGCGGAAGAACATCCCGGGCCTGGCCAGGCACGCCCGTGAAGGGTATGCCATCCTGGCGCCGATCCCGTCCTGCGCACTGATGTACAAGCAGGAACTGCCGCTGCTCTTTCCCGACGACGAGGACGTGCTCGCCGTGCGCGATGCGATGTTCGATCCGTTCGAATACTTCGTGCTGCGGGCGAAGGACGGTCTGCTCGAGACCGGGTTTCCGCGCCCGCTGGGCAATGTGTCCTGGCACGTGGCCTGCCACCAGCGCGTGCAGAACATCGGTCAGAAGACGCGCGAATTGCTCGAGCAGGTTCCGGGCACGCGAATCCACACGGTGGAGCGCTGCTCGGGCCATGCCGGCACCTGGGGGGTCAAGAAGGAATACCACGAGATCGCGATGAAGATCGGCCGCCCGGTATTCCGCCGGATGGCCGATCATCCGGACGGCGAACCCGACTGGATCACCTCCGACTGCCAGCTCGCCGGCCACCACATCGCCCAGGGTATGAGCGCCGCCGGCAACGACGTGCGCGGCAGGCTCGCCCATCCGCTGACGCTGCTGCGCATGGCGTGCGGGCTGTAGGACTGGCAGCTGCCCCCGCGAACCGGAACCCGGAGCCATCAGGAGTCATCACGGACATGCCCACACTGACCCGTGCCTCGCTGCAATCGCTCGAGGAATATGCACGCGCGCGCCCGCAGTTGCGCGCCGGGATGATCGAGTACAAGAACCGGCGCAAGGTCGCCATCGGTGACCATGTCACCCTGCTCTTCGAAGACGAAAAGACGGTGCGTTACCAGATCCAGGAAATGTTGCGCATCGAACGGATCTTCGAGGAGGAAGGCATCCAGCACGAACTCGATGCCTACAATCCGCTGATCCCGGACGGTACCAATTTCAAGGCGACGATGCTGATCGAATACGAGGATGTCGAGCAGCGCCGGCGCGAACTGGCGCGCCTGGTGGGTATCGAGGACCGGGTCTGGGTACGCGCACAGGGGCACGAAAAAATCCACGCCATCGCCGACGAAGACCTGGAACGATCGACCGAAGACAAGACCTCGGCCGTGCATTTCCTGCGTTTCGAACTCGATCCGGCGACGATTGCCGCGCTGAAGGACGGTGCCGTGCTGGAAGCCGGCATCGATCACGAGAACTATCAGGCGGGCAGCGGTGCCCTGCCCGAGCCGGTACGGGCATCTCTGGTTGCCGATCTGGCCTGAGCAGCGCCCGGATTCCCGGGTCCGATCCGGCCCGGATGCGTGTAGATCGTCGCCTGTGCATCGCGCACGAAACCGCACAGGGTGATGCCGTGTTCATGTGCCATGCGCACGGCCAGCGCGCTGGGGGCCGATACGGCCGCGACGACGCCCAGGCCGGCCCGCGCGGCCTTGGCCAGCATCTCGTAGCTGCAGCGGCTGCTCAGGATCACGCCACCGCCGACCGGCGAGCGGCCGGCCAGCAGGCAGCGTCCGATCGCCTTGTCCAGTGCGTTGTGACGACCGAGATCCTCGGCAAAGGCCAGGACTTCGCCCTGCGCATCGAACAGGAGTGCCGCATGCGCGGCGCCGGTCCGGCGCCACAGGTGCTGACGATCCTGCATGGCCTGTGCCAGCCCGTGCAGAGCGGGCAGTGACAGCATCGGCGTGCGCGCGCCGAGGCGCTCCTGCGCCGCTCCGGCTTCGGGCAGACGGTCGGCACCGCAGACGCCACAGCTCGAATTCACCGTGCGCAGCGCCGGATGTGCACGTCGGCGTGCGGCCTCGGCCAGCACGACGCGGACGACATCCGGCGTCTGCGGGCAGCGCGACAGCGACACCAGTTCATCCATCCGGTCGAACAGACCCTCGCTGAACGCAAAGCCGGCGGCCAGCTCCAGTGCCGCCGACGGCGTCCCCTCGCCCAGCCAGCCGTCGGCCGGGATGAACCCGGCGGCCAGGCCGTCCGGATGATTCGCGTCGCACGGTCCCTCGACCTTTCCCGCCCCGGCGTTCGCCGCCTCTTCGGTTGACGTCCACGCTTCGGTTGGCGTCCACATCAGCGTATAGCGGCCGACGCCTTCGACGTCGATGACCAGCGGCGCCTCGTCGAGCAGTTCGCAGGTGCGTACCAGCATGGTTCCGCTCGTGCACACCACTGCGGCGACCGGGGTGCCGACGGTGCCGGCGGGATCCGGGCACTTCGTGACCGATGGGACCCGCACGGACGGCGCAGAGGACGAGCGCACGCGCTCAGGCTCGCGACGGCCGCAGCCAGGCCCCGATGCGCTGCGCCAGCCCGCCGGTGCGCAACGCGACGGATTCCTCCTGCTCATCCTGATCCACCGTGCGGCCATCCGCCGCAGCCGTCGTCTGACAGGCAGCCGGCGCCGTCTGTTTTCCTGTCGTCGCCGGCCGGTCGCGACCCTTCACATTGCCGCTGCCGCTGTCGGCCGTCGCGCCAACACGCCGGATCGACACCCGCACGATATCCGAGCCTGAACCGGTCGCATCGGTCAGCTCCAGACTCATCGCCGCCACGGTGTTCAGGCTCGGGGCGTGCAACTCCTTCGCGTACGGCGTCGCCCAGTGATCGAACTGCCCGATCATCAGCAGGGTATCCGGCCGGATGCCGGCGGCCAGGATCGCCGGGCCGCGCGTGACGTTGACGAGCGAGGCGACCTCGAGCTCGTCCCCGTCACCGATGCCGAGTGATCGCGCCGTCTCCCGATTGATGACGATGCCGTGATGGCCGCGCACGTTCTGCGCCACTTCGTGCATCTGCGGAATCGACACATTGCCGCTGGCGTGAAACTGCATGCTCTTGGTCGTGAGCAGCCAGAACGGAAACTCGGCCGGATCACGCCCGGCATGCACGATGGCGTTTTCCCAGCGTTTGGGTACGTCGTCCCAGGCCGGCAGGAACTGGTATTCGGCCAGTTGTTCGTCCCACCAGTGCATTCCGGCCTCGTGCAGACGGTTCATCAGCTCGAGCCCGGAGCGCATCAGGCGTTCCTGATACGGCAGCTCGAAACGCAGTCCCTGTTCGACCATCGCCGGATACAGATACCAGCCGCGCTGCGAGTACGGCCGCGTGTAGAAGCCGTTTTTCCTGAACCAGGCGAGATCATGCACTTCCTCGCCGTTCGACATGGCGCTGGTCGCCGCCTTGCATTCGGCATCCCAGATCGCGTCGACGTCGTGCAGGGTCGCCGGATCGAGCGAAAAATCGAAATGCTCGCCGCGCAGCGGCACGCCGCCTGCGCCGCGATTGATCGATTCGTTGTAACGCTCGAGCAGACCGGTGCGCTGTGCGAGCTGATTGGTGATCCAGGTGAAATCGCGCGCCTCGCCCATCGGTTCGACCGCCGGCTGGCGCAGCACGAAGCCCTCGTGCTCCCAGTACTGCTCGACGAATTTCGTGCGCCCGAGACGGATCAGCTGCGTGCTCTCCAGATCGGTCGCCTCGGGCAGCAGCACATCGGCCATCCAGTTGGTCTCGTCGACCGTATAGGCGAACGAGACCATGAAAGGAAAGCCGGCGATGGTTTTCACGAGATTATGCGTATCCCAGAACGAGATCGCCGGGTTCGTGCGGAACGTGATCCAGACGTCCGGATACTGCGGCTGCGGCCAGTGTTCCGGCGCCTCCTTCGTGAACATCCAGGCCAGGTGCGTGGGGCCGAGCGCCTGCGACCACGGGCCGTTGCCCGCCAGCGGCACGAGCGTGCGGTGCGCGTTGCGGCCATTGCGCCGCCCGGGCTTGCCGATCCAGTGCTCGGCATCGGTCGGGTTCAGGTCGTTGTGCAGAAAGCCGTCGACGCCAGGGCGCACGCTCTTCATCCGGTCTTCGTGCGGACGGTTGATGCGCACCGTGGTGCCGAGCGTGCCGCCGGGGACTTCGAGCGCGCCGACGAGCACTGCCAGCATCGTGCGCGCCCAGCAGCATTCGAAAGCGCCCCAGCCGTTGTTGACCGTCTTGCCGAGTGTGACCGCCACCGGCCGGTACGGCAGGATGCGCCCGTCGATCTCGATCGTCTCGCCAACCGACGCCGTGTCGACGAATTCGTGTGCGATACGCCGGATGACGCCCGGGTCGACCTCGCAGATCGGGCC
>DAIUFU010000160.1:0-4354 GCA_036844405.1 Burkholderiaceae bacterium | reverse complement strand
CGTGGAGGATCCTGCTGCCGGCAGGCCGGCGAAATGATGTGGCTCAAGCCGATGGCGTGTCGGGCCGGTCAACCTGTTTTACGACCGCTTCAGCCCGGCTGCGCCAGGCTGTGCCACCAGATTGCGCATTTCGTGCACAGGCCGTCGGCGAACTGCGCCTGCAGCACGCCGTCGAGCACCATCGTCGGCAAGGGATCACCAGGCGCACGTGCGACGAGATTGGTCCCGGTCGAGCGTGCCCAGATATGGAGCAGTTCATCGGATGCGACGCGGTAGGTGACGTGCCAGTGGGCAATGCCGGCGCTGCCGCTGTCGGCCAGGATGTCGTAGTCGACGCGGATGTCTTCCTGCAGCTTGATGCGGCGCCAGTATTCGGCCAGTTCGGCATGGCCGCGCTGGACGGCGAAAGGGGTGTTGCGATATTCGCCATCGGTGGCGAACAGCGCGGCGAAGGCATGCTCGTCCCGCGCTTCCCAGGCCGCCTTGTACCCCTGCATGAATCGTTCGATGTTCACGGCACCTCTCTTCGCATTCGGCTTGCGCTCACACTCACGCTCCCGCGTGCACGTTCAGGCCGCCGCCGCCGGGATCAGCAGACCTTTCGCGACCGCCGGGCGGGCGACGAAGGCCTCGAGCACGCGTGCCACCTCGGGGAAGTCACTGAAGCCGACCAGATCCTTCGCCTCGTAGAAGCCGATCAGATTGCGCACCCACGGAAAGATCGCGATGTCGGCGATCGTGTATTCGTCGCCCATCATCCACGCGCGTCCGGTCAGGTGTCCTTCGAGCACGCCGAGCAGACGGCGCGATTCGTTCACGTAGCGATCGCGCGGGCGCTTGTCCTCGAATTCGCGCCCGGCGAACTTGTTGAAGAAGCCCACCTGGCCGAACATCGGTCCGATGCCGCCCATCTGGTACATCAGCCACTGGATGGCCTGGTAGCGCCGCGGCAGGTCGGACGGCATGAACGAAGGCCGCCCTTGGGCGGCGCACTTGTCGGCCAGGTAGATCAGGATCGCGCCCGACTCGAACAGCGCCAGCGGCCGGCTGCCCGGCCCCTTCGGATCGATGATCGCCGGAATCTTGTTGTTCGGATTGAGCGACAGGAATTCGGGCGAGAGCTGATCGTCGGTCTCGAATCCGACCCGGTGCACTTCATAGGGCAGGCCGGTTTCCTCGAGCATGATCGAGGCCTTCACGCCATTGGGTGTCGGCAGCGAATACAGCTGGATGCGATCCGGATGACGCGCCGGCCACTTGTGCGTCACCGGAAACATGGAAAGATCGGCCATGGCGAAAACCTGTCGTTCCGATGGTTCAGAGCAGCTTGTCGAACGTGCCGGTAGCTTCGGCCAGCAGGTAGTAGAACGTGACGCGGTGCTTGCGGCGCTCGTCCTTCATCCGCTCGACGACCTTGTTGATGCCGGCTTCGGCCGCTTCACGATCGAGACCGAGTTTCTTCGCGGCGAAACCGTCGCGCACGGTGGCGAGCTCGTCCGGGCTCGAGGCGGCAACGAGCGAGGAATCGACATTGCGCAGTGCAATGCCGCAGTAGCGCACGATCGTGTCGATGGCCTTCTGGTTCACGTTCGTCGTGTACTTGCCCAGATCCGCTGCATAGTCGTGATCTTTCATGAACTGACTCCCGATGGTGAACAGCCGTTGGCGATGATGGCAGTGCTGCCGGTCGAAGGGTACACCGCGGCCGGGGTACGCGCACCGGCTGGAACGGGCACGCAGGTCGGTCATGAACCGGAGTCCGGCTCCCGGTCCGCCGGGCTGCCTCCGGTCCGCATCGTCGCCGGCGAAGACCCGTCCGCCGAACTGCTCCGGCTCGAACTCGATCATCCTGTTCGGCAACCCGACCGATCCGATCACCTTCGTGCGTCAGATGAAGGAGCAGAACTTCAGCGTGCCGTATCTGCATGGCTGGAAGGGCACCTGGACCAACGAATTCCAGGAAGCGCTCGGCAAGGATTCGAACTACGTCCTGGCCGACGGCTTCTGGTCGATGGACTATCCGTACCCGGGTGTCAAGGAACTCAGCGAGCGCTACCTGAACGAGAAGAAGAAGGGCAGCGTCTCGATCGGCATGTTCTACGCCAATGCACAGGTGCTGCTCAAGGCGATCGAGGCCAGCGGCTCGCTCGACCCGAAGACGGTGCGCGACGCCATTGCCGGGCACGAATTCAAGGACACCGTGCAGGGCGACGTGACGTTCGACGAGACCGGTCTGGGCCTGATCAGCAGCACCGCCAGCCAGTGGTGGGGTGATCGTCTGCATCTGGTCTATCCGGCACAGGGCGACTGGAAGCTCAAGCTGGCACCGGCCTGGGACCAGCGCTGAGCAGGTGCGGACGCATCCGGGCGGTGCGTCCGCAGCTTTCGCGTGCGGCCGGGTCCGGACAGGGGCCGGTCGCCCGGATGCGCTCCGACCGCCTTTCGATGGGCGGTCGATGCGCCGCGCGCCGGCGTGAACCGTCAGCAGCGGATCGCGTTGACGAACTGTGTCGGCGTCACGCCGTATTGCGCCTTGAACCGCCGCGAGAAATGGGCGGTGCTGCTGAAACCCCAGCGCCATGCGACTTCGGAGATCGAGGTACGCAGATGTGCGCCGTGCTCGAGCGCCTGCCGGCAGCGCGCCAGGCGCGTATTCCAGATATAGCGTTCGACAGTCGTCTCTTCGCGCTCGAAGACGCGATGCAGATAGCGCTTCGAACACTTCAGGTCGCGCGCGATCCGTTCGACCGTCAGCTCACTGTCGGCCAGATTCGATTCGATGTATTCGCGCACCCGGATGCGCAGCGCTTCCGGCAGCGGCCGGGCTTCGCTGGCCGGATCCTGCTGTGCCCGCAGGGTCGATTCCAGCAGCGCCAGTGTCGCCTCGCCCATCTCGGAGTGATCGCGGATCACTCGGTGTGCGGTGGCATCGATCGTGTACAGGCGCAATGGCCCGACGTGATAGACCAGCATGCGCGCGTCGAATTCGCGCTCGGCCAGATTGGTCGTGCCCAGGGGGCCGAAAAAGCGTCGGGTCGCGCGTTCCCAGTAGCCGGTGCGATCGGATCCTTGTCCCGATCGGGTGTCGAATGCTTCGTATCTCATGTTCCGGTGTGCACCTGCCAGGAATGTCGCCGGACCGGGGCCGCCTGATGGGCGGGATGCATGGGTCGCCCGGGGCGCAGGCTGCGTCCACCCGGTCCGATCGGGAAGGCCGGGTCGGCCGCGCCCGGGTATCGGCGAATGCCCGGCGTGTTCAGTTCATCCCTTGCCACCGGTCTTGCCGGTCTCACCGCCCGCAGCGGCGCCGGTGAACTGCGCTGCGGCGGCCTGCATCTGGTCGTAGCTGGTGCGTGCGGCGTCCATCGTCCGCGAGATGAAGTCGAAGGCGCCGCTGGTGCCGCCGGGCGAACTGCGCGCGAGCGCGGCGACCGCGTCGGCCAGTTGCTCGTTACTGTGCTCGATCTGCTGCTCGACCAGTGCGCCGATGTCGGTACCGGTCTCCTGTGCGATCGCGTAGATCGCGTTGGCCCACGCAGCAAACCGGTCCGGCGGCAGCATCGCGAAACCCGTCACCATCCGGGCCAGCGTTTCCGTGTCGCGAGCCTCGAGCAGGGCACGGATCTGTTCGCTGGATTCTTCGAGCGAGGTGCGCGCCGTCTGCATGTTCAATTCGGCCAGCCGGCGGAATCCCTCCAGCGTCTTGGCGGCGGCGGCGCTGGTGAATTCGATCGTGTCGCTGTGCAGTTTCTGCAGATCGGCTCCACTGGGCAGAGGTTTCGGCATGCTTTCCTTCTCCTGTAGCGGGCCGGACGCGCGCAGGGCGAACGCGGGTGCGTGAGCAGGTCGCGGGCGCCGGGGACGCCCGCGACCAGGCAGCCGCGACGCGGGCGCGAGGCAGGCGGAGGAAACGGCAGCGATTCGCTGCATGGCAACGAAACGTCATCGTTCCTGCGTGCCTCGCTCCTGCACGGCCGGCGGGTGATATCCGGTATGTGTTCAGTGATGATGCGCAGCGACGTCCGCGCCGAGCAGGTAGGACATGCATTCGGCGATGCCCGTCGCCGACAGCGTCTCGCCTTCGCGCGGTGTCATTTCGAGAACGACGGCCTCGCCGTCACGGTGCGATTCGCAGGCGCCGACGCGGGCACATTCGCCGGACGGACAAGACCACCAGCTGACTGTCCTGCAGGAGTGCAGTGCCTCGATCACCTGCTGTCCGGTGCGCGCATCGTTTTCGATGCGCACGTTCAGGCGCGCTGCCTGGTCCTGGATGCGGAAACTCACGACTTCTCCTCCTCGCGCTCGCCGGCGCGTCCGTGTATCGTGACAGTGCCACTGTAGTCCAACTGGT
>DAIUFU010000159.1:485-4366 GCA_036844405.1 Burkholderiaceae bacterium | reverse complement strand
ACGTGGACAATATCGGCTTGATCGGCGCGGTTTCGATCGTCACGGCCGGGCTGACGCTGGCGATCGGCTCGCTCGGTCCGGCTTTCGGCGAAGCACGGGCGGCAGCGCAGGCGCTGGCGGCCATTGCCCAGCAACCGGACGAAGCCAACACGATCACGCGTACGCTGTTCGTCAGTCTGGCGATGATCGAATCGACGGCGATCTACTGTTTCGTGCTGTCGATGATCCTGATCTTCACCAATCCGATCTGGAACCGGGTGCTCGAGATGGCAACTCCCTGACGGCGGCACCAGCCCATGCACATCGACTGGATCACCGTTGTCGCGCAGATCATCAATTTCCTGATCCTGGTCTGGCTGCTGCAACGCTTTCTGTACCGCCCGATCGTCGACGCAATGGACGGGCGCGAAAAGCGCATTGCCGCGCGCCTTCGCGAAGCGAGCGAACGCGAGGCGGCGGCCGGGGAGGAAATCCGTGCATATCGTCAGCGGCAGGCGCAGTTCGACGAAGAAAAAGGCGCGCTGCTCGCCCGGGCGGAAGACGATCTGCGCCGGCAGATGGAACATCGCGAACAGGCGGCTCGCCAGGAAGTGGCCCGGCTTCGTGCGCAATGGCTGCAACAGGTCGACGAAGAGCGCACTTCCTTCCTGCACGACATGCGGCAGCGCAGCGCAGCGCATGTGCTGGCGCTTTCGCGGCGTGTCCTGGCCGATCTCGCCGATGTCCCGCTCGAGGAACAGATGATGCGTGCCCTGGCCCGGCATCTCGAAGCACTGGCACCCACCGACCTGGGGCGTCTGCGCCAGGCCGCCCGCGATGCCGGCGGCAGGATCATCGTGCGCAGCCGCTTCGTCATCGACCCGCAACAGCGCCCGCTGCTGACCGGGATGATCCGCCGGCAGATCGCACCCGAGACCGAGGCCGTGATCGAGTGGACGACCGATCCGGCCATGACGGGCGGCATCGCGCTGGTGATCGGCAACCACAGCCTGGACTGGACCCTCGATCACTGGCTCGACGAACTCGAACACCGGCTCGGACAGGAACTGGACGCACGTTCCGGCACGCCGGATCCGCTTGCGGGCGAAGTTCCCGTGTCTGCGTCATGAACGAGGAAACGCTGCAGGGTCTGGGCCCGTCGGTCTTTCGCCTGCTCGAGGACAGCCTGGACGATGCACGCGCCGCTCCGGACCTACGCGAGACCGGCGTCGTGCGCGCGGTCAGCCGCGGCATCGCCCGGGTCGGCGGACTGAGCGACGTCATCGACCAGGAACTCATCCGCTTCCCGGAGGGTCTGGTCGGCCTGGCCGTCGATCTGGCGGAAGCCGGGATCGGCGTCGCACTGCTCGGCGATCACACGAAACTGGAAGCCGGCCAGCCGGCCTGGCGGACCGGGCGCGCGATCGAGGTACCGGTCGGCCATGCGCTGCTGGGGCGCATTGTCGACGGAATCGGTCGGCCGATCGATCAGAAAGGCGAAATCCGCGCCGAAGCGCACTGGCCGGTCGAACGGCCGGCCGCACCGATCATCGCCCGGGCGCCGGTGGCACGGCCCCTGCATACCGGCATCAAGGCGATCGACGCGGCCATTCCGGTCGGGCGCGGCCAGCGCCAGCTGATCCTCGGCGACCGGCAGATCGGCAAGACCTCGATTGCCGTCGACACCCTGCTCAACCAGCGCGGCAGCGGCGTCATCGGCGTGTACTGCGCGATCGGCCAGCGCGCTGCCGGCGTGGCACGCGTCATCGCCACGCTGCGCCGCGGCGGCATGCTCGATCAGTGTGTCATCGTCGTGGCCGGGCCCGAGGATGCACCGGGTCTGCAATTCATCGCACCGTACGCGGCCACGTCGATCGCCGAATTCTTCATGGCGCAGGGCCGCGACGTCGTCATCGTCCATGACGACCTGACGCGTCATGCCCGCACCTGGCGTGAGCTGTCGCTGCTGCTGCGTCGCCCGCCGGGGCGCGAAGCCTATCCGGGTGACATCTTCTTCGTGCACGCGCGCCTGCTGGAACGGGCCACGCGTCTGCGCGAGGACCATGGCGGCGGCTCGCTGACAGCGCTGCCCATCGTCGAAACCCAGGCACAGAACCTGTCCGCCTACATCCCGACGAACCTCATCTCGATCACGGACGGACAGATCTATCTGTCGCCGGAGCTGTTCCACAAGGGTCAACTGCCGGCGATCGACATCGGCAAATCGGTGTCGCGTGTCGGCGGCCGGGCGCAGTTGCCGGCGTGGCGCAGCATTGCCGGCGATCTGCGCCTGTTCTACGCGCAATTCGAGGAGTTCGAAGCCTTTGCACGTTTCGGCACCCAGCTCGACGCGAGCACCCGGCAGGCGCTCGAACGCGGTCGTCGGGTGCGGGAAATGTTGCGCCAGGACGAGCATGCGCCGCTGGCCGCGAGCAGCCAGATCGGCCTGCTTCTGGCGACGATCCGCGGCTGGCTGGACGAAGTGCCGATCGCCTCGCTGGCCGCGGCCGAGGCCGCCATCGTCGAACGGATCGTGCATGCGCTGCCCGAGCTGTGCCGACGCATCGAGGACGGGCAGCCACTGACCGACGACGACCACGCCTGCCTGCAGACGGCCGTAGTCGAGAGTGCGCGGACACTGCCGCCGCCGGCGCGCGCCGGATCGTCATGAGCGGCACGCTCGATGCCCTGTCGCGGCGCATCGATACCACGCGCAGTCTGGAATCGATCGTGCGCACGATGAAGGCGCTGTCCACGGCCAGCATCGTCCAGTATGACCGGGCGGCCGGGACGATGAGCCGCTACATGCGTACGGTCGAACTGGGCATGACGGCGGTGCTGCGCCAGCACGTGCTGCCATCGGTGCCGGCCGCCGCCGGGCCGCTGAACGACGGAGTGTCCGACGGTACGCCCCTCGCTGGCGAGGGCGACACCCTCGGCGAGGACACTGTCATCGACAGGGGCACCAACAGGAACACTGAGGCCGGCGGCGAGACGGCTGCCCGCGCCAGAGCCGCCGCCGGGACGACGATGGCCATCGTGTTCGGTTCCGATCACGGTTTCTGCGGAAATTTCAACGAACGGGTGGCTTCGTTCGCCGCCGGCACAGCCCCCGGCACGCATTGGCACTGGCTGTGCGTCGGTGCGCGTGCCGCACAGGCGCTGGGCATGTACGGGCGTACGGCCGGCGCAATGATCCATCTGCCGGGCACCGCCGATGGCCTGACCGAAACCTGCCATCGCATCCTGCTGACCATCGACGACTGGCGTACCCGGCACCGGGTCGAGCGCATTCTCGTCTTCCACAACCGCCGGCGCGCCGACACGGTCGAGCCGCATCGCGTCACCCTGGCACCGCACGAGCGCCGCTGGCTGCGCGATCTCGCCCGCCGCCCGTGGCACTCGCGCACGCTGCCGATGTTCACGCTGCCCGAACCCCGGTTGTACGCGGCGCTCGTGCGCGAGCATCTGTTTGCCAGCCTGTTCCGCTCCGGCGCCGAGTCGCTGGCCAGTGAGCACGCTGCCCGGCTGGCGGCGATGCACGCCGCGCTGAACAATATCGAGGACCACCTGGAGACGATGAACGCCGAATATCAGCGCCAGCGCCAGGAATCGATCACGGCCGAACTGCTCGACATCGTCGCCGGCTACGAAATCCTGCGCAAACGGGAATCCGCCGCGTGAATCGCACCGCAGGCACGCACGCGTCGGGCTGGGGGCGCATGCTGCTCGACAACGGGCGCGATCTGGCCCCGATCGTGCTGGTCATCGTTTTTTTCCAGCTTCTGATCCTGCGCGAACCGATCATCGGGCTGGCCGAAAAGCTCATCGGACTGTCTTTCGTCCTGATCGGCCTGAGTCTGTTCCTCGGCGGCCTGTCGATGAGCCTGTTCCCCCTCGGC
>DAIUFU010000159.1:0-283 GCA_036844405.1 Burkholderiaceae bacterium | reverse complement strand
CAGTTGCCTGCGCATCCTGCGGGGCTGGCCGGCCTGGACGCCCGTGGCAGCGGTCTACGCGCTCGCACTGCTGGTGATCGTGCTGCAACCGCCGGCAAGCGCCAGCATCGCCTTTGACGCCGGTGCTGCGGCGACTTCCGCCATCAATGTGCCGCTGATCGCAGCGCTCGGCATCGGGCTGGCCACCGCGGTGCCCGGGCGCACGCCGCTGGCCGACGGTTTCGGCGCGATTGCGCTGGCCTCGGCGATGCCGATGATCGTGCTCCTGCTCGGCTCCCTCGTG
>DAIUFU010000158.1:0-4377 GCA_036844405.1 Burkholderiaceae bacterium | reverse complement strand
GCGAGACGCGGAATGCACCGAGCCGGAAGGACCGGCAAAGGATGGATTGCAGACCGCGTCATGGCAGCGAGATCGTGGCCGTGAAACGCTCGTAGCGATCGCCGACGGCATCGAAGAAACGTTCGAGCGGGCTGTGCGGACCGATGACGATCGCCAGCGCAAACAGGGCAACGACGAGCAGATACTCGACGACGGTCTGTCCGCGAGTGCGTCTGCATGCCCCGGAGCGCGGGCACCGCCGCCCCGAAGACAAGGGTCGATCGACCGGAACGACTTTCATGGCGCGTTCTCCATCAGATGCAGGACGACACCCGTGCCATCCGGCTCCCGGTGCAAGGTGACCAGCAGTTCGCGCACGCCAGCGCGGTAGAAGCGCGCACGATCGTCACGCCAGTGCAACGCGCGGGGATCGTCGCCGGCGGTCATGGGCTGGAACCCGAGACGACGCAGGTGCCCGTCAACACGTGATTCGGCCCCATCCAGGTCCTGATCCAGATGTGCCGCCAGCATCGACCCGCGGCGTCCGCCGGGATCGTTCGAGGTGAATCGGCGCAATCGGCCGGCGTCGGCTGGCAGCAGGCCATGCAACCCATCCGGACGCCGGCCGGCGCCATCGCCCGGTTCGGGCACGCTCTCTGGGCGGAACCAGCGCGTGAGCAGACCGGTGCTGCCGCCGCCGGGACGCGCACGCAGTTGCAGGGTTTCAAAGCCGGACGGCAGCGCATCCGCCCTGCCCGGCTCATCACCTGCCACGATCCCGTCGCGGACACCTGCGCGATCGTCGAGACGTTGGGAGAGCACATGCCAGTCGCCGCTGCGCGCCTGCAAAACGACATCGGCTCCGAGCCTGCGCCAGTGGCGCTCGACTTCGCTCAGCACCATCCGTGGCGGCAGAACACTGCGGACTTCGTAGACGGCCACGGAGTGCTCGCCGATGGCACCCTCGGGAATCGCCACGCGCATCTGCTCGAGTCCCGGCAGACGGGCATCCGGCAAATCGCGCGGGAACGACTGGGCCTGCGCCGCCAGCACAGGCAGGGCAGCCAGCAGCACGGCAGCAGCCGGTGCGGCCGTCATGGCGCCACCCGTTCGGTCGGGATGCGGTCGCCCGGGACACGGTCGACATCGGTCTCGTGCGGACGAAAGGAAGATGCCGCTGGTTCGAGCCCGGCCAGATCCATCAGGCGCAGCGCCCACAGCGTGAGCTGATAGCCCGCGCGGAACGCCGTTTCATGGACCACATCGACGCGCTGGCCGCGCTGCACACGCGACTGGACGGTATGTTCGTCGCTGCCGTACGGGCCGGAGGCGTTCCACGCATCGGTGAGAATCGCGGTGCGTTCCCGCAGGTGCAGGGGCAGCGAGTCCAGACGGCTCAGCGCTTCATTGCCGGCCTGGCCCGGCGAGACGTCGACGGCGACCTCGCTCACGAACAGACCATCAGCCAGCGACAGGCCGAAGCGGCCCGGGCCGGCCAGCTGATCCAGCACGGCCGCCGCGTCACCGGCGGCCCGGCCCACAGCCGTGTTGCGTCCGGCATTGAAGCTCGAGCGACGCACATCGATCGCGACGTCGGCCGGATGTTCGAGCAGGGCGCGTCCGCGGCGGTCGGTCCACAGCGGCTGGCGTTCGGCTGCCGGCGCATCTGCCGCCAGCACGTCATTGCTGAAGATCTCGCGATCGATGCGCCCGAAATGGCGCCTCCGCACGTCTTCGGCGAGCACGGCGCGCGCGGCCGGATCGGCACAGTCGCCCGGGCGCACCGTGCACTCGAAGGCCAGGGCACGGGCGGCACCGATCGTCGCCTGCTGCATCGACTGGACCTTGCCGAGCAGGATCACCAGCAGCATCAGCGGAACCAGTACCAGGCCCGCCACCAGTGCCTCGATCAGGGCCTGGCCGCGCTGGCTGCGCCGGCCCTGCCGGCCACACCGGCTGCGCGGGCCGTTCCGGCGCGCCAGGTCGGGCCGATGCCGATCAGTACGCATAGGCTTCGGCAGCGACGCGCTGCGCCTCGGTCGGCGCGGCCAGCCGCGCCTGCCAGTACGGGCTGTACAGGCTCGCATACTCGATGCGTGCCGGTGCCGCGGGCGGGCGACGGAAATACGCTTCGCCGACCGCCATCGCCCACAGGCGCTGACCGGCAAAGGCCTCGAACAGGCGCAGGCGGCCCGTTCCGACATCGAGCGCATTGGCAGTGCGCACGTCGCGCGCTTCCTGCCGGGCCAGGATGACCACCTGCGACACCGGAAAGCGGTCATCGGCCAGTGCTTCGTAATTCAGCTCGCGCACCCGTTCGATGCCGCTGTACTGTCCGAAGCCGGCGTGACCCGCGCCGGTGATGCCGGTTTCGGCCAGCGCCGTGGCTCCCGGATTGTCCCGGGTCGATCCCGGATCACCAACGATCCCGTCGGCAAAGCTGCCATCGGAGGCCTGGGCCGCGCCCCACCCGGTCGGCAGCCATTCCTGCCGTCGGCAGCTGCGCCGCAGCAGGCCACGCCGGCGCCAGTTGTGGATGGATGCGGTATCGACCGCCTGCCAGCGCTCGAGGTCAGGGGCCAGATCGGTGCCGCCGCGCTTGCGCCACGAACGAAACCATTGATCGACATTGGTCGTGCGGCCGAAACACGACGAGGGCAGCAGCAGCAACTGCAGATTGTCCTTGCGGGGTCCGCGCACGAAGCCGTCGAGCGAATCGGTCACGACGTCGCGCAGGCGGGCGCGATCCTCGTCGCTTTCATAGCGTCGGCTGAAAGCGGAAAAGGCGCCGCCATCACCCAGTGCGAAAGCGAAGAAGCGGCGATCGCTGGCGCGCACGATCTCATTGGCGACAGCGCCCAGTCCGAATGATCCGGCCGCCAGTTCCAGCACTTCCTGGCTGCGCGCGAGCAGACTCTTGTAGCCGATCGACGGCGCCGCGCGCACCGGAATTTCCTGCGCGGCGGTGAGTTCAGTCAGTTCGCGTGCACCTTGCGCGACCGACGCGGCTGCCTCGAGCACCGGCGCCGCCGGCGGCCAGGCCGTGGCCAGTACGCTGGCATTGGCCGTGAACTGTTCGAAGTATTTCGCCCAGGAGACCAGCGTCACGGCCTGCGCCACTGCCACCTCCTGGGCGACGATGGCGCGATTCGCGTACGCCTGGAAATTGAACACACGCGCCCGCCACAGCGCCGAACTCCACGCAGCGGCGTCGGCCGCATGGACCAGACGCTGCTTGGCCGCGATCACCTGGCCCGTGCTGAAGAGGAAAAAGAGCCCGAGCAGGCCGCCGAAGAGCACGACCAGTGCCAGCACCAGTGCCTGGCCACACTGGCCGCGCCGGATCAGAGGACACAGTGAGCGCGTAGCGTGCACGGCGGTCATGGCGGTTGCCCGGGTTCGTCAACAGGAACGAAAGATCGATGCGACGGGTGACCTCGTGCTCAGTGGTTGTCGGCGTCGTAGTTGTCCAGCCCCTTGCGCACGTCGGCGTTGGTCGATGCCGTATCGGCATTGGCCTGCGCCGCGCTGATCGCGGTCGACGCCGTCTGGCCGGAGACCTCCAGCGCCAGGCCGGCCGTCTGGTTGCGGATCGTCTGTCCGAAGAGCGTGTAGACGCCGATGGCGGCAACGGCTATCAGGGCGACGACAATGATGTATTCCGTCATCCCTTGTCCACGCTGGCGGCGCGCGCAGCCGGCGGCCGCTTCGGCGCGGATGCGCAAAGACGGTGCGGGCACCGGAACACGAATGGGAGATCCAGCGGGAAAGGAAGAGGAAGAGGAAGAGGAAAAGGCGGGGAAAGCGGCGGGAGCGGAACGGGTCGACATGAACGGACTCCTGTGGGGGTGAAACGAAACTGCACAGGAACCGTTATAGGCGCGCGCCGGAGCGCAGAAAATTCGACCCTTGGCCGAGTCGACGGACTAGAACCTTCGGTGATCACCCGCCGATGCCGGTGCACCGGACCGGCCATTCACTGACGGTTCCGCCCGCCGTCAGTCAACGAGTGGTCCACGCGCCGCAGGTCCGGCATCCTGCCGGGCGCAGATACAAAAAGGGCCGGCAGATGCCGGCCCGGACAGGACAGTCGTGTTCTCAGGCTGCCTGGGTCTTCTTGCCCTCGAAGAACTGGGCGTCTTCGGTCGACCCCTTGAGTGCGCCGGTGGACGCTTCGCTCTCGACGGTCGTGGTCACGGCGTCGAAGTAGCCGGTACCGACTTCGCGCTGGTGCCGGACCGCGGTAAAGCCACGATCGGCAGCCGCGAACTCGGCTTCCTGCAGCTCGACGAATGCCGACATCTGCTTGCGTGCGTAGCCGTGGGCCAGGTGGAACATGCTGTAGTTCAGGGCGTGGAAACCGGCCAGCGTGATGAACTGGAACTTGTAGCCCATCGC
>DAIUFU010000157.1:0-4385 GCA_036844405.1 Burkholderiaceae bacterium | reverse complement strand
GCCACGCGGCTTTGCATGCCGCCGGAGAGCTGGTGCGGGAATTTTGCGAAGTCGGCATGCGCGAGCCCGAGTTGCAGACCCATCTCGCGTGCGCGGTGCTCGCACTCGCCGCGTCCGGCGCCACGCGCCGCCAGCCCGAGTGCGATGTTGTCGAGCGTCGATTTCCACGGCAGCAGGCGCGGCTGCTGGAACATGCAGGCCTGGCGCAGGAAGCCGTTGTCGATCGTGCCGCTGTCCGGGTAGAGCAGTTGCGCGCACAGATGCAGCAGCGTCGTCTTGCCGCAGCCCGACGGGCCCACCAGCGCGACGATTTCGCCGGCGTGCAGTTCGAAATCGATGTCCTCCAGCACGGTCTGGCGCGCGAATGCGTGATCCACGCCGCGCACGTGCAGGGCGGCCGCCGGCGTTGCCGGCGAATGAGCGCCTGACATCCGGTTCATGGGCCTGCTCCGTGTGCGATCCCGGGTTCGCGCCAGCGCTCGACTTCCCGCTTGATCGGTTCGAGCAGCAGGTATTCGACGGCCAGCAGCAGGCCGACGATGGCCACGATCCAGGACATCGTCGCGGCGGTGTCCAGTTGCGAGCGGGCGATGGCCAGCGACGCCCCGACGCCGTCGGCGCTCGACAGCAGTTCGGCCATGACGACGACCTTCCACGAGATGCCCAGCGCGGTGATCCAGGCCGGGAAGAGATACGAGATCACGTGCGGCAGGTAGACGTCGATCCACATCATTTTCGGCGGCAGGCCGAAGGACTGGGCCATCGTCTTCAACTGATTGTCCATCGTGCGCGCACCCTGCATCGCGCCGAGAAAGACGACCGGAAAGCCGGCAACGAAAACAGTAAAGACCGGCGTGCCGTCGCTCGCACCGAACCACAGCATCGCCAGCACCAGCCAGGCGATCGGCGGCGTGCCGAGCAGCACGGTGACGATCGGCCGCGACATCGTCGATGCGGTCATCGACACGCCCGCCATCAGGCCGAGCATCGTGCCGGCGATCACCGACAGGCCGAACCCGATGACGGCGCGGCGCGCCGTCGCGGCAAGTTCCGGCCAGGCGCTGCCGTCGGCCAGGCCGTGCGCGAGCGTGGCAAAAGCCGTGCGCGGATCGGGCAGCACCAGCGGGCCGTAGTGGGCGGCGATCGCCTCCCAGACGGCGATCAGCAGAAACAGGCTGGCGACCGCGCCCCAGCCACTCCACAGGTATGCGGGCAGCTTCGCGAGCACGGAGCGCAGCGAGTTCATCGGGCGATTATCGTCGTCTTCGGTCTTTCGGAGGGCAGCCCGGGGCGGCGTCGGGACGATCGTGCGGATCGCCCGCGCACCGATGCGGCGGACATCGATCCGCCGGCATCAGGAAAGCGGTGCATAAAAATCGTCTGGCGGCAGTTTGCCACCGATGAGCCCGGGATTACGTTCCAGCAGTATGCGGAACAGGGTTTCCACCTCCGGCCTGGCACTGCGCGCACCGACGGCCTGCATGTGACCGTTTTCGATGGCATCGCTGATCGCTTCGGCGGCCAGCAGCGGAATGTGCTTCGCGACCTGTGCGCCGCATTCCCGTGCGTTGGCCTGGCACCAGCCGAGCGATTCGGCATAGGCGCGGGCAATGGTTTCGACCGCCTCGGGACGTTCGCGCAAGGCACCCATCACGGCGATGCCGGCCTGCGGGATGCGCGCCTCGCCGCCGAAGGCGCGTGACCATTCTTCCTGCAGGTCGATGGCCCGGTACAGGTCGGGGGCGACCAGGCTGGCCGGAAACGAACCCGACTTGCGCAGCGCCATCGAGACCGCCGGCTCGGCCAGCAGCGCGTGGTCGACGCGCCGCGTCAGCAGCAGCTGCATCGCGTCCACCGGCGAGGCGACGTAGCGCAACTGCATGTCTTTGCGGGGATCGATGCCCTCGCGCTCGGCGATCAGGTGGAAGATGATGTCGGGCATGTCGCCGCGAAACGGCATGGCAATTTCCTTGCCCGCCAGGTCTTTCAGCGTGTGCACCTCCGGATCGCGCGAGAGGATCCACAGGATGCCCCAGGTCGAGACATTGACCAGACGCAGCTTCGCGCCGCGATTGTAGAGATTGGCCGCCACGTTGACCGGCATCGCGAGCACGTCGGCCTTGCCTTCGAGTGCCATCATGCGCAGCTGATCCGGATCGCGCCAGTTGACGAAGCGCGTTTCACCGGCCAGGCCGGCGAGGGCATTCGTCTCGGCCATGTGCACCAGCGGATTCGACACGCTCGCCGGCGGGCCACCCAGCGTCAGCACCGCCAGCCGTCCGCCCGGGTCCGCGTCGGCGGCAAGTGCCCGGCCCGGCCTTGCCAGGACCATCGCGGCGGCCCCGGCGGCCAGTCCGGTGGTGACAAAACGGCGGCGTGCGTCATGCATGTCAGAAGCTCCCGCGCAGACTCAGGCTGGCCGAACGCCCCGGTGCAGCGATTTCCTGACCGGTGATGCCTTCGGTGAGATGTTCGTGATAACGGCGATCAAACAGGTTGTCCACTCGCAGTTCCAGTTGCAGATCGGAAAGTCCGCTCACCCGGCCGAAGTTCCAGCCAAGGCGCGCATCCGCAGTCGTGAATCCGTTGGTCCGGTCTTCGGTGCCCGACGTGAAGCGGGTGCCGATCCGGTTCTGGCGCGCCACGGTGCGCACGGCCGCGTGCCAGTACAGTCCGCTGCGCGCCGGCTGGCCGAGGCCGACCGTCAACTCGGCCGGCGGCATGAAGGCCAGCGGTTCGCGATCCTGGTGATTCTGCCCGCGCAACCAGCTGAAGCCGATATTTGCGACGAAAGTCCCCAATGGCATCCATGCTTCTGCCTCCAGGCCGCGGATGACGACCCGGTCGAGGTTTTCGGTGAGCTTGATCGGCAGGCCGCTGCCCGGATGGATGGCTCCGGTGATGCGCCCGGCGATGTAGTCGTCGATGCGCGTGCGGTAGGCCGAGATCCGGTAGTCGATGGCACCGCCGCGTCCCTTCAGACCGGCTTCGATGCTGGTCGAGCGCTCCGGATCCAGCTGCGGATTGCCGATGTGGTAATAGCCGTCGCCGCGCGCCGAGTCCTCGAAGCGTTCGCGCAGGTCGGCGGCACGCCAGGCGCGGCCGACGTTGGCGTAGACCCGGTGCGCGTCCGCCAGCGGCCAGCTCACGCCGAGCGACCACGACAGCGTGTCGTCCTTGTGTCCGAGGCCGCTGGTCTGCATGGCCGGCCCGGCGCCCTTGCTGCGCGCGTCGCCGTCGATGCGGTCGTAGCGCATGCCGGCAACGATGCTGGCGCGGCCCCACTCCATTTCGTCCTGGACGAACAGGCCGCTCGAACGCAGGCTGCCGCGATCGAACGGGTCGTTGCGCACGTTGTTGTCGAAAAACGGCGGATTGTTGTCCATGTAGCGTTCGGGATCGGCGCGCATCCGCCAGGTTTCGGCGCCGATCGTGAGCACGTGCGCGTCGCCGGCCGGCAACACGTAGCGGGCACGCAGTCCGTCGGTACTGAAGGTCACGTCGTTGCGCACGTAGTCGCGCCGCGTATTGGCTGACCAGGCACGGATCTGGCGGAAGACCTCCTGCTGCCACAGTTCGGCCGACAGCTGCCCGGGGCCGACCTGCACGTCGGCGCCGGCCTCGATCAGGTCGCGGCGCTGTTCGGGCGAGCGGATCGTCACCTTGCCCAGCGGCGGCGGGATGCCTGCTCCGCCCGGCAGTCCGCCGGTGCGGGCCGAACCCGGGTACCAGACGTCATCGACGGCGTGGCGCTGCAGGTTCAGGCGCAGCGTGACGGTGTCGCTGGCGCGAAAGGCGTATTTCGCCAGCAGCGAATTCGAACGGAAGCCGGTGTGCTCTTCGCGCCCGTCCGGGCTGCGGTAGTCATGCGTGTTCTCGGCGGCGGCACCGATGACCAGTGCGTGCTGCGGGCCGGAGCGCTGCAGCACGATTGCTCCCGAGCGGGAGGTGCCCAGCCCGAGGCCGAAGCGGCCGTGCAGCGCGGCATCGTCGGAGAATTCCGGTTCGGGCGTGATCAGGTTGACCACCCCGCCCATGGCGCCGCTGCCGTAGAGCACCGAGGACGGACCCTGGACGACTTCGACGCGGTCGAGCAGGCCGAGCGAGGCGAACGAGGCAAGCGCCCCCTGCGGTTGCGCCGAGTTCACGCGGATGCCGTCGACCAGCACGACGATGCTTTCCTTGCGCAGGCCGCGCAGCACCGGGTTCTGTCCCCAGGCCCCGTCGGACTGCACCGCCATGCCGGCACGGCCGCGAAAGAGATCGCCCGTAACGGTGGCGTCCTGCGGCTGCAGGACGGGCACCGCCTGCGGCGTGTCGGCTTCGTCGACGGCCCGGCCGGTGGCCGTGACGACCACCGTATCGAGACTGGTTTGCGCCTGGAC
>DAIUFU010000156.1:0-4403 GCA_036844405.1 Burkholderiaceae bacterium | reverse complement strand
CGGGCGCCCGGGTCGCTGATCGCCGGGGTGCCCGCATCACTGGTCAGCGCGACGCTGTGCCCGGCGGCGAGCGCATCGATGATGCGCTGCGCGGCCTCGACTTCATTGTGCCGATGGGCGGACAGCATCTGCGGGTGCGCGCCGAGATGTTCGAGCAGCACACGCGTTGTCCGGGTATCCTCGGCGGCGACGATGTCGACCGCGCGCAGCACGTCGGCGGCGCGGGCGCCGAGATCGGCCAGATGGCCGATCGGCGTGGCGACTACATATAATGAGCCCGGCCTGATGATGTCGCCCAGGTTCTTCATCGAATCATTTTCCTGGTCACCGGTGGGCAGTTTTCCGCTATGCCGATCCGACAGAATTCGACCCCGGACAGGTCGGCCCGAAAAAGGTCGATCCTGAAAAAAGCGCAGCGTGCCATGCCGGCGCCGGCAGGAGCACACGCAACGCATGCAAGTCACGCAATGGACAATGGTACGGCCAATAATGCGCCGTGCCACCTGCGCCGCCTGTTCCTGGGTGCGGCCGGCGGCCTGCTGACGGCCAACGCAACGGGGCTTGCTGCCCTGGCGCGGGAGCCGGCGTCGCCACCGGTCGAAACCGGCACACCGGACGAAAACCAGGCGACTGGCGCCCGCACGCGCTACGGAGCCGGAACGGTCGGCGGCGCGCTGTTCGTTCCGCCGGCATCCGGTATCTACGGGCGCGCTGCTGGCGCGCTGATCGACGGCGTACGTGCCGCCCGCCTGCGTGATGGTGCCGGCATCAGCGTCGAGGTGATCGAAGTCGACAATGATCTGATCGCGCTGCGCGCTCGCTACGATGAACTGCAGCAACGCGGCTTCTCGATGGTGATCGGGCCGCTGACGCGGGATGTGGTTTCGGCGATCGCCACCGCCGGCGCGCCACCGTTGTTCACGCTGGCGTTGAACCAGCCCGAGCCGGGAGTTTCCTGGCCGGACAACATGCTTGCCTTCGGGCTGTCGATCGAGGCCGAGGCGAAGCAGGCGGCGACGATTGCCTGCCGGCAGACGCACAGCGCACACGAACGGCCGCTCGCGGCGGTGGTACGCAATCGCACGCCGCTCGACGAACGCAGTGCCGAGGCCTTTGCGGAACGCTGGCGCTCGTGCGGCGGCGATGTCTACGAGGCGATCGAAGTCGAGATTCCCAGCGCGGGACGCTTGCGCACGCAGCTCGAGGACCTCGGGGCCGATCTCTTTTTCGTCGCCGGAGATGCGACGCTGGCGCGGGCGGTACGCATCGCCATGGGGCCCGCGTTGCCGGTGTACGGCACTTCGCGGCTGAATGTCGGTGCGATCCCGACCGAACCGGTGGACGATGCGGCCGCGATCACCGATCCGGCGCTGTCGCGCCGCTCCGAACTCGACGGCGTGCGGCTGATCGATCTGCCCTGGCGCGTGCAGCCGGACGACAGTGCCGTCATGGCCTATACGCGCGCGCCCGACCTGAACCTCGAACTGCAGAAACTCTATGCGCTCGGCATCGATGCCTTCCGGGTCGCGCGCCTGCTGATCGATCGTGCGCCCGCGATCGAACTGGACGGAGTCACCGGCCATCTGCGTCTGTCGCCCGACGGCCGAAGCATCGAGCGGGAGGGCATTCTCGCCGAATACCAGGAAGGCGTTCCGGTGCCCGTCGCCCTGCGCTGACGGCCAACGTGATGACACCCGCACCGCCGACCCCGACCCGGCCGCGCTCGCCCACGCGCAGCAAGGGCGACCTTGCCGAAGAGCGGGCACTCGCTTACCTGCAGAATCAGGGATTGCGGCTGATCGAACGCAATGCAGCCAGCCGACTGGGCGAAATCGATCTGATCATGCGTGATGGCGAGGCCATCGTCTTCATCGAGGTACGCAGCCGCATCCGGACGGACTTCGGGGGAGCGGCGGCATCGGTGAATGCCGGCAAGCAGCGCCGCGTGCGCCGCGAGGCGCAGCGCTGGCTGAAAATGCATTTCGGCGATCGCTGGCCGGTGTGCCGTTTCGATGTCTTCGCCTTCGAAGGCCGGGAGGCGCGGATCGACTGGATACGGGACGCGTTCTGATCGGCTGCGGCCGGTCCGGCACGCGCTTCCGGGCCGATGCGGGCAGGCGATGGCCACCGGTGCGGGCACCGTATAATCGATCAGGTCCGGAGCCGGTCGGCAGACCGGTCCCGGAGTCCGCTGCCGTGATCCATCCTGCCGGAATCGCCCGCAGGTCCGGCGTGGCGGATCCGCCCGGGCACGGTCGTGTCGCCCGGGCGGGCCGTGTTGCGATCTGGAGTGCTGCGCTTCCATCATGATGCTGTCCGACCGTATCCGTGCGCAGTTCACCGAGCACATCGACCTGGTCCGGCGCTGTCCGGACGAACTGGTCGCGCCGCTGACGGCGGCGGTCGAGCGGGTCGCGACGGCACTGACCGCCGGGAACAAGGTACTGGTCTGCGGCAACGGCGGCTCGGCGGCCGATGCGCAGCACCTGGCGGCCGAACTGGTCGGACGCTACGAGCGCGAACGTCCCGGCCTGGCGGCGATTGCCCTCACCGTCGATACGTCGATCCTGACCGCCGTCGCCAACGACTATGAATTCGCGCAGGTCTTTGCGCGCCAGGTGCGCGCCCTCGGACGCACGGGCGATGTGCTGATCGCGATCTCGACCAGCGGCAACTCGGCCAATATCGTTGCCGCCGTCGAGGCGGCGCACGAGGGTGGCCTCGCGGTCATCGTGCTCAGCGGAGGGTCGGGCGGCCGCCTGCGGGCGCTGCCGGGCGCATCCGACATCCACCTGTGCGTGCCGCATGAGCGGACCGCACGGATCCAGGAAATTCACCTGCTGATCCTGCATTGCCTGTGTGACGGCATTGATTCGATGCTGCCGGACGGGTTCCGATCGGCTGTTGCGGAGAAATGAGATGAATGCCACGAGCCCCATGACGAGTACCACGGCGAACCGGCTGCGCCGCAGCCTGCTGGCCGGCCTCCTGCTGGGCACCGGCCTCGGCGCTTCGGGCTGCCTGCCGATCGTGGCCACCGGCACGGCGGTCGGCACGCTGGCGGCGATCGACCGGCGCACGCTGGGCGCGCAGACCGAGGATCAGGGGATTGAACTCAAGGGTGCGGCGCAGATCCACGAACGTCTGGGTCGCGGCGTCAGCGTGACCAGTTACAACCGCAAGGTGCTGCTCACCGGCCAGGTGGCCACGGCCGCAGACAAGCGCACTGCCGAGGCCATCATCGCGGCCCTGCCGAACGTGCGCTCGATCCACAATGAACTGCAGGTGGCAGGCGTCACCTCGGTGACGACGACGGCAGCGGACGCGTCGATCACCACGCGCGTGAAGGCTGCCTTCGTCAACACCCCCGAGTTGCAGGCGAACACGATCAAGGTCGTGACCGAAGCCGGCATCGTCTACCTCATGGGGCTGGTGTCCGCGCGCGAAGGCGAACTGGCCGCCCGGACCGCCGCTCGGGTGTCCGGCGTGCAGCGGGTTGTCACCGTCTTCGAATATCTCTCCGAAGAAGAGGTGCAGCAGATGAAGAAGCAGCCGCGCCCCTGAGTGTGTGAACTGAGCGTGTAAGCAAAGTGAGCGGCCGGGCCGCTGCGGACGGCAGAATCCGCACGGCCGGACGGAAGTCCCGGCTGGTCTGACGGGCGGCACGGCCGCAGTGCGCCCACCCTGTCCAAACGGTCGATAATCCGCGCAAGCGTTCACGAAACCGGTTGCCGGGACAGGGAATGACAGACACGTTCGGCCAGATCCTGAGGGTCCCGTTTTCCCGTTTTGCCGGGCGCGGCCAGTGAGCGGATTCTTCGTGCATCCGGATTCGCGCTCCGCGTCGCTTCGCCTGGCCGCGCGCTTTTCCCTGCTGGCTGGCAGTGCGGCAACGGTTGCGGCCGCACTTTCGTGGATTGCAGTGCGGTTGCTGTCTGGCGCCGATGCACCCACTCCGTTCCTGGTGCCGGCGGGCACGGGAGCCATCGTGCTCCTGTTCATCTGTGCGGGCGCGTGGGATGGATGGCGCTCGACCCGCAACGGCGCGCAATCGATCGTGCATCGTCTGGGCGCGTTGCCGTTGACCGAAGACGATCCCGTGCATGGTGATCTGCGCCGTGTGGCCGAGGAAACCGCGATTGCTGCCGGTATTCCGGCGCCGATGCTGTACGTCCTGCCGGTGCCCCAGATCAATGCGCTCACGCTGGGTGGAAGTCCGTCGTCGGCCGTGCTGCTGGTGACCTGCGGCGCTCTCGAGCAACTCGGCGTGGAAGAACTGCGCGGTCTGGTAGCGCACGAACTGGCCCACGTATTCCGGGGCGACAATGCTGCCGATACGAGGCTCGCCGGTCTGCTGCACGGTTTTCTCTGGCCGCGCCTGCTCCAGCATCGGTTGCGGCAAT
>DAIUFU010000155.1:0-4434 GCA_036844405.1 Burkholderiaceae bacterium | reverse complement strand
CCGTGCGACGTACGTGCAGCGCGAGTACGCGATACGCAATCCGCTTGCGTTCGTCGGCTACGGCAAGGATTTCTGGGGTATCACCGCGAGCGACGGTCCCGGCTGGACGACAAGGCGCATCGACGGCATCGATCGCTCGTTTTTCGATTACGTAGCTCGCGGCGCGCCGTTCGGGCCGGACGACGGCACTGTTGCTCCGTGGGCAATCGTTGCCTCGCTGCCGCTCGCTCCCGAGATCGTGCTGCCGGCCGTCCGCAATTTCCAGGATGTGTACCCGCAGGTGACGGGCAAGTACTGTTTTCGCTGCAGCTTCAATCTGACGTTTCCGGATGACGTCGAAGGTGGAACCGGCTGGACCTCGCCGTACCACTTCGGCATCAATCTGGGACCGGTCGTGCTGATGTGCGAGAACTACCGCTCCGAGCTTCTGTGGCGGCTGATGCGCTCGTGCCGATACGTCGTGGCCGGACTTCGACGGGCGGGGTTCCGGAACGGGTGGCTGTAGCGCTGCCATTGGTCCGCCACGAGTTGCGTACCGATTGCGGCGATCGCACCGCATGCAGAGGTGCGCGCCATGTGCGCGAACACGGTCGCCGCGCAGACGCGGGAGATATCCGCTGCGGCTGCCGGTGCCACCGCTGGCTGCGCGGCGGTAGGACGGTTCCGGCACGAGACATGAACGGAATGTAATCTCCCTGTCCGGTTGGCGTCGGGGACGCACACATAGAGTGATGCGTGTGCGCCGAAGATGCGCAAACGTCGCGAGAGAGGAAGCCGGAATGTTTTCGAACGCCCTGATCGTCGTTGCCATCGCCCTCGCCGCCAGCTCGACGTCCGCGTCCGCTCGGAACCATGCTGGCTTTCCCAATGTCGAGAGAGGCGATGCCTCGGCTGTCGCGATCGCTGCCCAGGAGAGCGATGCAGAGTCCGCGCAGCCCCATGGACCAACGCGACGCGGAGTGGCCCCACGGCAGCAGCCCGCGCCGAATTCGTCTGCCGACTCCGCCGCGCGCGACCGAGCGTCGATCGAGTGCCAGAGAGCGCGATCTCGACACGATCACGCCGCCGAGCGAGGCGCAGCGCAGGCATGGATCACGCCTTGCGCGCCGTCCGATGCGCGCAGGGACGACTTATCATCGGCAGGGCCCGGCCGGCCACCGCTGCATAGCCACCGCAGGTTCCACAAGCAGCAATGAATTGCGTTTTCAGGGAGCCAGCGGACAGTTTGAATTCGAGCCGAAGCGCTGAGCACGGCGGGTATGAACGCTCGAATCAGGAGGACTGCATGGAGCATTCGATGAACAAGGTTCGACGTGCGATCGTGGCGATGCCGGCCCTCGCTCTGGGCGCCTTCGTCGCCGGCTCGCCGCGTTGGTCCGCCGCGCAGGCATCGACGCCCTCCGTAGAGGTCTGGAAGAGCCCCACCTGCGGCTGTTGCAAGGACTGGGTGAAGCATATGGAGGACAACGGCTTTCGCGTGACAGTCAACGACAGCGGAAATACGACCGCGAGGGCTCGGGTCGGGATCCCCCAGAGATTGGGCTCCTGCCACACGGCGGTCGTCGCGGGCTACGCGATCGAAGGGCATGTCCCGGCGGACGATATTCGTCGCCTGCTGCGCGAAAAGCCGAAGGCGCTCGGATTGGCCGTGCCCGGCATGCCGATCGGCTCACCCGGCATGGATGGTCCGGAGTATGGCGGCCGAAAGGATGCCTACGACGTCCTGCTCGTTGAACGCAACGGAACGACGTCGGTATATCGAAGTTATTCGTGAGGCAATGGCGTGACGCAATGCGTCTAAAGGGCGCGTTTCTGATTCCCCGCAGGCCGAATCGGAGGACCGTATGCAACGCACTACCGCCGTCAGAACGAGTCTGGCGGATGACATCCTCGCCGCGTATGAACGTGCCCTCGTCGAACAGGACATCGAGGTTGCCGGCGTCCTGCTCGGCGCTTTGGAGGTGCTTAGCGAGTCGCAGCCATTGGTGCACAGGAGGAAGCTCGAGCGCGCATATCTGATGATCGCGGAGAGAGACGGTTGCGATTCGACTTCCTCGCCGAGTTCCAGGTGCAGATGAATGCGTGCGTTCAAGGTTCGGTCGGTAGCCGAGCCGCTCCTTCGTGCGCTCCATGTCTGCGTCGTAGATCAGGTGCTCGCACGCTCCTGGATCACGATCCCGGGCTATCGAACAGCAGGCTGAATGCGCTCTCGTGCCCGGCGTCGCGGACTTCCCGGAGGCGCTTCAAGAAAGCAGTCGTCTTGGCGATGGCTTCACGTTCGCGTAGCAGGAGCGGATGCGTGTCGGGAAGATGGTGGCGGTTCTGCTCGATGGCATCGGCGAGCATCGCCACGCCGCGCATCCAGGGACTGAACGCTTCCGACAACACATAGCGGCTGAAGCGCATCGGGTGAAGCCACTTCAGCGTTTCGGACGTCCAAGGGTTGGAGAACGCCTGCACCCAGGGACTCGCGAAGACTCGGTAAAGCTTGTCGTTGAACTCGGACACCTGCCGCACCTGCTCGAACGCCTCGCGCGGGTAGTCGCTTTGCAACTCCTCGACTCTGCGGGGTTCGAAACGCACCTGGTACTGCGGTTTTCGGCAATCCGGATCGCCCGACGGATTGTCGATCTTCATCTCGTAGAGTCCCGGCGGCAACGCCTCGATTTCCTGGAGGCTCTCCAGGATCGCGCGATGCTCCAGTCGTGCCACGCTTGCCGAGACGAAGATTCCGAGATGACCCGTTCTGGGGTGGGTCAGGTAGACGATGCGCTGACCGGCTCGTTTCAGGTCTTCGGTGTCCTCGTAGACCGCCGGGATCCAGCCGAGCGCCTGATACGGCGGAGTGATGTTGTCGCCATAGGACGCGAAGATAACCAATGGGTGGGCGATCCGGCGCAGATCGACCATGCAGCCCGGTTCGATCTCCAGGCGGCCCTGCTCCAGTTCGTTGCCGATGAACAGGTTCCGGACGATCGAAAGGATCTCCTCTCGGCTCAGGAAGTAGAAGCCGCCCCACCAGCGCTCGAACTCCAGAAACCGTTCGCGCTCGGAATCGATCCTGTTGAAAAGGTGCGCATGCTTTTCCCACAGCGCCTTTTCCGGCTGGAGGTTCTCGAAGTTCTGCGCAAGCCACGCGCCATCGAAACGACCATCGCCGAGGTCCGCGGTGAAGTGCGTCAACCAGCTCCCGCCCAGCAGCCCGCCGGCGAGTCGCATCGGATTGACGCCCGGCTCGCCATCCCAGTACGAAAGCGGAGAGCCGTTGAGCACCGAGATGCCGGCCATCCCCTCGCAGCTCGCGGAGAGCAGCGTCACCGCCCAGCCGCCCTGGCAGTTGCCGTAAAGGACCGGCGGCTTGCCCGGGTGGCGCCGAGCAACCTCCTCGACGAAACGCCTCAACGCATGCAACACGTCCGATAGTGTCTGGCCCGGAACCGGCTCGGGGAAAAAGACGACGAAGTAAACCGGATAGCCTTCATGCATCGCGATTCCTACTTCGGAGTCGCGCTTGAACCCGCCGATTCCGGGCCCGTGGCCGGCGCGCGGATCGACGATGACGACCGGCGGCTTGTCCGGATCGACGCAGTCGTCCCAGCAGTCCTCGCCAACCTCGGTGATGCGAAGCAACGCATAGTTGGCCGGCCGCTCGAAGTGGCGGGCGTCCAGCAGCGTTTCGTACTTGAAGGCGAGCAGTGGCGGCAGGCCGGCCCGCTCGTGGGCAATCATGTTGTTCGCCCGTTGGCGGAGCGTGTCCCAGAACAGGACCGCACGTTCGAGGAAGTCGCGTTGGTACTCCAAGTACTCGCCGATCGGAGTCGCGCCTCGCGCATCCGTACCTTGGCCGACGGCTCTCTCGGGAGGTGGTCCCTCAGTTCCCGATGCCGCGTTCGCCGCGAGATGAAGCTCCGCAGCTTCGTGTTCGCGTTTCCGCTGGGCAGCGCGCCGTCCGGTCCTTACCGGTGCCGCTTGCAAGCGCAGTGCATTCTTCATTGGCTTTTCACTCATTCATCGAATTCTCCTCCGTTGGTCCGACCTCAGCATGACTACGACATTACATCCACGTAATCGGGCGCTTCGTTGTTACACGCCTGCGGACGAGAACGCGAATCGCGGAATCCACACATTACGAAGACGTAATCAAAGCGTCATCCCGCCACCATCGTCTCGGTTCCATGCTGGCCGAACTGAAACGAACTGCACGAGGACACGTTTCGCACCTGCCGTGCGGCTTCGTCGATCGGAGGAAAGTGATGGAAAACGAGTCGCGCCAGGCCGCTGGCCAACGCTTCACACGCGGCGCCTCCTGGGTGTTCTACGGGTTCCTCGCAATCGGCGCCTTTTTCCTGTTCGCCGAACACCGTGCGCACCTGCTGGGTTGGCTTCCCTTCCTCCTGCTTGCGCTGTGTCCGCTGATGCACTTCTTCCACGGGG
>DAIUFU010000154.1:0-4475 GCA_036844405.1 Burkholderiaceae bacterium | reverse complement strand
CTGCCGATGTTCGACGGCGAGACGCTGCGCGACTTCATCACGCGCGCAAGCGCCATCGCGGTCAACGATTACGAATCCTCGCTGCTCACCCGGCGCACCGGCTGGAGCGAAAGGGAGATTGCGCAGCGTGTCGAGGCGCTGATCGTCACCCGCGGCGCCGAGGGCTCGCGCGTCTACGAAGGCGACCGGTGCACGGAGATCGAAGCCGCCGCGACCGCATGCGCGGTCGACCCCACCGGCTGCGGTGACGCCTATCGCGGCGGTCTGCTGCACGCGCGCACGCTGGGCTGGAACTGGCCCGACGCCGCGCGCCTGGGCAGCGTCCTGGGCGCGATCAAGATCGAGCATCGCGGCGGCCAGAACCACCCGATCGATCGCGACGACGTCGCGCGTCGCTACGAAAAGGCGTACGGGCGTCAGCCCTGGTAATCCGGATCGAGCGCCCGTCGCAGGGCGGCCGCGTCGAGCGCGGCCTCGACCGCAAAGCGCTTGCGCCGCGAGCCGGCACCGGAGAGCAGCCGGATCGCACGTCGCGGCACCTGCAGTCGTTCGGCCAGAAACCGGATGATCTCGGTATTGGCGCGCCCGTCAACCGGTGGCGCGGCGATGCGCAACCTCAGACAGCCGTCGAATTCACCGCCAACCTGGGTACGCGCGGCTCCGGGTTGTGCAGCAATGCGCAATCGCCAGGCGCCAGGCGCGCCTTCGAGCCAGACCGGCAGACTCATCGGATCCGCAGCGGACCGGTCATTACCCCGGATCGCGCGCGCCTCAGGAAACGGCGGCAAAAACCGCCGGCATGACCGACTGCAATACCGTCAGGGCCAACTGGGCGAGCAGGATCAACACCAGCGGCGAAAGATCGACACCACCGATCAGCGGCACGATGCGCCGGATCGGCGCCAGAAAGGGTCGCGTCAACGTATCGATCGTCGGCGCGATCGGCGCATGCGGATTCACCCAGGACAGGATCGCCAGCAGCAGGACCAGCGCCGTCAGCAACCACAGCGACCATTTGACGAGCCAGAACACCGCCAGCAGGACGACGACACCGAAAGCGGGCGCACGAACCGCGCCCATCAGCACGACGAACAGCACCGCCAGCACGACGGCCAGCGCCAGGGCGGCCAGCAGGCTGGCCCAGTCCGCACTGCGCACGTTCCGGCGCGGCGACGGCAGCACGGCACGCAGCGGCCGGACGATCCAGTCGGTAACGGCGATGATGAACTGACCGAGCGGGTCGCGTGCGCCCAGGCCAAGCCAGTTCATGTAGGCGCGCAGGACGCAGGCAGTCGCCAGAAGACTGCCGAGCGTTTCGAGTAAAAGCCAGAAAGCGTGAGACATGGGCCCATCCGTTAGCGGACGCAATTCTCGCACAGGCGAAAACCGTGCCGCCAGACCGGATCATCCCCTCCGGCACGCACGCGGTCCGGCGGCATTCGCCGCCGGATGCGTCAGGGACGATTGCGTGTCGGAAACGGCCAGGCCGCCCCTTGATCCAGCGGCTGGACGGGCGGTGTCGACACCTTTCTCTTCGTTACGGCTTTCTTTGCTGCCGGCTTCCCGGCCGCGGCATTCTTCGCCGGCATCTTCTTCGCGGCTGCCTTGCCGACAGCGGTTTTCTTCGCCGGTGTCACCGCCACCTTTTTCACGGCAGCCTTCTTCGTGATCTTTTTCGCCGCCGTCGTCTTCTTCGCGGTCGTCGTCTTCACCGTCGCTTTCCTGACTGCCGCGCTCTTTGTCGCCGCTCCCTTCACGGCGGCTTTCCTGGCGACCGTCTTTCCGGTCGACTTCTTCGTTGCCGCCTTCGCTGTTGTCGTCTTCTTCGTTGCCACCTTCTTCACGACAGCCTTGCCAACCGCCGTCTTCGTCGTCGCCCTGGCAGCCGTCGTCTTCGTCACGACTGCCTTTCCGACTGCAGTCTTTTTCGCGACGGCCTTCTTCGCAACAACCGTTTTCGTGGTGCTTTTCTTCGTGGCGCTCTTCTTCACTGCGGCTTTCGACGCTGCCGTTTTCGAAGCCGTGTTGCTCCTGGCCGGCGACGTCGTGGACGAAGACTTGCGTGGAGCCGCCTTCTTCGCCGGCGCCGATGACTTCGTCACCGTCCGGCCCGCTCCCCTGCTGCCCGCAGTCGCACTTTTCGCGGCAGCACCCTTCTTCGGTGCGGTCTTCTCAGCAGCCGGCTTCTTCGCGGCTTTTGTGGTTGCCATGAGGATCTCCTTCCGGGAATGGTGCGATGACAGGGATCCGCCGCACACCTGCCCGGCCGGGTCTCGTCAAGGCTACGCGAAATGGTACGGCCCTTGCACAGCCCATGCAATGAAACATGCGGTTTCAGGCAGCACAGGCGTGCTTCCGTCGGTACCGGAACAACATATCGAAGTCAGTCATGCAGCGCGGCACCATCGCCGAACGGGCGCGACAGGTCCTTCGCCTGCGGCATTGCCTGCACACGCGCCCAGTCGAAACAGGGCCCGGGATCTGTTTTTCGTCCTGGCGCGATATCGCTGTGGCCGGCCATCCAGCGCAGTGGATGACGTTGCCGCAGGACACCGATGAGAAAGCCGAGGCGTCGATACTGCGCCACAGTGAAGTCGTGCTGCTCGTCGCCTTCCAGTTCGATGCCGATCGAGAAATCATTGCAGCGCTCGCGACCGAGAAACCGCGACGGACCGGCATGCCAGGCGCGTGCATCGACATCGACGAACTGCAGCAGCTCGCCGCGCCTGCGCACGAGGAAATGCGCCGAGACACGCAGCCCGCGCAGCAAGCTGAAGGAGGGATGCGTGTCGACATCGAGGCGATTGGTGAACAGATGCTCGATCGCGTCGCCGCTGAAGCGTCCGGCCGGCAGGCTGATGAAATGGATCACCAGCAAGTCGACGGCAACGCCCGCCGGACGCGCATCGAAATTGGGCGAGCGGCAATGACGCGCCCGCTGCAGCCAGCCTGTCCCGTCATCGTTCCACGGGTTACGTGGCGTCAGAACATGCGAAGTCATCGAACGCGCAAACTCACAAGGGACGGGATGCTCGTGGACGATCGCTTCGCGCGTTCCTGTCCTCAATTCAGGCCCAGGCGCTGCATCCGGTGGCGAAGGGCACGAAAGGTGATGCCGAGCAGGCGAGCCGCTGCAGTCCGGTTCTGACGCGTCTTCTCGAGTGCGCGCTGGATGGCCTCGCGTTCGATGTGTTCGAGGTAATCCGGCAGCGATTCGGGAATTCCGTCCGCCGACATGCGCATCGGCTTGCGCTCGCTGGCCGCCGCACCGGCCGCGTCCGCACCGCGTCCGCTGCCCGCGTCATTGCGTTCGTTCTCGCTTTCGTCGGAGACGACCGGTCGCAGACCCAGATCCTCGACATTGATGACTTCGTGATCGCAGAATGCGAGCCCGCGTTCGAGCACGTTTTCCAGTTCGCGCACGTTGCCGGGATAGTGGTAGCTCTGCAGATAGCGCAGGGCGACCGGCGCCAGGCGGGGCCCGGGTGACGCGTCATCGCCGCCGCTCAGGCGAGCGAGGATCGACCGCGCCAGAATGGGAACGTCCTCGAGGCGATCGCGCAACGCCGGCATGTGCAGTTCAATGACGTTGAGGCGGTAGTACAGGTCCTGACGGAAGCGTCCGGTCGCGACACAGTGCGCCAGATCCTGGTGCGTGGCACAGACGATGCGCACGTCGACCGGTTCCTCGCTGGTGCCGCCCAGTTTGCGCACCCGCTTTTCCTGGATGACACGCAGCAGCTTTACCTGCATCGACAGCGGCAGGTCGGCCACCTCGTCGAGAAACAGCGTGCCGCCATGGGCCGCCTGGAAGAAACCGTCGCGATCGTGCTCGGCACCGGTGAAGGCGCCCTTGCGATAGCCGAAGAACTCGGCCTCCATCAGGGACTCCGGGATCGCACCGCAGTTGACGGCGACGAATGCCTGCGTGGCGCGCGCACTCGCCTCGTGAATCAGGCGTGCCGCCAGTTCCTTGCCAGTGCCGGATTCACCACCGATGGCCACCGGTGCCATGCTGCGCGCCAGTCGGCCGATCTGCGCGCGCACGTCGCGCATGACGGCCGAATCCCCCGGCAGACGTCGCTCGGCGTAGCCGGCGTCGATGCCCGGAGCCGCTGCGGGCGACGAGCCATCGGCACCGGGCAGCACCAGCGCCGAGCGCACGAGACTGCGCAAGGCATCCAGTGCCACGGGCTTGGCCAGATAGTCGAACGCGCCGGCCTTGAGTGCCGCCACGGCGTTCTCGGCACTGCCATAGGCGGTGATGACGGCCACCGGGACCTGCGGATACTCGCGGCCCATCGTCTCGACCAGTTCGAGCCCCTCGCCGTCCGGCAGGCGCATGTCGGTCAGACACAGTGCAGGCGTACGCCGCAACAGCGCTTCCTGCGCCTCGGCAATCGTGCCGACACAATCGACATCGAGCCCCATGCCGACCAGCGTGAGTTCGAGCAGTTCACGCAGATCGGCTTCAT
>DAIUFU010000153.1:0-4508 GCA_036844405.1 Burkholderiaceae bacterium | reverse complement strand
GCAGCGTCTCGCGTACCGTGAAAAACGGATCGAACACCAGTTCCTGCGGAACCACACCGAGCGCGCGTCGGGCAGCGCGAAACCCGGTCACGACGTCGTGTCCCATGACGCTCGCGCTGCCGCTGCTGGCCCGGCTCAATCCGGCAATGATGGAGATCAGCGTCGTCTTGCCGGCACCGTTCGGCCCGAGCAGCCCGAAGAACTCCCCCTGGCCGATCGACAGGGAAACACCGCGCAGGGCCTCGAAGTCGCCATAGCGCTTGATGACCGAACGTACGTCGATCGCCGGCATCGGAGTACCGGCATCGTCCGGTCGCGCGCAGACGGGGTTGGCCCTCATGACGCGTCACACACGCACGGACGCCGCGCCGAAGAGCAGGTCGGCGACGCCATACAGTTCGGCCAGCGCCAGCAGCTTGTGCGGCGGCGAGACGAAGCGGCAGGAAACGCCATGCGCCCGCGCCCGGCGTTCCAGTTCCAGCAGGACGGCGAGCAGCGACGAGTCGAACGACGCGCAGGCCGAGAGATCGTAATCAGCCGTGGCGCCGCTGACAGCCGATCCGCCCGTGGCCGCGGGCTGCGCGAACACCGCCGACGCCTGCTCGACCACCTCGCGCGCATCGGCGAGATGAACGGCCTGCGGAAAGACCCACGATGCGGTCACGGCGGCCTGCGCGCCGGCCGCTGCGATCACGACGACCCGCCGCTGCCGGCCAGCAGCTGGCGGTTCTTTTCGCTCAGGCTGCGGATCAGGCCGTCGATGCCGCCGATCGAGATTTCACGCGCAAACTGCGTCCGGTACGTCTCGACCAGCCAGATGCCGAGCACGTTGACGTCGTAGACTTTCCACTCATCCTTGGTCTTGCGCACACGGTAATCGAGCTGCACCGGTTCGCGTCCGGGCTGGACGACCTCGCTGCGCACGATCACGTCGGTATCCCCCGGCTGCGCGCGCATCGGCTTCATCCGCACTTTCTGGTCCCCGACCTGCGACAGCGCACCCGAATAGGTCCGGATGAGAAGCGTACGGAACAGATTCATCAGTTCCTGGCGCTGCGCAGTGCCGGCTTCGCGCCAGGCCGGCCCGACGGCCAGTGCCGTCATGCGCTGGAAATCGACGTGGGGCATGACCACTTCATCGACCAGTGCATCGATCCGTCGCGCATCGCCGGCGCGCAACTGCCCATCCGAATGAATGCGTTCGAGCACTTCGTGGCTGACCCGCTCGATCAGTTCCTGCGGCGCCTCGACGGCGCCGGCTCCGATGGGCCACGACAGGACGCCCGCGAACAGCGCCAGGAACCAGCCGTACAGCCAGCGCGGCAGCGCCCGTCCGGTCATTGCGCCGAAGTTTTCGGTCACGCCGGCTCCGCCGATGGCACCACCCGCCCCGACCGATCCTGTCACTGCATCCACCATCCGATTCCCTTCGTTTGTGTGTGCGCGCGGCCGCACGCGCTGCTTCCGGCCTGCCGCGATCAATCGTCGTCGTCCAGCCAGTCGGCATCGCCACTGTCGAGCGGCGGCGCCTCGCCGTCGTACACCTGGTTGCGCCGCATCTGCAGCCAGCTGTCGCGGATGAACGAATAGCGATCGAGCGCGGCCTGATCGACGATATCACCGGTTTCGAGCAGACGTTGCCTACCGTCGATCGCGCGCGCCAGAACAGCATTGTTGCGCCGCCCGTGCGAATCGATGGCACGCAATGGATCGCCCCAGATATCAACACCTCGACCCGGAGCGTCGCGCAGCGACGATGGTCCGAGGATCGGCAGTACGAGATACGGACCGGCCGGCAGGCCCCAGCGTCCCAGCGTCTGGCCGAAATCCTCATTGTGCTTCGGAACGCCCACATCACTGGCAATGTCGATCAGTCCGCCGAAACCCAGTGTCGTGTTGATCGCGACCCGCCAGGCGTCCGACGCAGCCAGCCCCGGCTTGCCCTGCAGCAGCTGGTTGAACGCCGTCCATACGTCACGCATGTTGCCGAAGACATTGCGAACCATGTCGCGCAGGTAATACGGAACGACTTTTCCGTATCCTTTTGCCACTGGCTGCGCCAGCGCCTGGTCAAACGCGTCATTGAAATCGGAGACGACCCGGTTCAACGGCTCCAACGGGTCGCTGGTCGCCCCGGCCGTCGATGCGGCCGTCTCCGAAGTACCGTCACCGACAGTGGCACAAGCGCCCAGGGTCAGCGTCATGGCCAGCACCGACAGCGCGAGCAGAAACCCGCGGACGATTGATCCCGATGCTGCAGGATTTGCGTTCATGGTTTCGGCCCGCCTTCGGCCGCCCGCCCGTACAGGAACTGGCTGACCAGATTTTCGAGAACGACCGCCGACTGGGTCATCGTGATGCGGCTTCCCTGCTCCAGCATTTCGTCGTCCGCGCCGGCAACGATCCCGATGTACTGATCGCCGAGCAGCCCGGAAGTGAGGATCTTGACCGAAGAATCGGCCGGAAAACGATAGCGCTCATCCAGCGCAAGCGTGACGTCGGCCTGATAGCGCTGATCATCGAACTGGATGGCTTCGACGCGCCCGACGACCACGCCCGCACTGCGCACTGCCGCGCGTGGCTTGAGTCCGCCGATGTCATCGAAACGCGCATACGTCGTATAGGTCGGACCGAGACCAAGTGCGCTGCTCATGTTCCCGGCACGCATGGCGAGGAAGACCAGCGCGGCGAAACCGAGCAGGACGAACAAACCGACCAGCAGGTCGACTCCCGAGCGTTTCATCGAACGATCCCCCCTGGATTTTCCGCTTCTGCCATTTTCCCCGTTGTTCCCGCCGGCGTTTCTTCCACTGCCTTTCCCGTCATTGGCTTCCCCTTCCGCGCCGCTTCCGATGGCCGACCCGGCCGCCACCGCACCGGGGGCGCGGATCGTCACGTGGCACTGAACATCAACGCGGTGAGAATGAAGTCCAGTGCCAGGATCGCCAGCGACGAAGACACGACCGTGGTCGTCGTCGCCCGCGCCACCCCCTCGGGCGTCGGCCGTGCTTCGAAGCCGACGAACAGCGCGACGAAGGCGATCGTGAAACCGAAGACAATGCTCTTCAGTGCGCCATTGCCAACGTCGGCGATCCAGTCGACACCGCCCTGCATCTGCGACCAGAATGCGCCCGGATCGACGCCGACCATCTCGACCCCGACCAGATACCCACCCAGCACGCCGAAGGCCGAAAACAGTGCTGCCAGCAGGGGCATGGCGATGACGACGGCGGCAAACCGGGGTGCGAGTACGCGCGCAACCGGGTCGACCGCCATCATTTCCATCGCATCGATCTGTTCGCCGGCCTTCATCAGACCGATTTCCGCAGTCAGCGAAGTGCCGGCGCGCCCGGCGAACAGCAGCGCCGTGACCACCGGCCCGAGTTCGCGCACCAGCGACAGCGTGACGAGTACGCCCAGGGCCTCTTCCGAGCCGTAGCGGCGCAGGGTGTAGTAGCCCTGCAGGCCGAGCACGAAGCCGACCAGAAGACCCGAGACGAGAATGATCGACAGCGAATAATTGCCGATGAAGTGCACCTGGTCGATGACCAGACGCAGACGTCGCAGCGAAGCCAGACCGAGCGCGCACAGGCGGACGAAGAAGCGTGTCGCTCGACCGGTGTACGCGAGCAGCGTGAGCAGCCGGTCCAGCGGCAGCCACAGTGCGGCGAGCAGCCAGCGCATCAGTGCCCGCCCCCGTCATGCGGCCGTCGCGTCGCATCCGTCTGCGCCCGCGCCGGCACACCCAGATCGTCGGCCAGCGGCACGGCCTGGTAATGGAAAGCGATCGGCCCGTCGATCCGGGCGTCGAGAAACTGGCGCACGTTCGGGTCGGTCGACGCACGCATCTCGTCGGGCGTGCCACTGGCCGCGACTCGCCCGCCGGCGAGCAGATAGACGTGATCGGCAATCGCGAACGTGTCCTCGATGTCGTGCGAAACGAGAATCGACGTGCAGCCGAGCGTCTCGTTCAGGCGGCGGATCAGGCGCGCAATCGTCGCCACCCCGACCGGGTCGAGCCCGGTGAAGGGCTCGTCATACATCAGCAGCGGCGGATCGAGTGCGATCGCCCGCGCCAGCGCAACGCGGCGCGCCATGCCGCCGGACAGCTGCGAGATCGACAGCGAGGCGGCCCCGCGCAGGCCCACGGCCTCGAGCTTGAGCAGAACGAGATCGCGGATCATTGCTTCCGGCAGATCCGTGTGCTCGCGCAGCGGAAAGGCGACGTTCTCGAAGGCATCGAGATCGGTGAACAGCGCACCGAACTGGTAGAGCACGCCCATGCGTCGACGCAGACCGTACAGCGCGCGCCGGTCGAGCGCGTGCACATCATGCCCGTCGAACACGACGCGCCCGGCCTGCGGACGCAACTGGCCGCCGATGACTCGCAGGATCGTCGTCTTGCCGGAGCCCGAGCCACCGATCAGGGCGACGACGCGACCGCGCTCGAAGCGCATGCTGACGTCGTGCAGGATGGTTCGCGACGCATAGCCGAAGCGCACGGAGTC
>DAIUFU010000152.1:0-4805 GCA_036844405.1 Burkholderiaceae bacterium | reverse complement strand
GACCAGGCGAGCGTGACCAGCAGCAGGCCGGCCGCGGCCAGTTCGAACCCCGTCTGCGCACCGGCCACGAAGAGGATCCAGCCGGCCAGCCAGATGAGGGCCGGCCGCAGCAGTGCCCGCCCGTCGACGGGCGGCACGCGCAGCCAGCGTGGACCGACCGTGTACAGGAAGCCGGCGAAAAACATCGGCATGAATGATCCGGTCATCACGAAGGCGTGCGCCAGGCCCGGCGCGACGACGAACGGCGCGGGCGACGGGCCGAATGCACGCAGCATCAGGATCACCGTCCACCAGACCGAGGCGCCGACGAGCGCTGTCATCGCGGTGAGAAATGCGATGCGGTGCGGATCCTCGAACAGCGTCGCCCAGCGCCAGGCGGCCGGGCGCGCGCTCTGCGGGTCGGCTGGGGACGGGGGACATCGATCGTCTGGCTCTGGGGGCACGACTCGGTGGACGTCAGGCTCGCCGGATCGGCGGGTCCGGGAAAGGGAATCGATCGTGTCCGGAAGGTACGGTCGACCGCCGTTACTGTAGGAGGCACCCTCCGTGCAATGCATTGTCGGATATCAAGAGGATCGGGCCGCAGTACCAGGCCCGGGATTCCGGGTTTCGGGTGTCGGGCTAT
The DNA here is from genome assembly GCA_036844405.1 of Burkholderiaceae bacterium. GTDB lineage: Bacteria > Pseudomonadota > Gammaproteobacteria > Burkholderiales > Burkholderiaceae_E > Zeimonas. The sequence continues at coordinate 4,180 of DAIUFU010000152.1, read as the reverse complement.
AGTCCGGACGCATGAACAGGAACGCAGGCTCGGGAGAGGGGTCCGCAGAGGGCAGGATTTTTGAGGACATCGGCGGCACATGGGCGCGTTTCGCTCATTGGCGCCCGGGTATCGGTACCGGACCGGTGGCCCGCTGGCCGGCGGACCGCTTCGACTCGTTCGGTGCTGCCCTGGAGGCATATCAACGCAGTCTGCCGACGCGGGTGCCCAGAGCGGCCATCGCCATCGCGACCCAGTTGCGCGATACCCGGATCCGGATGACGAATCGTCACTGGACGTTCGATGCGCGCGACCTGCACGCGGCCACGGGGCTGGATACGCTGCTGCTGGTCAACGACTTCGCGGGCGCGGCAGCCGGGCTGCCGGCGCTGGTCGGCGACGAGGCTGGCGTCGTGCGCGCCGCGCCGGGCCTGGCCGGACACTGGCTGCTGATCGGCCCGGGAACCGGCCTGGGGGCGGCGGCGCTGTTCGGTGTCGGCAGCACACGGGAACGGGTGCTCGCCAGCGAAGCCGGGCACATGGGTTTTGCCGCCTCGGAGGCAGCGCTGGATGGCCTGCGTGATCTGGCGCTGCAGCGCTGGTCCAGAGTGTCGTGGGAGCGCATTCTCAGTGGCAACGGGCTGTCGCTGTTGCATGCCTGGCAGTCACGGCTCGCGCAGGAGGCAGCGCAAGCGGACGGCGGGCGTGCACACGGGACGCAAGTCGACACGACAATGCCGCCGGCGGCGCAGATATCGGCCCTCGTGAGTGCCGGTGATCCGGTGGCACTGGAAACCGCACGCTGGTTCTCGCGTCTGCTGGGATCGTTCGCCGGCGATCTGTGCCTGGCCTTTGGCATCGACGGCGGCCTCTGGCTCACCGGCGGGGTGTTCGACGGAATCGGCAGTGGCTTCGATGCGACCGCTTTCCTGGAAGCATTCGACGACAAGGGCCGCTACGCCGCGCGCCAGCGCACGGTGCCCGTGCGGCGCGTGCAGGTAGCGGATCTGGCCTTTCGTGGTCTTGCCCGCATCGTGTCCGGGGCATGCGCAGTGCCGGCGCTGCTGGTCACCGCACAGGGTGTCCTGGAAGTCGACGGGCTGCCAAATCGACGGGCTGCCTGAGGTTCCCCTTGAGGTTCCGCTCGAGGGAACACCTGATGGGCCGTCCGGCGGGAGCTTCTGACGCGGCTGCGGCCGTCGCGCCCGGGCTTCGGGAAAGCGGCGCGCACTGGTTTCAGGCGAATTTTGCTAAAATGGCAGTCATCCCGTTCCCCATCCAAGTCGCGCCGCCACTGGTGCGGACTTGCCCTTGCCGGTGGACGGGCGCAATGCCCGACTGCCTGCCGGCATCCCGAATTGTCCAGGAGGAGAGCGCATTGCAGTCAGAATCCCGTGTTTCGTCCGCAACCGTTTCGTCTGCCGGCCAGAGTGCCCGGTCCGGTCAGGCTGCCCGTCGCAAGGCTGCCATGCCGGCAGAAAATGCCGAGACGACGGTACGTGTCTATTTCGACGTGAATTCCCACAGCATCGGTGACGAGTACGTCGGGCTCATTCGGGAACAGGCCCTGCGTTTCAATCGGGCGACCAGCGGGAGCCTGATCGTTTCCGGGCAATCGAATCCGGTGGATGGCGTCGAATCGGCCGTGCGCCTGAGCATGGACCGTACGCAGGCGGTCGCGACGTTGCTCGAGAGTTTCGGCGTGCAGAGCCATCGCATCGTCTGCGTCAGCCGGGGCGCCGAGCCGCAGGCCGACGAGACCTCCGCCGCGGCGCGTCGTGAAACCCGCTGTGTGGAGATCCGCCACGGCGCACTGGCTCCGCGCCAGCCCGTCTGGTCGCAGCGTACGCGCAAGACCGGCCGCCGTTGAGCCGCCTGCGACGCCCACGCGCCAGGCTGCGGGCGCCGCGTTTCCATGCCCCGGCGTCCGCAGATGGCGGATGCGTCCGATCGCATCCGCTGCGGGCCGGGTGGACACCCCGAGCCGGACAGCGCTTCCCATGACCGATCGACCGGCTTCCGGTTTTCTTGCCCATCTGAACGAGCGCCAGTGCGAAGCGGTGACGCTCGTGCCCGGGCATGTGCTCGTGCTGGCGGGTGCCGGCAGCGGCAAGACGCGCGTGCTGACGACACGCATCGCCTGGCTGATCAGTACCGGCCAGGTGGGCGCGCATGGCGTGCTTGCCGTCACCTTCACCAACAAGGCGGCGCGCGAGATGCGCACCCGGCTGTCGGCGATGCTGCCGATCGAGCCGCGCGGCATGTGGATCGGCACGTTCCACGGCCTGGCCAACCGCCTGCTGCGCGCGCATCACCGCGACGCCAGGCTGCCCCAAGGCTTCCAGATCCTCGATTCGCAGGACCAGCTGGCGGCGATCAAGCGGCTGCTGCGCACGCTCGGCGTCGACGAGGACCGCTTCCAGCCGCGCGCGGTGCAGCATTTCATCAATGCGGCCAAGGACGAGGGCCGGCGCGCCGGTGCCGTCGAGGCCTTCGACGATCACACGCGCCGGATGGTCGAACTGTACGCGGCCTATGACGAGCAGTGCCAGCGCGAAGGCGTCGTCGATTTCGCCGAACTGCTGCTGCGCAGTCACGAACTGCTCGAGCGCAATGCGCCGCTGCGCGAGCATTACCGCAACCGTTTCCGGCACATCCTGGTCGACGAATTCCAGGATACCAACGCGCTGCAGTACGAATGGCTGAAGCTGTTCGCCGGTGAGCACTCGGTGGTGTTCGCCGTCGGCGACGATGACCAGAGCATCTATTCGTTCCGCGGCGCGCGCGTCGCCAACATGACGACATTCGAGCGCGAATTCCAGGTGCGCAATCTGGTGCGTCTCGAACAGAATTACCGGTCGCACGGCAATATCCTCGACTGCGCCAACGCGCTGATCGCGCACAACAGCGCCCGCCTGGGCAAGAATCTGTGGACCGACGCCGGTGCCGGCGAACCGGTGCGCGTGGTCGAGGCGCTCAGCGACACGCGCGAGGCGCAATGGCTGGTCGACGAAATCGCCGCGCTGGTCGCCGAGGGCTGGATGCGCAGCGACATCGCCGTCCTGTATCGCTCGAACGCGCAGTCGCGCGTGCTCGAGCATGCGCTGTTCTCGGCCGGCGTGCCCTACCGGGTCTATGGCGGGCTGCGTTTCTTCGAGCGTGCCGAGATCAAGCACGCACTGGCCTATCTGCGGCTGCTCGACAATCCCGACGACGACGGCGCTTTCCTGCGCGTGGCCAATTTCCCGGCGCGCGGTATCGGCGCACGCACGCTCGAAGCGCTGCAGGACGAGGCGCGCCGGCGCGGCACCAGCCTGCACGGCTCGGCCGCCGCATTGACCGGAGCGGGCGGCACCCGGGTGGCCACCTTCGCGCAGTTGCTCGCACGCATGCGCGCCGAGGTGCAGGGCCACGATCTGCCGGCAATGGTTGCGCACGTGATCGAGGCCAGCGGCCTGATCGCCCACTACGAGACCGAACGCGAGGGCCGCGAGCGCATCGAGAACCTGCGCGAACTGGTCAATGCGGCCGCGGCGATCGAAACCCTGCCGGAGGACGATGCCTTTGCGTTGCCCGACGCCGTGCCCGAGACTCCGCTGGCCACGTTTCTTGCGCACGCATCGCTCGAAGCCGGCGACAACCAGGCGGCCGAAGGCACCGACGCCGTCCAGATGATGACCGTGCATTCGGCCAAGGGCCTGGAATTCGATGCCGTGTTCCTCACCGGTCTGGAAGAGGGCCTGTTCCCGCACGAGAATTCGAGCCTCGAAGCGCGTGGGCTCGAAGAAGAACGCCGGCTGATGTACGTGGCCATCACGCGTGCCCGCCAGCGCCTGTACCTGTCGTTTGCGCAGACGCGGATGCTCTACGGGCATACGCGCTACAACCTGCGCTCGCGCTTCATCGACGAATTGCCGGCCGGCCTGTTGAAATGGCTGGGCGTCCCGGCGCCGAAGCGGGGGTCGGCGCATGAGTCGGCATTCGATCCGGCGCTGTCCGGCATGAACGGACACGGGCACGGGAGTCCGGCGGGCCTGCGCACGGGAGCCCGGCTTCCGGCTTCAGCGGCCGCCGGCGGCAACGGCAGCGGATTTCGCATCGGGCAGAACGTCGCCCATGCACGTTTTGGCCCGGGAGTGGTCGTCGCGCTCGAAGGCAGCGGCAGCGATGCCCGCGCGCAGATCCGTTTCGAGCAGGCCGG
>DAIUFU010000151.1:3114-4883 GCA_036844405.1 Burkholderiaceae bacterium | reverse complement strand
GTGCGCAATCTCGACGAGGCGCAGACGGTGGTGCAACAGTTGCTCGGGCGCTGAGTGTGACCCCTCAGGTGATCCCCCAGCCCGGGCGCGCACCGAGCCAGTAGCCGATCGCCGCGGCGGCCAGCGAGCCGGTCACGTGCAGCGCCGTGTGGGCAATCGCCCAGCCGAAAGCGGCGCGCTCGATCAAGCCGAACGACTCGATCGAGAAGGTCGAGAACGTCGTCAGCGCACCGAGAAAACCGGTGATCGCGAACAGGCGCCATTCGGGCGCCAGTTGCGGATTGCGCGCGAACCAGGCGACGGCCAGGCCAATCAGGAAGCCGCCGGCGACGTTGGCCAGCAGCGTTCCCACCGGCACCATGTGCGCGCTCGCGTTCAGCCACAGGCCGAGCGCCCAGCGCAGCCAGGCGCCGAGCACGGCGCCAAGGCCGACGGCGATGAACCCGAACAGACTGAAATGCGGCGTGCTCATCCCCAGCGCGCGGCCGCGTCGTCATCGGCCTCGCGCGCATCGACCCAGCGCTCGCCGTGCGGCGTTGCTTCCTTTTTCCAGAACGGCGCCTGCGTCTTCAGGTAATCGATGATGAACTCGCAGGCACGAAAGGCTTCGCCGCGGTGCGCCGACGTGACGGCAACAAGCACGATGCGGTCGCCCGGATCGAGCGGGCCGTGACGGTGAATGACGAGCGTGTCGTCGATATCCCAGCGGCCGCGCGCCTGTGCGCAGATGTCTTCGAGCGCACGTTCGGTCATGCCCGGGTAGTGCTCGAGCGTCATCGTCTCGATGCCGGCGCCTTCGTTGATGTCGCGCACGGTGCCGACGAAGGTGACGACCGCGCCGACCTGCAGCCGGCCCGCGCGCAGCGCATCGATTTCGGCGCCGACGTCGAAATCGGCCGTCTGTACGCGTACCGTCATCGTCCGGACCTCCCGATCTGTTCCGCTCCAGCAGCGGGCGGCGCGCACCGACTCCAGTGCCGCCTGCGCCCGCGAGCGGAAATGGCTGGTCACTCGTGACTGTAAACGGTTGGCCAGCCCTGACTGCTTGCGGTCATCCACCCGTCACCGGCGGGAAAAACGCTACTTCGGCACCGGGCCGCAGCGGTGTGTCCGGCCCGGCCATCGCCTGGTCGACGGCCACGCGCACCGCCCGCTCCGGTGCCAGCGCCGCCGCCCAGACGTCGCCGCGCGCGCGCAGCCAGTCGCGCAACTGGCCGGCGTTGCCGACCTGCGCCGGCAGCTCGACCGTCTCGCGCTCGGTGCCCAGCGCCTCGCGCAGCGCGGCAAAATACAGGATCGTGATCGTTGTCATCGGTGCTCATCGGTGCTCATCGGCACCATTTTCTGCGGCACTGCCCGTTTTCCCGGCTCGCGCTTCACCGGGCCGCTCCGCCCGGTGGCACGCCCGAACGCACAGCCGACCCGCATCCACTCAATTCAGAAGCGCGGCGAACGGCAGGTAGTGCACCACATCGCCGGCGCGTACCGGATGCTCCGGAGGATTATCCACCAGACCGTCGCCCCACACCGTCGACGTCAGCACCGCCGACCCCTGATTGACGAACTGCGCGAGCCCGCCCTCCCCGTTCACGCGCACGCGCAGGAACTCGCGCCGGCGATCGGGGCGCGGCCAGTCGAAATCGGCGCGCATCGGGATGGCGCGCGGCGCGACGTCATCCACGCCCTGCAGGCGCAGCACGAACGGGCGCACGAGCATCAGGAAAGTGACCAGGCTCGAGACCGGGTTGCCGGGCAGGCCGATGAAGTGC
>DAIUFU010000151.1:0-3014 GCA_036844405.1 Burkholderiaceae bacterium | reverse complement strand
ACCGAGACGCCGCCCGAGGTGACGATCAGGTCGCAGTCGCGCGCCGCCCGGCGCAGCGCCTCGCGCGTGGCCGCCAGCGAATCAGGGATGTTGCCCAGATCGGTGACTTCGCAGCCGAGCCGGCGCAGCAGCGCGACGAGCACAAAACGGTTGCTGTTGTAGATCGCGCCATCGCGCAGCGGCTCGCCCGGCATCGTCAGTTCGTCGCCGGTAAAGAAGCAGGCCACACGCACGCGCCGGCGCACGTCCAGCCGCGCCAGCCCGACCGACGCTGCCAGGCCGCAGGCCTGCGGCGTCAGGCGCGTGCCGGCCGGCAGGATCACGTGGCCGGCACGGATGTCCTCGCCGACGCGGCGGATCCACTGGCCGGCCGACGGACAGGCGGTGAAGACGACTTCATCGCCCTCGACCTGTGCCTCTTCCTGCATGACGATGGCATCCGCACCGTCCGGCACCCGGGCGCCGGTGAAGATGCGCGCCGCCTCGCCGGCGGCCAGCGCCTGCCCGACGTGGCCGGCCGGAATGCGCTGCGTGACGCGCAGGCGCACCGGCTGCCCGGCGGTCGTGTCGGCCAGGCCGGCCAGATCAGCACAACGCACCGCATAGCCGTCCATCTGCGAATTGTCGTGCGACGGCACGTTCAGATCCGAGCGTACGTCGGCAGCCAGCACACGGCCGTCGGCGGCGAGCGTGTCGACCGTCTCCGCCGGCACGACCGGTCCGGCCTGCACGAGCAGCGCCGCCAGCGCGTCATCGAATGGCTGCAACGGCCTTTTCATGTTCACCCCCGTCAGACCTGCCCGCGCGCCGTATCGGCAGGCGCGCGCTCCGCCGGCGTCTCGTGGCCCGTGCGGGCGACGTCACCGTTACGCTGACGTGCGGCTTCGCCACCACGCAGACGCGCGGCTTCACCACCGCGCAGACGTGCGGTTTCACCACCGCGCAGACGTGCGGTTTCACGATACTCGACAATGAAATCGGTGATTGCTTCCGGATCGTTGAGATCGAGCTGCGGCAATGCCGTCTGCACCGGTGCATCGCTGGCGACGGCGACGATGTCGGGGTCGCGCAGATGCAGCGGATCCTTGCCGAGCGCCGGCCGGTAGACCTCGAGCTTCGGGATGGCGGCGAACTTGTAGCCCTCGACGAGCACCAGATCGCATGGCGAGAACAGCCGCAGCTGTTCTTCGAGCGACGGCTCCGGCTCGTCGCGCAACTCGTGCATCAGCACCCAGCGCTGCCCGGAGGTGATCAGCACCTCGCTGGCACCAGCTTCGCGGTGGCGATACGAATCCTTGCCCGGCTTGTCGATGTCGAACAGATGATGCGCGTGCTTGATCAGCGACACGCGCAGACCGCGCCGGATGAGACGCGGGATCAACTGCTCGATCAGCGTCGTCTTGCCCGAACCCGAATAGCCGGCGAATCCGAAAACGTTCATCACGGCGTCGAGGATAACCGCTGGTTGCGGCAAACGCCCGCGACGGGGTCATTGCCGGCCCGGTCCGGGAACACGGGCCAACCATCGAAGCGGCTATCGAAGCAGCCTTTGCCACCGCTCGGGGGCCGGTGGTCACGGCGCCAGCCACCCCGGCCGGTGCCGCCTGCACCCGCTCGTTGCCGCGCGCGCTGCCTCACGCCGGACGCACGGCAGCGCCGGCCATCTCGGTCGGCGTGCAGGTCGCGTGGATGAAGTCCTTCAACTGGCCAACGTCGGCCGGCATGCGCCGCACGTGCTGCGGCAGCGCCTCGATGTTCTCGTAGCCGGCCGGACGCGGCGGGTCGATGCCGAGCGCCTCCTGGATCGTTGCCGCGAACTTCGCCGGCTGCGCCGTCTCCAGGCAGATCATCGGCACGCCCGGCTCGCGCCAGGCGGGCGCCACGTGCAGGCCGTCGGCCGTATGCGGGTCGACGAGCACGCCGTGGCGCTCGTGCACGGCGCGGATCGTGGCCAGACGATCGGCGTGCGTGCTGCTGCCGGAACCGAAACGGTAGCCCGGCAGCGCCTGCGCTTCCGGACTGCCGCTGATGTCGAACGAGCCGTCGCGCTCGAGCTGCGCCCACAGCGCGCGCACGCGCGCCGGATCGCGCCCGGCCAGATCGAAGACGAAGCGCTCGAAATTCGACGCCTTCGAGATATCCATCGACGGGCTGCTGGTGTGATGCGTCTCGCGTGCCGCACGCGGGCGATAGCAGCCGGTGCGCAGGAACTCGTCGAGCACGTCGTTCTCGTTGGTCGCCACGACCAGGCGCGACACCGGCAGCCCCATCTGGCGCGCGATGTGACCGGCGAGCACATTGCCGAAATTGCCCGACGGCACGGTGAACGACACCCGCTCGTCATTCGAGCGCGTGGCGGCGAAATAGCCCTTGAAGTAATAGACGATCTGCGCCGCGACGCGCGCCCAGTTGATCGAATTCACCGTGCCGATCGCATGGCGCTGCTTGAACTCGAGGTCGTGCGAGACCGCCTTGACCAGATCCTGGCACTCGTCGAAGACGCCGTCGACGGCGATGTTGAAGATGTTGGCGTCGGCCAGCGAATACATCTGCGCCGTCTGGAACGCGCTCATGCGCCCGTACGGCGACAGCATGAAGACGCGGATGCCTTCGCGCCCGCGCATCGCATATTCGGCGGCGCTGCCGGTGTCGCCCGAAGTGGCACCGAGAATGTTCAGCTCGCGGCCCTGCTCGTGCAGCACGTACTCGAAGAGCGCGCCGAGCAGTTGCATCGCCACGTCCTTGAAGGCCAGTGTCGGGCCGTTGGACAGCGCCAGCAGCGCCAGCCCGGGCTCGAGTTCGACCAGCGGCGTGATCTCGTCGCTGCCGAAGACGCCGGCGGTGTAGGTGCGCTCGCACAGAGCGCGCAGCGGCTCCGCCGGGATGTCGGTGGCGTACAGGCGCAGGATCTCGAAGGCGAGCTGCGCATACGGCAGCGTGCGCCAGTGCGCCAGCGTCGTCGCATCGACGTGCGGATAGTGCTCGGGCACGACCAGACCGCCGTCCGGTGCCAG
>DAIUFU010000150.1:0-4901 GCA_036844405.1 Burkholderiaceae bacterium | reverse complement strand
ACGGACTGTTAATCCGCAGGTCCCTGGTTCGAGCCCAGGTCGGGGAGCCAGGTCAAGGGTTGCATTGGCAGCCGGCAGATCAAGGCCCTGGACGCGAAAGCGGACAGGGCCTTCTGCTTTGCATGGCATGCACCTGCCGGGTGTTCCCCCGGCACTGGTGGGACGCCCCTGGTCATGAGCGACGACGGTTCCCGGGGTGGCGCGCCATCGACCGGTCCGGCTGATGGTCCAGTACCCGGAACTCGCCCGGCTGCAGCGGCTTCTGCCGCCGCAGCAGCGCCAGCGACGCATCCATGTCGGCGCGCCCGGCCTCCCAGTGTTCATCCATCGACAGATGCGAGAACTCGTAATCCTTGGTCAGCGTCTCGAACGGCTTGCGGCGGTGAATGACGTGCACCAGATCGATGGCTGGATCCTGGGCACCGGCCAGCAGCTCCCGCACCTGTGGGCTGTTCCGGGTGCGCGCGGGCAATAACGCAGCCATCTGGTGCAGTCGCTGGTGCAGGCCATGGCGCTCGCGCACGAGATCACTGATGAAGCGCGTCCGGCTGGAATACTGGATGTCCTTCATGCGCTCCTGGGTGTCGCCCAGATTGTCCGGCAGTTTCCCGCGCGCGTTGAACAGATCGATCTGGAAGATTGTCACGACCGCATCGCGATCGTGCGCGAGATGGTCCATGACGTACCCCAGCGGCGTGTTGGAGACCATGCCGCCGTCCCAGTACCAGCGCTCGCCGATCCGCACGGCGCCGAAGCCCGGCGGCAGCGCCCCACTGGCCATCACATGTTCCGGGCCGATCCGCTCGATGCGATTGTCGAAATAGGTGAAGTTGCCGCTTTGCACATCGACGGCCCCGACCGAAAAACGCATCGGCCCGTCGTTGAGGTAATCGAAGTCGACCATTTCCAGCAGGGTCTGTCGCAGCGGGCTGGTGTCATAGAGGCTCGCCGGCGGCTGCGGCCACCAGTTCCAGACGGGGCGTGGATGAAAGAACCCGGGAACGCCACCGGCCGACCCCCACCAGGCCATCGCGCTGTCCCACCAGATGCGCACCGGTTCGGGAGCATCGCGCGCCGGATGCCAGGGCAGGCGCAGGCTCACGAGCTCCCAGAAGGAGCGCAGACGCGAGATCCGTTGCTCGGGCGGATTGCCGGCAATCAGGGCGGCGTTGACGGCGCCGATGGAAATGCCTGCGACCCAGTCCAGTTGCCGTGCCGTGGCAGCAAGCGCTTCGACCGCACCTGCCTGGTAGGCGCCCAGCGCCCCACCCCCCTGCAGAACCAGCGCCGTCGATCCGCGTGCCTCTTCCTGCGCCTCACTCTTTGCGGACATTGTCTGCCCCGTCGTTCGTCACCCGTACAGGCGAACCATAAGGCCGCTGGCGATGCGACCATCCGGAACTCCCGAAGGCGTACGGGGATCGGCAGGCGCACCGCAACAGTTGCCGAACCGCTTACGCAGCCGTATAGCCCCCGTCCACGACCAGCGCGCTGCCGGTCATGAAGCTGGCGCCGTCCGACAGCAGGAAGGCGACGGCATGCGCGATTTCTTCGGGTCGACCGAGGCGGCCGATGGCATGCTGGCCGACCAGCGCCTCCAGCGTCAGCGCATCGAGCGCATCGAGGATCGGCGTCTGCACGTAACCGGGGTGAATCGAGTTGATCCGGATCCCGCGGGCCGAATACGCCAGCGCCGCCGAACGCGTGAGCCCGGTGACGCCATGCTTGGCGGCGACATAGGCCGGCGCGGACGGATTGCCGACCAGCCCCAGAATCGACGACATGTTGACGATGGCGCCGCCGCCGGCAGCGAGAATTGCCGGAATCTGGAAGCGCAGTCCGTATTGCACGCCACTCAGATTGATGTCGATCACGCGCCGCCAGTCGTCCGGGGACAGTTCGCCGGCGGGCTGCAGCGTGCCGCCGATGCCGGCGTTGTTGAACGCGAAGTGCAATGCGCCATAGTGCTCGATGGCGCAGGCGACGGCCGATTCGGCTGTTTCCGGCCGGGACACGTCGCCGGCGTGTGCCACTGCCTGGCCACCGGCGGCCACGATGGCGCCAACGACACGATCGACCGGTTCGCGCTGCAGGTCGGATGCAACCACTTTCAGGCCATTGGCCGCCAGCAGCATGGCAGTGACCTCACCGATGCCGGAACCAGCGCCGGTAACCAGGGCGACATCGCCTCTGAAGCTGTATTTCATGATCTGATCCCTCGATCGATGCAGGAACGGGCATATTGCACCAGACGGGCCGCGATCCGGACGGAGCGGGACGGCCGTCGGACCTCGTCGCCCGAAGCAGGCACCAATGGAGGTGCATGCCAGCCACCAGGGTCCCGGGCAGGGATGATTGCTTCATACGTTCAGTCGTGCCTGCGCTCGCGCTCGATCACGCCGGTAGCGGCATCGACATGCAGTTTCACCCGTTCGCCCCGCGCGTTGCGGGCCTTCACTTCGTAATGTCCGCCGGAACGATCCCGCTCGAATTCGATCTCGCGGATGTCTACGTAACCGGCCGCTTCCACACGATCGTAGATGTCACGGATGTTCAGTCGCGGTGCAGCCGGGGCGGGTGTGCCGGTCATGGCGGGGCCGGCCGCAGCGGCGGGCGTTGTCGGCGCCGATGCCGGCTGGCTGGTCTGTGCCCGCGCGATACCAAGGGTAAACGCAGTACCGACGCAGGCGGCCAGCACGACACGGCGGGTAGTGGCAGGGATGATGGACATGATGATGACTCTCCAGATACGTTGCACCGGCACCGCGCCGGGCGTGAGGCCATTATCGGAACCGTTCCATGAACCCGGGCTGAACAGCGCGTTCATCCGGCATTCATCGCGGCAAGGACCCGCGTACAGCCCGCGTCCCGGGGAGCCGGCTGCTATGATGCAATGCATTCGTTGCCGTGATGGATGACGTCGTTGCAGTGCCGCGGGCGTCCGGTCGCGCAGCGTGTGCGGACGAGTCCGGTGCACCCCTGGACGGGGCCGACCTCATCACGTGTTCCGCGGCATGCTGTCCTTTTTTCCACCCTCGACGAACCACGGGAGAAATCAGATGGCCACCAAACGAAAATCCGCTGCCGCCACCAGCGCGGGCAGCCGTGAGGAGCTGCTGGAGGACCTGCAGCGCATCATGGCGGACGCCGAAGACCTGATCGGCGCCACCGCCAAGGAAACGGGTGCGGCCGTCGAGGAGGTCCGCACGCGCATCCGGGAGAACCTGCGCGCGGCACGCGCCCGCCTGTCCGACGCCGAGGAAAGTGCCCGTGCGGGCGCCCACCGGGCCGCCTCCGCGACCGACGAGTACGTGCGCGAAAATCCGTGGTCCGCACTGGGCATCGCGGCAGCAGTCGGCGTCCTGGTGGGTGTCCTGCTCAACCGCCGCTGATACGCGGACGGGGAATGCGAGCGGCTCCATGAGCGGCTGCCGACAGGAAGACGCGCGTCCATGCTTCAGTCCCGGCGCGCCCCGCCGCGATGACAGACGTGCTGCGGTCGACCGCGTACGGTGCCGCAGATGATCTCCGCCGGTTCCCGCGGGTTCGCGGCACGCACGCGAACGCTGCTTGCCGACGTCCTCGAGCTGCTTCAGGTCCGGCTCGAACTGGCCACGCTGGAAGCGCGCGATGATGCCGCGCGCCTGATCGGCATCGCGGCGAGCGCACTGGCGGCGGTCATGCTCATCAGCTTCGGGCTGGCCTTCTTCGCCCTGCTGATCACCGTGCTGCTGTGGTCGACGCATCCGGTGCTGGCCCTCGGCATTTCCGCCGCGCTGTTCTGCCTCGTCGGACTCTTCTTCGCCTGGCTCGCCTGGTACCGCTTGCGCTCGGGCCTGGCGCTGCTTGCGGCCACGCGCGAAGAACTGCGCCGCGATCACGATGCCCTGCGCCCCTGACCAGGCGCTCGATCCCCCGCCATGCATCGACGCACCCGATACCGCCAGCAAAGGCTGCTGCAGCGCTCGTCGATCCTGCGCGCACGCGTGGCCGCGCGCGCGACCGCGCTGGCGCCGGCGTTCGAAGCCGCGGACGCCGCACACGAAATCGGGCAAACGCTGCGCCGACACTGGATCCGGGTGGCACTGGGCGCGGGCGTTATCGGCCTGATCGCGCTCCGGCAACCGGCGACGGCGGCGCGTCTGGGCCGTCGTGCCTTCAGTCTGCTGCCCGCCCTGCCGTATCTGCTGCCTTCGCTGTACACGCTGATGCGCCGGCGCCGACCGTAGGACGCGAGGTGTCCGCACGGCAGAGTTATATGCGAATATTTTCCCGGTCGGGGTTTTCCGGGTGGCTGAGCCTGCTGATGCCCGTGCCGATGATCAACCTGATCGTGCTGTACGTGGTTGCCTTTGCTCCCTGGACCTCGCGTCGGGACAACTGACCCCCGCTGAAGCGCGCCCGCGCTACGGGTGACATCGCGACCGGACCGAGGGGCACGGTTCATCTGCCGTTCATCCAGCATGCCGTACAAGAGGCGGTAAAGGACGGACTTGCGTCCATCCCGGACACAGGAAGGCCGATGATGAGCATGCAACCCACGGAACAGCGAGCAGTGCGTACGGCGGACTCCACCTCCCGACGCAGCGCCGGGCCGGAAACTGCCGCACCGCGACGCAGGATCCTGGCGATCGGTGCGGCGACAGCTGCCCTGCTCGCACTTGCGTCCACCCGAACCGCCGTTCTGGCCAGTGGTGCGGATGAACAGGATGATCACGACGAAGCCCGGCGTGCGCTGCTGGCCGGCGAGGTGCGACCGCTGCGTCAGGTGCTCGACGAAGTGGCGCGTGATTTTCCGGGCGAGCCAGTCAAGATTGAGTTCGAACGGGACGACGGCGTGTACGTGTACGAAATCAAGCTCCTGCAACCATCGGGCACAATCGTCAAACTGAAAATCGATG
>DAIUFU010000149.1:2608-4929 GCA_036844405.1 Burkholderiaceae bacterium | reverse complement strand
TCGGCTCACGATGCGCGCTCAAGCCGAAGCGCTGCGACGACTGGATCACGACGCCGAATCTCTTCGGGGGCGTCGTCGGGGATCCGGCATCGAAAAAGTCGCCCGGCATCGATAAGGGGCTGCGCTTTCTCGAGCGGCTCGAGGCCGAAGAGGCCGAACGGCTCAAAAATCGGAAGGCGGAATACGGGGCCGAACTGGCGGCGCACAAAGCGCGTGAAGCCGCGATCGCCAGCATCATGAAGAAGGCTGCCGGCGAAAATGGGAAACCGGAAGATCCCGCAGCGATGGCCGCTGCGATTCACGATCTGAAGTCGCTGGTTCCGCCCGAGGAACCACGCGCACGGCGGTTCCGCACGAACGACGCCACCGTCGAAAAGATCGGCGACATTCTCGCGAAGTGCCCGGATGGAGTGCTCGTTTTCCGCGATGAGCTGGTCGGCCTGCTGTCGTCCTGGGAGCGTGAAGGCCGTGAGGGCGACCGGGCGTTCTACCTGGAGGGCTGGAACGGCACGGGATCTTTTGCGATCGACCGCATCGGTCGAGGGTCACTCTTCGTCCCGACGTTGAATCTGTCGGTTTTCGGGGGGATACAGCCGGACCTGCTCGGGCGCTATCTCGCGTCGATCGTCGAGTCGAACGACAACGACGGCCGGATCCAGCGGTTTCAGATGCTGGTGTATCCGGAGCCGGTCGAATGGCAATGGCGCGACCGCTACCCCGTGAGGGGTGCGCGCGAGCATGTGCGGGACATGTTCCTGCGCCTGGCCGCGTTCGATCCGGTACAGGATGGCGCGACGCCCGCTGACGACTTCGTGAAGATCCCGCATTTCGGTTTCGATGATGTGGCGCAGGAGATCTTCATCGCGTGGTCGCGTGATCTGCATCATCGACTGATTCCGGCTGCCGAAACCGCACTGCTGCGCCAGCACTTCGCGAAGTACGAAAAGCTGTTCTGTGCGCTGGCGCTGATCCTCCATCTGGCAGAGGGGCGGATCGGCCCGGTCGGCAAAGGTGCGGCAATCCGCGCGGCGGCCTGGACGGAATATCTCGCCGGCCATGCCCGCCGGGTTTACGGCCTGCTCGACGACCAGAAGGTGACAGCAGCGCAGACACTCGCGCACCGGATCGCCACCGGGAAGCTGCTCGACGGTTTCACCGTTCGCGATGTTTATCGCAAGGGCTGGGCCGGGCTGAAGACGCTGGCCGACGTCGAGGCCGCGCTAAATCTGCTCGAGGAACACGCGCACGTCGCGGGCTATGAAGATGATGGGCCGGGCCGGCCGACGACGCGGTACTGCATAAATCCGAAGCTGTCGCGGGGGCCGGCACGATGACCGGCTGGACTGCCCGAGCGAGAGCGCATTTTCAGAAAAGCGCCCCTGCCCCTACTGACAAAACTGCCGAAACCCCGGTTTCGTCGGTTTCGTCAGTGGCACCCGGAGGGCTTTCCGGGAAATCGCAAGAGGGTTTCGTCGGTTTTGGCAGTGGCACCGCTGCGGCCTTTCCTGAAAACACGATTGAACGTGCGACCTGCTGGCTGCTGCACTTCCCCGACCTGGAGCCGGTGGCCGTGGCGTTCGCACCGGAGCGCAACCATGCCGAAGTGCTCGCGGCCTACCCTGACGCGCTCGCGGCGGAGCCGATGCCCGAACCGTCGGCCGTACCGCTGCCCGGCGATCTGCGGACGCTGGCCGATGCGTGCGCCGAAGCCGGCCTGTATGACGACGACGACATCGCGGCGCTGCGCAGTGCCTTCGCGCTCGATCCCGATGGCGTGCGCTGGCTGATCGAGGACATGCACCGGCGCATTCAATCCTGCCGGCGCTGCGCGCATTTCCGGCGGCCGGGGCTGTCCGGCGGCTACTGCACCGGGCGCGACGATCTGCCGATCGTGTACGGCTTCATGCACGCGCTGCCCGATGATGACTGGCGGACGTGCGGGCAATTCTCGAGGAACACGACATGACGGACACCGCGAACCCTGACAGCAAGCCGGAGCAAGCCGGGCGCGACAAAGGCGGGCGCTGGCGCAAGGGCGTATCCGGCAACCCGGGCGGGCGTGCCGGCGAAGCGAACCGGCTGCGCGCGCAGATTGCCGAGGCCGTGCCGGCGATCATCGAAAATCTGACCGCGCAGGCGCTCGCCGGCGACGTGCAGGCGTGCCGGCTGCTGCTCGAGCGCTGCCTGCCGGCGCTCAAGAGCGAGGCGCAAACCGTCGAGGTGCCCGGCATGGCTGCTGGAAGCCTCACAGAGCGCGCGCAAGCGATCCTGACGCCGGCGGCAGGGGGCAACCTGTCGCCCGACACTGCGGCGCAACTGGT
>DAIUFU010000149.1:0-2569 GCA_036844405.1 Burkholderiaceae bacterium | reverse complement strand
CGGCGCTGGAGGCCGGGCGATGAGGGGCGCACTGCGCAAACGTATCGAGGCGCTGGAGGCGCAGCACCCGTCGGGCACCAGGCGCACGCTGGCAGACTTTTATCGCGACGTGCACAGCGGCGCGAGCGAGCTGTGGCGCTTCTACCCGGAGGGCGACTGTCAGGCGTCAGGCACCGACAAGGCGGCCGGCCCGGGCGGCGTGGCGCACGTGGCGCGACTCGAGGGCAGGCAGTGAGCGCGACACGATCTGCATTGCATCAGCGTCTGGTGGCGCTGGAGGCAAGGCGGCAGACGCATCCGCAGATCGATCTGTCGAGGCTGTCCGCTGCCACGCTGGCCGAAGTGGACGCGCTGACGTATCCGCCAGACTGGAGCGCGCTGTCGACTGAAGCACTGAGCGAGCTGGGCGAGGCGTTCCATGAGCAAAACCCGGCAGGATGAAGCGAGCGACGCGCACCGGGCCGCCTTCGGGAGGTTTTTTTGTGGCCGTGGCCGAGGCGAACCATCACTGATCTGAATTTGACGCTCTGCGCTCGTTCATGCAACGCGCGGTCGTGCGTCATACAGACGGCAATCGTCCAATTCTTTCTGGTGATAGTGCGACCCGGACACGGCACGCCGCAGGGGCTGCAAGGCGCTAAAAACGGCGTGGTGGTGCTTGGCATCCATCTCCGCACGGTCGGCGCTTCTGGGCGCTTCTGGGGCTTCTGGTAGCGCGCGGCCGCGCATTGACTCGCGAGCTTGAGGGCGACGATCTGCGCGCGGCGCTCGACGAACTTGGATACCCCGAGCTTGTGGACGCTGGCTGACGCTGCCGCTGCGGCGCACCTGGCCGCCTTCGGGCGTTTTTTGTGCCCGGCGAGATTGGCGGCGGCGCCAGTCAGCAGGCCGCCAACCGTCTGAAACCGCAGGCCGCCACCGGTTCCCGTTTCGTTGGGTAGTCCGTTGGGTAAATGAAAAACAGGCACCTAAGTGCCTGATTTCATTGGATCGATGGTGGAGCGGAGGAGGATCGAACTCCCGACCTTCGCATTGCGAACGCGACGCTCTCCCAGCTGAGCTACCGCCCCGAAGAGCGCGGATTATACACTCGCCGCGCCATCCGTGCCGCGATGGAGCGCCGTGCTCGCCCGCCGGTCACTGCGCGCGCGCAAGCTCACGGTGGAATTCGCGCAGCACGCGCTCCGGCTGATCGAGGCCACGCGCGCGGGCATCGGCGACCCATTTCGCCTCGATCGGCGCCAGGCGCGCGCGTACGGCGCGCACGAAGGCCGGATCGGCGACCATCGCCTGGATCTCGTTGACCTGCATGATGGCGAGCGCACGCCGGTCGGCGTCGTCCCAGGCCCGTCCGAACATCCGTGCCGCGTGTTCGCCCGACAGGCGGCCGATGATCACCTGGTCGGCGGGATCGATGCGATCCCAGGTCGCCTGATTCATGACGAAGGCAAAGCTCGTGTTGTACAGGCCGCCGGGGAAGACGGTGCGGTAGCGCACGAGTTTTTCCAGGCGCAGCGACCAGACCGTCTCGGCCGGTCCGAACAGGCCATCGAGCGTGTCGGCGGCGAGCATGTCCGGCACGGCCGCCGACGGTTCGAGCACGACGTTGGCTTCAACTGCCTTGCCGACGCTGGCGACGATGCCGCCGTCGCCGCGCAGTTTCAGTCCGTGGAAGTCCTCCAGTGATGCCACCGGCTTGCGGCGCGTGT
Source organism: Burkholderiaceae bacterium (assembly GCA_036844405.1). Lineage (GTDB taxonomy): Bacteria > Pseudomonadota > Gammaproteobacteria > Burkholderiales > Burkholderiaceae_E > Zeimonas. The sequence continues at coordinate 860 of DAIUFU010000149.1, read as the reverse complement.
ACAGCTGGCCGGGCCCGTGCGTGAAGACGGCGATCACTTTCAGACCACGATGCTCGTTCAGACGGGCGAAATGACGGGTGAACACCCGCTGGAAGGCGACCGAATTCGCTTCGGCCGATTCGCCGGAAAACGGCAGTTCGGCCAGCTGCGTCAATACATAGCGCCCGGGCGTGTAGGCATGTACCGAATACGAGACGTCGGCCAGCCCTTCGCGCACGGCATCGAACGTGCCGGGCGGCGGCGAGACCGGCTTCGGCAGCAGATTGCAGACCACGCGCTCCGACGTCGCCAGCGCGATCTGCTCGCACCATTCGGTCAGCGCGTGCGACAGGACGTGCGTAGCCGGCAACCAGTTCGACACCGTCAGGCTGATCGGTGCCGGTGCCGGTGCCGGTGCCGGCGGCGATGTCGACGCCGGCGTCGGTGCCGGCACCTTCGCTTTCCCCGGTGACGGTATGCGGACCTGCGCCGGCGCGGATGCCTGCGCCCGGACGGGCACGGGTCCGGCGATGGCCACGCACAGGATCAGAACGAGAAGAAGAAAGGCAGGAAGGGAGGTGGGCCGGATCACGGAAAGCAGCAGGGAGTCATGGATCCGGGAGGGAGAGCGGATCTCGCCGGAGTATAAACATCGGCGCCCGGCAAGGGCAGGAAACGGTCGGGAGCCGAAGCCCTGGGATTACCCTGAGAAGCGGCGACACGATCGGCCCCGACTCCTGGTCTCGCCGGCCGGCCGGCGGGTTTGCCGCGCCGGATGGATCGATTCACCGGTCCCCGGACGGCTCGAAGCCGTTTTTCGCTGCCTGCGTGCTGCGGGTGCGTGACTCGATGCGCGGACCGAAGACCGTCAGGTCGACGTC
>DAIUFU010000148.1:0-4988 GCA_036844405.1 Burkholderiaceae bacterium | reverse complement strand
TTCGCCCGGGCCAACCTGGAGCGCGCCCGCGCGGCCAACGTCAGCGTCAAGCACTGCAACGGGCTGGTGGCAGCGGCCGCGGACACCTTCGATCTGATCGTCCTGTCGGGCTCGGTGCAGTTCGTGCCGGAAACGCTGCTGCAGCGCCTGAACCTGCATGGACGCCTGATCGGCATCGTCGGCGAGTATCCGCTCATGAGTGCCGAACGCATCACGCGTACGGGCGAAAGGGAATTCTCCAGTGAAAAACTGTTCGAAACGGCAGCGCCCGCGCTGCACGAATTTCCACAGCGGGACCGCTTCCGTCTGTGAACAAAGACAGGAAAGTCAGGCAAGGCAGGAAAGGCGGACCGCCCCCCGCGTGACGGTTACGGCCCGTCCGCAGCCACACGGACTTTCGCGCCGTGTGCGCATTCTGGCCGGCACGCTGGCCGGCCTCTGGCTGGCACTGTCCGCCGGTCCATCTTTTGCTCTCGATCTCGCGCAGGCCTGGCAGGATGCCCTGGCCAACGACAGCCGCCTGGCATCGGCGCGCGCGCAACTCGATGCCACCCGTGAGCGGGTTCCGCAGGCGCGCTCGCAACTGCTGCCGGCGATCGGCGCCAGCGCCGGCGTGAACCGCATCCATGCCGATCCGAACATCGGCTCGAGCCAGGACTTCACCTCGCGCGCGTACGCCGTCCAGCTGTCGATGCCGCTGCTCGGTCTGCCGGAAAAAGAAGTGCTGGAGCAAAGCCGGCTGGCGACAACCGCCGCCGAAGCCGCCTACACGCTGGCGCAACAGGATCTGATCCTGCGCCTGGCACGAACCTATTTCGACGTGCTGTCGGCGCAGGACAGCCTGGAGACGATCCAGGCGCAGAAGCGCGCGATCGCCGAGCAGCTCGAATCGGCCCGGCGCAACTTCGAAGTCGGCACGGCCACCATCACCGATCAGCAGGAGGCGCAGGCGCGTTTCGATCTGGCCGATGCCCAGGAAATCGCGGCGCGCAACACGCTCGAAATCCAGCGTGCGCTGCTCACCCAGTTGATCGGCCGACCGGTCGACACCCTCGATCGTCTGCGCGCCGACGTGCATCTGCAGGCGCCCGCGCCACAGAACGAGAATGACTGGGTGCGACAGGCGATCGACGCCAGTCCGGCCGTCCGGCAGCAGCAGCTGAACGTCGAGATCGCCCGCCGGGAAATCGATCGCCGACGCTACACCCGCTACCCCAGCGTCGACCTGGTCGGCTCGATCGCACGCAACGAGAATGCGGCGATGAGCGCCGTCGGGCTGCGCACCAACACGACCAGCGTCGGCGTGCAATTGTCGATCCCGCTGTATACCGGCGGCGGCATCGAGGCCGGCATGCGCGAAGCCGCAGCCCTGTTCGAGCGCTCGCGCTTCGATCTGGAGACGACGCAACGCGACATCGAACAGGCGACGCGTCAGGCCTGGCTGGGCGTCAACAGTACGCTGGCACAGGTCGAGGCATTGAAGGCGGCACAGCGCTCGAGCCAGCTCGCGCTGGAATCGAACCTGCTCGGCTATCAGGTCGGCGTGCGCATCAATATCGACGTGCTCAATGCGCAGCAGCAGCTCTTCAGCACCGAGCGTGATCTGGCACGCGCGCGCTACGACGTCATCGTCAACGGACTGATGTTGAAGTCGGCCGCCGGCATTCTCGGCGAAGAGGACGTCACCGCCGTCAACACCCTGCTCACCGACGATCCGGCGGCTGCGGCGACACCGCATCCGGCGGCGGCATCCGCCGTTCCGGCGCTGTTCGGCGCACCATCATCGCCCGCCGCACCGTCGGCAGCCGGACCCCGGAAGTCCGGGCGGTAGAAGGGCGCTCAGACCGTCGCTGGCAGCAACGGTTCGATCGCCGCCAGGGTCCGGTCCGTTGCGCCGCGGTGGCGCGCGGTGAAGGCCAGTGCGCAATCACTCATCGTCTGCAGGCGATGCGCGTCCGTGACAATCGACAGCGCTGCATCGATCGCCGCCGCCGCATCGGCGACGCGCACGGCGGCGTCGGCCTCGATGGCAAGCGCTGTCGCATCGGCGAAATTGAATGTATGTGGTCCGACGATCACCGGCACGCCGGCGGCGCACGCTTCGATCAGGTTCTGGCCGCCATGCGGCAGCAGCGAGCCGCCAATGATCGCGACGTCGGCCAGCGCGTACCAGGCCGCCATCTCGCCCATCGAATCGCCGAGAATGACCTGGGCATCGCAGATGCGTCCGGCCGCGATCCGGCTGCGGCGCATCGAGCGCCAGCCGCGCGCCGCAATCGCCGCAGCCACGGCGTCGAAGCGCTGCGGATGGCGCGGCACGACCACCAGCAGGGGTGACACAGCTGTCGCCGACAGCCAGCCACGCACGCGCAGCGCCTCGTGCCAGGCATCGAGGATCGATTCCTCCTCGCCCTCGCGCGTGCTCGCCGCCAGCACGCAGGCACGCGCCTGCCCCCGATCGCGCCGACAGGCCAGCCAGTCCAGCCGCCACTGATGGCCCAGCGCCTCCTGTGCCGGAGCAGGAGCGACGTCGAATTTCAGATTGCCCAGCACCGGCACGCCGCTGCGTCCGAGGCGCGCCAGGCGTGCCGCATCGTCCTCCGATTGCGCCAGCACCAGATCGAGTCCGGCCAGCGCCGGCACGATCAGCCGCGCCCAGCGTTCTCCCTTGCGGCACGAGCGCTCGGACAGACGCGCATTGACCAGCGCCAGCGGCACCCCCCGGCGCCGGCACTGCGCCACCAGATTCGGCCACAGCTCGGTCTCGACCAGCAGACCGACCGACGGGCGCCAGGCGCGCAGGAAACGCCGGATCGCACCCGGGCAATCCCAGGGCAGGTAGGCACGTCGCACGCGCGCGTTGGCAAAGAGCGCGGCGCTGGTGTCGCGCCCGGTCGGCGTACCGTGCGTGATCAGCACATCGGCATCCGGGCGGCGGGCGAGCAGCGCTTCGATCAGGGGCTGGGCGGCGCGGGTCTCCCCGACGGACACCGCATGCACCCAGATCAGCGGCCTCGTACCGGTGCGCACGGGGTGGCGGCCCAGCCGTTCGCCGAGATGGCGGCGATACGCCGGCAGACGACGCGACTTCCACAGCAGATGGAGGATGAGGCCCGGCACTGCCAGATACCAGATGATCGAATAGAGCCAGCGAGCCATGCCGCGCGAAACGCTTCCTCCAGGGCGGGAAACCGGTCAATGTGTGAATCAGCCGCAGCCTACACTGCTTCCCCGATTCGCGGCATCCGTCTACCCACCTTCCCCGGGTGTCCTCCTGTGTTTTTCTTCAGCGTTTCCCGACCGCTTCTCCGACGCCGGTGCGGGCGCTTCTCCGGTATTCTTCCGCCATGATTTTCGTCACCGGCGGCTGCGGCTTCATCGGCACCCGTTTCGTCCTCGACTGCGTGCAGCATCGCAGGGAAGAACTGATCAACCTCGACGCCCTCACCTACGCCGCGCGTCCGCAGGCACTGGCGCCGATCAGCGACGACCCGCGCTACCATTTCATTCACGGCGACATCGGCGATCGCACGCTCGTCGCTTCGATCCTGGCCGAATACCGGCCACGCGCCATCGTGCACCTGGCCGCCGAAACGCACGTCGACCGCTCGATCGAAGACGCCACGGTCTTCGCGCAGACGAACACGATCGGCACGCTCGTGCTGCTGCAGGCCACGCGCGCCTGGCTGGCCACGCTGGCGCCGCCGGAAGCCGCACGCTTTCGCTTTCTGCACTGCTCGACCGACGAGGTCTTCGGTTCGCTGGCGACGGACGAACCTCCCTGTGACGAGAACGCGCCCTACCGGCCGCGCAATCCGTATTCGGCTTCCAAGGCGGCGGCGGATCACTTCGTCTCGGCCTTTCATGCGACTCATGGCCTGCCGGTGCTGATCACGCGTGCCGCGAACACCTACGGGCCGGGCCAGTATCCGGAAAAGCTGATTCCGCTGGCGCTCGAACGCCTGCTGGCCGGCGAGCCGGTACCGCTCTATGGCGACGGCCGCGCCGTGCGCGACTGGCTGTACGTGGATGATCACGTTGCCGCCCTGCACGCCGTGCTGCAACATGGGCGACCCGGCCAGTCGTACCATGTCGCCGGCGGACAGGCGATGACCAATCGGGCGCTCGTCGAGCGTCTGATCGGGATCTTCGATCGCGAGGTGCCCGATCGCGTGATCTCTGCGGGCGCTACCGTGGTCGGCACCGGGCACCGGCAGCCCCCGCTGCAGGCCGTCGACGGCGAGCGCATCCGTTTCGTCGCGGACCGTCCGGGGCACGATCTGCGCTACGCACTGGACGATCGCCGGCTGCGCGCGGCCTCCGGCTGGGCACCGGCCACCGGCCTGGACGAGGGCCTGCACCAGACCGTACGCGCCCGTCTGGCCGAAGGACAAATGCAGACAACATGATCCCGCGGCGTACCCACCGTGCCGGCTGGGCGCTGTTCGAAGCCGTGCGGCACGAAGACGAGCGCGGCTGGCTGGCCGAGACGTTTCTTGCGCACGTCCTGCGCGAACAGGCCGGCGACGGGGCGTCGATCGTGCAGCAGAACCTCACCAGCAGCCGGCCGGGCGTTCTGCGCGGCCTGCACTACCAGATCACCCGGCCGCAGGGCAAGCTCGTGCTCGTCGTGCAGGGGCGCATTTTTGATGCCATCGTCGACCTGCGCCGGGATTCGGCGGATTTCGGCTGCAGTTTCGGCTTCGATCTCGACGCGTCGACACTGCCGCTGCTGTGGGTGCCACCCGGCTTCGCCCACGGCTTCCTCGCGCGCACCGAGTCCCTGGTCTCGTACTCGCTGACGGCCCCGCGTCTGCCGGCAGCAGAACGCGCGCTGCGCTGGGATTGCCCGGCCATCGGCATCCACTGGCCGCTGGAGGGCCGCACGCCGATTCTCTCCAGGCGCGATCGTGAGGCGCCCGGACTCGATCGCGCGGAGACCTTTGCCGCCGGGACGACGCCATCGACGCCATCGATGCTGCCGGGGC
>DAIUFU010000147.1:0-5031 GCA_036844405.1 Burkholderiaceae bacterium | reverse complement strand
CTGCGCTGGTGGCGTGCGGTGCGCATGCGCCACGCGGACGATTTGCTAGAATCGTTCCTTGCTTTTGAACGCGCCGAGGCCTTGTTGCTCGACTCCTTCAGTCCCGCCTGGGGCGGCAGTGGCGTGGCCTTCGACTGGTCGATGATTCCGGCCCGGCGTACCCGACCGATCATGTTGTCGGGCGGACTTGCCCCCGACAATGTCGCTGCGGCGATCATGCAGGTGCGCCCGGACGGCGTCGACGTCTCTACCGGCATCCAGGCCGATGCGGCTGACGGCACGGTCCGTGGCCAGCCGCGCCGCAAGTCCGTGCAGCGCATGGAGCGGTTCATGGCCGAGGTGCTCAGTGCCGACCGGAATCCATGAAACCTTGTGACCTTCCTGATGCAACGGGCCATTTCGGTCCCTATGGCGGCCGGTTCGTTGCCGAAACGCTGGTGCATGCGCTCGACGAACTGCACGAAGCCTGGCAGCACCATCGCAACGAACCGGCTTTCGTCGCCGCCTTCGAGGACGAACTCAGTCATTTCGTTGGCCGGCCGTCGCCGGTCTATCACGCCCGGCGCTGGTCGCAGCGGCTCGGCGGCGCCCAGATCTGGTTCAAGCGCGAAGACCTGAACCACACCGGGGCGCACAAGATCAACAATACCGTCGGCCAGGCGCTGCTGGCGGCGCGCATGGGCAAGACGCGGGTAATCGCGGAAACCGGTGCCGGCCAGCACGGCGTTGCCACGGCGACGGTGGCCGCGCGGCACGGCATGCGCTGCGTCGTCTACATGGGTGCCGACGATGTCGCGCGCCAGAAGCAGAACGTCTACCGGATGCGCCTGCTGGGCGCGGAGGTCGTCGCCGTGCACAGCGGCTCGCGCACGCTCAAGGATGCGCTGAACGAGGCGATGCGCGACTGGGTCGCCAACGTGGACGACACGTTCTACATCATCGGCACAGTCGCTGGGCCGCATCCGTATCCGGTCATGGTGCGCGATTTCCAGTCGGTGATCGGTCGCGAATGCCGGCAGCAGATGCCGCAGCAGGCGGGTCGCCAGCCAGACGTCATCGTCGCCTGCGTCGGCGGCGGCTCCAATGCGATCGGCATCTTCCATCCGTATCTCGATGACGAGGCCGTGCAACTGGTCGGCGTCGAGGCCGGCGGCGAGGGCCTGGCCAGCGGACGTCATGCCGCCTCGCTCACAGCCGGCGTCGCCGGCGTCCTGCACGGCAACCGCACACTGCTGCTGCAGGACGAAAACGGACAGATCCTCGATACGCACTCGGTGTCGGCCGGCCTCGATTATCCCGGCGTCGGTCCGGAGCACGCCTGGCTGCGCGACAGCGGCCGCGCGCGCTACGTCGTCGTCGACGATGACGAGGCGCTGGCGGCGTTTCACGACTGCTGCCGCATCGAGGGCATCGTGCCGGCGCTGGAATCCAGCCACGCGCTGGCCTGGGCGGCCAGAGCAGCGCCGACGATGCCCGCGGATGCCGTGATTCTCGTCAACCTGTCGGGCCGTGGCGACAAGGACATGCACACCGTGGCGCAGCGCGCCGGTATCGTGATCGAATGAACCGTCTCGCTTCTGTCTTCGCCCGCCTTGCAGCCAGCGGGCGCAAGGCGTTGATTCCATATGTCACCGCCGGATTCCCGCACCCGGAGCTGGCGCAGGCCGTGCTGCGCGCCCTGGTCGAAGGGGGGGCCGACATCATCGAACTGGGCGTGCCGTTCTCGGACCCGGTTGCCGACGGCCCGGTGATCCAGCGTGCCGGCGAGCAGGCGATCGCGCACGGCGTCGGCCTGCGTCAGGTGCTCGATATCGTGCGCGCCTTCCGGCGCGACGATGTGCACACGCCGCTCGTGCTGATGAGCTATGCGAATCCGCTCGAACGCTTCGGCGTGCCGGCGTTCGTCGAACACGCCGCCGATGCCGGTGTCGATGGGGTGCTCGTGGTCGATTATCCGCCGGAGGAAAGCAGTGATTTCGTTGCACTGGCCCGCGGCCGGGGCATCGACACGATCTTCCTGATCGCACCGACGTCGACCGATGCGCGCATCGACCAGGTGCTGGCCATGGCCAGCGGCTACGTCTATTGCGTCTCGATGACCGGCACGACCGGTGGCCGGCTCGATGCCGCTGCCGTCGCCGGGCGCATCGCGGCCATCCGCGCGCGTGCCGGACTGCCCGTCGGGGTCGGATTCGGCATTCGCGATGGCGCGACCGCACACGCAGTCGCACAGAACGCCGATGCCGTGATCATCGGTACGCGCCTGATCGAGGTGCTGGCCGAGGAGCCGTCCGGACAGGCGGCACCGCGTGCCCGCCGCTTCATCGCGGCCATCCGCGCGGCGCTGGACGAAGGGCCGGACACCGCGGTCGATGCGGCCGGCGTGATGCCGGCCACGTGCGCGCCCGGATCAGCCACGGAGGCATCGTCATGACCTGGCTGGACAAGTTGCTGCCGCCGCGGATCAAGCGCTCGGGCGGGAGCGGAAAGAGGGTGCCCGAGGGCGTCTGGGTCAAGTGCCCGTCGTGCGATGCCGTGCTCTATTCGGCCGATCTCGAAGCGAATCTGAACGTCTGTCCGAAGTGCGGACACCACATGCGCCTGTCGGCGCGCCGGCGTCTCGATCTGCTGCTCGATCCGGATGGACGCAGTGAAATCGGCCAGGACGTGCTGCCGATCGATGCGCTCCGGTTCAAGGACAGCCGCAAGTATCCGGAGCGCCTGCGCGAAGCGGCCGAAGCGACTTCGGAGACCGATGCGCTGGTCGTGCTGAGCGGTTCGGTCAGGTCGATACCGCTCGTCGTCGCCTGTTTCGAGTTCGATTTCATGGGCGGTTCGATGGGATCGGTCGTGGGCGAGCGCTTCGTGCGCGGCGTGCAGGCGGCCATCGAGCGTCACGTGCCGTTCGTGTCGATCGCCGCGTCCGGGGGCGCACGCATGCAGGAAGGGATGTTGTCGCTGATGCAGATGGCCAAGACGACGGCGGTCCTGGCGCGTCTGGCCGCCAGGAAGCTGCCGTATCTGTCGGTGCTCACCGATCCGACGATGGGCGGAGTGTCGGCAAGCTTTGCATTCCTGGGCGACGTCGTCATTGCCGAGCCGCGCGCACTGATCGGTTTTGCCGGGCCGCGGGTGATCGAGCAGACGGTACGCGCCAAGCTGCCGGAAGGGTTCCAGCGCGCCGAATTCCTGCTGGAAAAAGGGGCGATCGACTGCATCGTCGACCGGCGCCGGATGCGCGACGAAATCGCGCATCTGCTGGCCATCCTCGGCAAGCGTCCGGCCCCGGAGAGCGCCTGATGCCGGGCACGCTGGCCGAATGGCTCGAACGCATCGAGACGCTGCATCCGGAATCGATTGCGCTCGGCCTGGAGCGCGTGCGTGCCGTCGCGCAGCGCATGGCCCTGACACCATCCGGCATCGTCTTCACGGTGGCCGGCACCAATGGCAAGGGTTCGAGCTGCATGATGCTCGAAGCGATCCTGATCTCGGGCGGCTATCGCGTCGGGCTCTACACCTCGCCGCATCTGCTGCGCTTCAACGAGCGCATCCGCGTCAATGGCGCCGAGGCGTCCGATGAAGTCATCGTTGCCGCCTTCGAGGCCGTCGAGGCGGCGCGGGCGGACACGCCGCTGACCTATTTCGAATTCTCGACGCTGGCGGCGCTGCACGTGTTCGCACAGCAGCGGCTCGATGCGGTGATTCTCGAGGTGGGCCTGGGCGGACGCCTGGATGCGGTCAACCTGATCGATGCCGACTGCGCCATCGTCACCAGCATCGATATCGATCATGCGTCCTGGCTTGGCGACACGCGCGAGCAGATCGCGCTCGAAAAGGCGCACATCTTCCGACCCGGGCGACCGGCGATCTGCAGCGATCCGCTTGCACCGGCGACGCTGGTCGAATACGCGGAGAAGATCGGTGCCGATCTGTGGCTGTGCGGACGCGATTTCCGCTATGTCGGCGACATGCAGCAGTGGTCGTATCGTGGTCGCGTGCAGCGGCGCAGCTCACTGGCCTATCCGGCGCTGCGCGGAGCGAACCAGCTGCTCAATGCCTCGGGAGTGCTGGCGGCGCTCGAAGCGATGCGCCTGCGTATTCCGGTGACCCAGCAGGCGGTGCGCCAGGGCCTGGCCCTGGTCGAGCTGCCGGGCCGGCTGCAGGTGCTGCCGGGTGTGCCGACGATCGTGCTCGACGTCGCGCACAATCCGCACGCCGTCGCCCATCTGGCGACCAATCTCGACGCGATGGACGAAAGTACCGGACGCTGCTTTGCCGTCTTCGGTGCGCTGCGCGACAAGGACATCGACGGCATGATCGAGACCGTGCGCGACCGCTTCCAGCGCTGGTATCTGGCCGATCTGCCGGGGCCGCGCGGCGCCAGTGCGCAGTGGATTGCCGAACGGCTGCGTCATGCCGGCATTGGTGTTGCCGGCATGGCCGATGATGGCCAGGAGGGTGCGGACGAAATCGTCGTGGACGCCGATGCCGACGCCGACGCCGTCGAGGCGGCCGCGCGCGGGAGCGATGTCGGTGAAGACACCGCGGAACATGCAGCCGCGACTACCGGCGGCTCCACGGGCAAACGCGAGGCTCCGGTGGAGATCGAATGCCATCCCGACCCGACTGCGGCCCTGATCGCCGCCTGCGCGCATGCGAGGACGAATGATAGAATCATCGTCTTCGGATCCTTCCTTACCGTTGCGGACATCCTTGCCAGTCGTGCCCGAGCCGAAGCGTCGTCGCGGCGTAGCCGCTGAAGGGGGACCGGTTCGGAGCGCACTCTGCGCGGCGGTCGGTGCCGTGCGCGAGGCGCATGGAATCTGCTCGGGCGTGTGCGGCATGTATGGCACGACGTGAATCTTCCGTGGCGGCGGATCCCGCACTTGCACAGAAAAAGCGCGCGCGTCGCCGGCTGGTCGGTGCGATCGTGCTCGGCATTGCTGCCGTGATCATCCTCCCGCTGGTGCTCGATTCCGAGCCGCGTCAGGACATCACGGACATCGAGATCTCGATTCCGTCACTGGACGA